>CAXMPP010000059.1:0-11546 GCA_964195395.1 uncultured Thermodesulfobacteriota bacterium
CTACCAAATCGTCAAACTGTTTGGGCAGGACAAAAATAACGACGATTTCTGCCCAATGGGACCAGGGTGGTGCGGGGTAAAAGACCCGTGTCCGCTTCACGATACGATACAAAAACTCCGCGATGAGACTGACAAAGCCCTCCGCTCGGCCACTCTCGATAACTTCGCTAGCAATCCTTAGGTCCATTTTGAGGGCAGCAATTGTGCACTCACCAAGCTTTACCGCGAGCCAAAGAAAGCTCAATTTTTAGCAGACTACCCCATCATTATAACCCCTTCATAAATTAAGGATAAAATAATCTTTAATCTCCTTACTCATGCTGTAATCTTTTTATATCCGAAAGGACATCCTGTATAGTAGTATGGGAAACCCACAGATGGAGTGAACATTTCTAAACAAACACCACCCTAGAAAAATGACAAAACACACAAGAAAGACCCTCATCGCCATGGCCTGTGCTCTGAGCCCATTTATTGATGCTAGTGCTGACGATCACCTCAGCATCCTAAAAGAGCCCTTAGTAGGAGAAGAAGTCGCCATCCTAACCGACGCTCCCAATGTTCCCGCCAAAATCACCCGAAAGCACCGCACCAAAGTGGTTGTCAATCTGGAGGTTACTGAAGTCGTCAAGCGCATGGCTGATGGCGTGGATTACACCTTCTGGACATTCGGTGGCAGTGTTCCAGGAAAGTTCATTCGTGTCCGCGAAGGAGACCTAGTCGAATTTCATCTAGCGAACCACCCGTCTAGCAAAATGCCTCACAACATCGACCTTCACGCAGTCACTGGTCCCGGTGGTGGAGCAGCATCATCTTTCACTACACCTGGGCATGAGTCTGAGTTTTCATTCACAGCTCTAAACCCAGGCCTCTTCGTATACCACTGCGCGACAGCCCCAGTAGGCATGCACATTGCAAATGGCATGTACGGGCTCATTCTCGTAGAACCCAAGGAAGGCCTACCCAAGGTCGACAAAGAATTCTACGTGATGCAGGGAGATTTCTACACCAAAGGAAAATACGGTGAAGCTGGGCTCCAGCCATTCAGCATGGAAAAAGCCATCAAAGAAGACGCCGACTACGTTGTATTCAACGGATCTGTCGGAGCGCTCACCGGCGACAAAGCGATCACCGCAGATGTCGGTGATACAGTTCGCCTCTTCGTGGGAAATGGAGGACCAAACCTCGTATCCTCATTCCATGTGATCGGTGAGATTTTTGATAAAGTCTACACAGAAGGTGGACTGGGAACGCCTAACAAAAACGTCCAAACCACACTCGTCCCAGCAGGCGGCTCAGCTATCTGTGAGTTCAAATTAGATACAGCAGGAACCTTCATTCTAGTCGACCACTCCATCTTCCGAGCATTCAACAAAGGCGCTATTGGAATGCTTAAAGTAGGAGGCGGTGATGAAGCTACGAACAAAATCGTCTATTCAGGTAAAACTGATGACCGTATTTACCAGCCAGAAGGCGGAGCAATCCAAATCATCCCCCAAACTGCTAGCAAACCAGCTAAAGCTGCAAACAAGGGCGAACGTATTGAGCGTGGCAAGATCACCTACACCCAAGTCTGTAGCGCATGCCACCAGGCTAACGGAAAAGGTATCCCCGCTGCATTCCCGCCGTTGGCAAAATCTGACTACCTCAATCGCAGCATCGATGATTCCATCAGCGCTCTCGTCAACGGCCTCGCTGGAGAAGTCACAGTCAATGGTGCTAAGTTTAACAGTATCATGCCAAAGCTAGATCTATCAGACGATGATGTGTCAAATGTTCTCACCTACGTTTACAGCCAGTGGGACAACAACGGCACTGAAGTCACTCCTGACATGGTCAAGAAAGTCCGAGCCAAAGCTGTAAAGCCCCTCAATACTGGACACTAACGGCCTAACAAATTAGCTAAATGAAACTCACTCGCATCCTTTTAGTCAGTCTACTATCCTTGCTCACCTTGAGCTTAGGATGGGGTGCTAGTGAGTCTATCACCGCTGTCCCCATGGTGGAGATTCCAGCAGGCTCCTACATACCGCTCTACACCACAGATAAAACTCCCCGTGAAGTCGACGCATTTAGGATCGACACACTCCCAGTCACCAAAAGACAATTTTGCGCATTTGTCATAGCAAACCCAAAGTGGCAACGCTCAAATCTTCCACGGATTTTTGCAGACAAAACGTACCTACAAGATTGGCTAACCGACACCGATCCAGGTGCCGATTTAGAATCACCAGTCACCCATGTTTCCTGGTTTGCAGCCCGTGCCTATGCCACTCATTTAGGTAAACGCCTCCCCACTGTCGACGAGTGGGAATTCATCGCCCGAGCCGACGAGACTAGGGCAAACGCCACCGCTGATGACTCATACACACAAACAATTCTAGGCTGGTACGCAGCCCCCAACAAATCCCCCTTACCACAAGCTAATACCTTTCCCAAAAACTTTTACGGAGTCCAAGCTCTCCACGGCCTCATCTGGGAGTGGAACGAAGACTTTAACAACTCCATGGTCACCGGTGAGTCTCGAGGTGACACCGGCATTGAGCGCAATCTATTTTGCGCAGGTGGAGCGGTAAGTTCTACAGATGTTAGAAACTACGCTGCATTCATGCGTTACGCCTTTCGCTCCAGTCTTAAAGGGAATTTTAGCACCATAAACCTGGGCTTTCGCTGCGCCTCATCTCCGACACCTCTTACTGACTCAAAACCATGAAATCATCTACCTTCATTGCCCTCATTGCATGCTGCCTCAACGTTCACGCCGAGTCTCCTAACAAATCTAGCAAAGACGTGGCTCCCCCCGTAACTCCAAAGATCGAAAAAAAAGTGGCTCCATGTTGCGCAAATCACCCCAAGCTAGCTGCCGGTGAGATATCGGACTCGTCCATTTACCAAATCGACTCGAGCTGGAAAAACCAAGCTGGATCACAAGTTAAACTAGCCTCGCTCAATGGCAAAATCCAAGTAGTCACTATGGGCTATAGCAAGTGCGAATATGCCTGCCCAAGGCTCATGGCCGACATGAAGGCCGTAGAAAAAGGGCTGCCAGAAAAATTAAGAAAACAAGTAGGTTTCAATTTTTTCTCCGTCGATACCACAGACACGCCTGAGCGCTTAAAAACTTTCGGGAACAGTCATAAGGTTGATTTCACACGCTGGAACTTTTTCAGCTCCAATACCCCCACCATTCAAGAACTCGCCGTGGTTCTTGGAACCAACTATCGTCGGATTAACGATAAAGATTTTGCTCACTCAAACCTCATCACAGTCCTTAACGAAAAAGGGGAAATCGTCCATCGCCAAGAAGGCTTATCAGGGCCTCCAGAGCCTATTATTGCAGCCATTATTGAAGCGGCACGAGCCTCTAAATAAAGAGATAATCTAACATGTTACTCCAACAGCACTGAACAGTCCTCCAGCTCGGAGGACAAAAAAAGCCGGACTCCAACAACTTGGAACCCGGCTTTTAAAATAAGTGATATTCTACTGGCTAAAGCCACCAAGCGCTCCTTGGCCTTCCCCCTGGAGACGACGGTTCCATGGGATTGGGCTATGTTCACTTTGTGGCCCCAAATCTTTATCTATCGGATCAGGAAGGCTTCCACACGAGGTGCTCAAAACGCTGACTACTACTGCCAGTCCTACTGCTATCCATTTTACTGCTTTCATTCGCTGCATACTAAGCCTCGATTCGCCCCTCGCAAGTGAAATTTCACGAATCTAATAGTTCGTGAATACTCAGCGTTTGAGAGTCTACTTCGCAGAAGCAACTACCAGGCATAGAACCTTAGCTATTCCCCCATCCACCCGCCAACGAACCTCACAGGAATCGATGCTACAACCATAAACACGACTGGGATCATCTTGATAGGCTGGCCGAGGGTCGAGCGAGATTGTCGACTCGATCAACTCTCTGCGCTCCGGCGAGACCAAACACGTGCACTCCCATATGACAGGCATCCGCTCGGGCTCCCCCGTTACAAAGCCACCTCTTGCTCCTTCCACTGAATCACAAAACGGCACGTACGGTTTCACATCTAAAATGGGTGTCCCATCAACCAAATCCACTCCTCGCACTTGCAGCACAGGTCCGTCCGGGTGGGTTGAGTCGACCTTGACTAACTCAACCACAGAGAGACCAATCCCGTTAGGTCTATACGGAGCACGCGTAGCAAATACCCCTTTGCGCTCATTTCCCCCTAGTCGCGGGGGACGCACCGTTCCTCTCCCCTTTTTTGCCTGAGCTTGATGGAACTGGAAGATAAGCCACAAGTGACTGAATCCCTCAATCCCTCTCAAAAAAGCTTCACCACGGTACGCTTCATCGAAAATGACCCGGCCCCACGCCTGTGGGACTAGTCCCGGCTGTCGGGGTACACCAAACTTTTCTCCATAACACGTTTCCACGACCCCGATTGGTTCCATCTGCAGACTCATACGAACCATGCTTGGTAATCTCACTCTAACTGGCAACTGAAAACTCTCGCTATCCAGCTTCCCAGCATTGACCCCACACCAATCCACCTCTAGTTTGTGTGCACATGCGTGTTGCCGCCCTATTTCTAGCTACCCTCGTTCTGACGCCATTGGCATCAGCTGCACCCGCTGTCCCTGCTGTACCCGTAGCCATCACAGGAATGGAAGCGATCGCTCCCTACCAACAAGGAGTCCAAGCCCTGAGTGATCATCTCCCCGACCTCGCAGTCACTCGCTTTGAAGAAGCCTATAAGATTCCCAAACTCACCGCTGAGCAAAACCGAAAAATTCTTTACAGCCTCACCGAGGCTCAGGTCCGAGCTAATCAACCAGAGAAGGCTCTCATCACACTCAATAGTAAGTTTTTTAATGACCATCCAGAGAGAGAGTTCTGGATAGCACAAGCTCTGGCGGCACAAGGAAAATACAGCGAGGCCATTGAGCACTTTAAAAAATTAGATCCTAAGTCAAAGTATAATGACGAAGCCACACTCAGCCTCGCATCGCTCCAGTTAGCTCTTGGCTTCCGTGATGAAGCTATCAAGAACTACCTTAAGTCTACGCTGTCTAAAGAAGAAATCACTAAGCTCAAGGCCAAGACCACTCTCGCTGAAATTTATATTGAGAGCGGTGAGCTAAAGAAAGCTAAAGCCGCGATATCCAGTCTTCCTGACGACAATAAAACTGGCAGACTCAAGACTGTGCTCGATGCTCAACTAGCTCTCACAAGTAAAGATTACCCAGCCGCTATCGAGAAGTTCTCAAGTTTCTTCAGTGGTGAACAAAAACTCCACCCTAGACTCTATCAGATTGCACTGATTGGCTTGGCTGATGCACGTCACGCCGCAGGACAAACTCAAGAAGCCGTGCTAGGACTCACCGAGTTCATCAACAGCCACCAAGACTCCCTCATCTTGCACCCAGCCTTTGAGCGAC
This sequence comes from uncultured Thermodesulfobacteriota bacterium, assembly GCA_964195395.1. GTDB lineage: Bacteria > Verrucomicrobiota > Verrucomicrobiia > Verrucomicrobiales > Akkermansiaceae > Rubritalea. Next base: position 5,413 of record CAXMPP010000059.1, read on the forward strand.
TGAGCGCGTGGGCCACCATGCCAATGCAACCAACTGACCCATTCTATCTTCAACTGAGAAAATGGGCCGAACGTGAGCAAGAATCAGCACCAGACTTCGGGCTCAATTTCGGCGCCGACCTCATTGTTAGCCCACTCCCCCCTGCCATAACTATCAATACAACTAACCCCTATTTACGAGCAATTGCGCATTACTACTATGCAATACACACCGCGCAATTAGACATCGCTGGTTCACTAACCACAGCACAGTTCGAGCTCTCAGCCTTTCGCATAACTTACCCACAACACGCACTCTTTGGAGCTTCGATTTTTGAGAGTTCGAAGATCCAGCTTAAACAGAAAAAGCGACTCGACGCGCTCCGCACATTACAAAGTCTAGCAGACCTTGCACGAGCAAATGAAATAACTCTAACCCCGGAGGCCCAGTCCCAAGCTGGCTTCATAGCCGGCATACTCAGTGTCGAGCAAGACAACTACTCTGATGCCCTCAAGGCATTTGAATTAGCCGCGCTCTCAAACAACACACACCTAGCTAGAGCTGCTAAAATCAACCTAGGACTCTCGGCTCTTAGGAGTGCTGACCTCGCCGCCTTTGACGCCCAACAAAAGAAGATTACTGACAAAGAGCTCGCTACCCAGCTCAGTATCGAGCGCGCCCTCTGGCTCGCCCACCAAGAGCACGCTGATGCCCGTGAAGCCCTCCACTCTTTCCTTCTAAAGAACCCTAAAAACCCACGTGCTGTCGACGCTCGCATTGCTTTAGCATCTATCTGCGCCACTCAGCCACCGCTCGATTCATTACTCAGCAAAGCCCTCATCGATAGTGTTGATAGCTCAAATCTCAGCGAAGCACAATTCACCGACTTCACCCGAACCAGCTACCTTCTAGCGGAGCTCCAACAAGATTGGCCCGCTGCGATAACAACGCTCGATACCTACTTCGAAAAATTCCCAAATAATGCGAGTTCATCGGAGTTCGAAATGCGCAAGGCCCTTGCCCTCTATCGAAATGGAGAACATAACAAATCTCGCCAATTATTCGGAAAGATAGCTCTCGAAAATCCAAAGAATCCACTCACCTCCTTTTGTCACTACTATGCTGGGATGGCGGCTAGACTGGAAGGCACGCCACAGGCTCTCAAAGAAAGTGTCGACCTCTTTGAAAACGTCATCAAAATCAAAGGAGCCCTTGTGCTGGAAGCTCGGATTCAGCAAGCCCGCGTACTGCTCGACATCAACCGCACAGAGGAAGCTAAAATTTCTCTCAACACCGTCTACAAAGCAACTTCTACCTCAGCCCAACAACGCGAGATTGGAATTCTTCTAGCCACCGCCCTCCACACCCAAGGCGGCGAAGCCTCCGGTCAATACACCAAGGCTATCGCCGTCTACGACCAATTACTCAGACACAAAAAACTGCCCCTAGCATGGAACAACCAAATCCACTACATGAAGGGCCAGACGCTTGAAAGCATGCAGAAAGATAAGCTCGCGCTCGACTCGTATTACCAAGTCATCAACAAAGAAAACATCGACCCCAAGGCCCCTGAAATCCAACAGGAATGGAAGTGGTTCTACCAATGCGGCTTCAAGGCCGTCGCATTGTTAGAAAAAAAACAAGACTATAGGGCAGCAGTAGCAATCGCCAAAAAAGTAGCATCCTACGGCGGCCCCGAATCAGAAGCATACCAGAAGCGTGCACGAGCACTAGAAATGCAGCACATGATCTGGGAGGAATAAGCCCTACGGACTGTCAATGGTCATGAGTCAAAAGTCAATGGGTCTCATGCTAATGAAACCTAGACGCGGTGTATTAAGATCCCTCCCTACTACATAGCTGAAACAACCAACTGAACACTTAGCACACTTTTTCCTTTCCCCTTTTTCCAATTCCCTTACTAAGAACACCATGAACAGCAGAGATAGATTCCTCACCGCCGCGAACTGCGGAGAACTCGAGCGCCCACCCGTATGGATCATGCGTCAGGCTGGCCGCTACCTCCCTGAGTACCGCAAGCTTAAGGAATCCTATTCGTTCACAGAGATGGTCAAATCGCCTGAATTGGCCACCGAAGTCACCATGCAGCCACTGCGCCGCTACGACCTCGATGCCGCGATCCTCTTCTCTGACATCCTCGTAATCCCCGAAGCAATGGGCCAGCCCTACCACTTCCGCGAAGGCGGTGGCATCGGCATGGACTACGTGCTCGAAACCGAAGCTCAGATCGACGCTCTCGATGAGACCGGCACTGCCGAAAAACTCATCTACATGGGCAACGCTCTCACCTCCATCCGCAAAGAAATCGGCATGGATAAGGCGCTGCTCGGTTTCGGAGGTTCACCGTGGACCCTAGCAGCCTACATGACTGAAGGTGGATCCTTGAAAAACTGCTCACGTCTCAAGCACATGTTCTACGAGGACCGAGCCTTGTTTGAAAAGCTGATGGAAAAGATCTCCACAGCCCTCATCGACCTCTTCCTCATGCAGATCGCTCACGGTGCTGACGCACTCCAAATGTTCGACTCAGCAGGTGCGTGGTGTTCAGCAAGCGACTACGAAGAAATGTCAGTCAAATGGATGCGCCGCGTGATCGCCGCTCTCCCAGCTGACTTCCCAATCATTATTTACGCTAAAGGAATGGCACACCACTCCAGTGCTCTCATCGGAGCTGGAGCAAAATGCCTCAGCGTCGACTGGACTGTCGACCTCCCTAAATTCCACTCTGAACTCCCACAGGGCATCGCTGTCCAAGGAAACTTCGACCCAACAATCCTCGACGGCACCGCCGAGCGCACAGTGATCGAAGCCACTCGTTTACTCGACTCCATGAAGGGCCGCAATGGACACATCTTTAACCTAGGTCATGGTATCCTCCCATCCGCTAAGCCAGAAAATGTGGCTGCGCTCGTAGATACCATCACCAGCTACCGCTAGCCGATCGTGAGTGAAGAAGAGAAATACCCCTATGCCACTCTCGAGAACGACGGATACGAACTCGATCTGATCGAAGCCGACAATCGGCAAAAACAAGACTTTCTCGAAGAGCGCATTCCAGCCGACGACGAGCGTTTCGCTGTCGAGGAGGGAGATATTGTCAAACTCGTATTCCACTACGCCAAGCCGTTTAAAGTAGAGGGTAAATCCCATTCACTTGAGCACATGTGGGCCGTCATCACCAACACTGACGATGGCATCATCGTCGGCTACCTCGACAACCAACCGCAATACACCAAGCTACTCACACCTGGTCAGGAAATCAACTTCCACCCAGAACACATCATCGCCATCTGGCGCGGTGAGTAAGTTTTACCACCTCTGGACTGCGCGTGTAGTTTGATACTCGCAATCAAAAAGGCTGTTAAAAGAAACCACAAACTAGCCTTTCGCGTCAGGAGCCGCCTTCATATTCTTGTAGGCGAGATTGAGTATGAGCAGGTTCACCGCGATGACGAACCAGTTGCCGACGTAATAGACGGTACTGATGCCGGCTTGCCAGTGAGGCATAGCCAATCCAATCAGAATAGCTCCTAGAAAAAGTAAGACCGCGGCACCAATAGCCGCGAGCATCAAGAGCATGGGATAGCGTTTGGCCTTACCTCCTTGATACCCCTTGAGGGTAGCCAGGCGGGCAAATTTATGCGCCGCCACAAAACCCACTAGAAGTAGAGCTAAAAGATAAAGATACGCCTGACCCATAGCGTGCGCTATTCAGACTTTTCGTCTTCTTTTTTTGGAGCCACGTCAGCAATCGGCTCAACAGATTTCTCCTTCTTTGGAGCTCTTTCCTTCTTTGGAGCTTTCTCTTTCTTTGGATTTGGAGATTTCTTTACTCCTGCTGCAGAATGATCAGAACTGAAAACATGGCCATTGCTCAGAAGTACGACGTAGCCCTGATTGATCATCCAGTGGAGATCGTGGAACCATTCTTTCTTCACCTCATCAGTCACATCTTCAGGTAACACTGCTTTCCAAAGGAGATCTATACCTCCTCCTGGATTAGCTAAAATCGATGCCAACAATATTGCTGGGCGTTCGGCTAGCTTCGCATCAACAGCGATAGCGTGTGGTCTGGATGGTCCACAATGCAGTTTACCCAGCCACTTAAACACAGCCAAATGACGACCAGAAAGCTGGCGGCAAAGGAAGGGAGCCAGTTTACCTGGGTAACGACGTTGATCAGCGATTGTTTCCTTCAACAAAGTCAAAAGACCTGGTGAGAGAAGCTTACCTGGAATCTGGGAGTCGACATCTGCGCGGTGCGTCGCTCGGAATGTTTCATCAAAAAGCTTAGCCTCAAAATGAGCCAACATCGCCTTTTCATCTTCAAAAATTACTTCAGCGTCACTGACTAAGCGATACTGAGTTTTCTTTTTCATTGTCTCCAGCCACGCATTCACAGCTTCCTCACCACTCTCAGTCACAACGCGTGACTTGTAGCGATCCAGTGCCATGTTTGAGAACTCGGCCTTATGTAGGTCGATGATATTCTGGCTGCATGCGTGGTAGTTTGGTGGGCCAAAAATAGCTCCACTAAAGCCGCATTTCGCGATTGTCTGAAAACTACCCTTAGGTGCATCTACCTCTACTTCTTCAGCTGTATAGAGTTCCTTAAGAAACTCGGCAGTACGGAAATGAACTAGACACTCGGCTTTGCTCAAAAAGACTGAACCATCGTGGCTTGATTGGAGCAACTCAGGTCCGACTTCTTCCTTACGAAAAATTACTTTGTAGCGATCGCGTGAAGCTAAAATCATACGCGCTAGCTCAAACACTGAATAAGTGCGCCCTGCTGCGATGATCTCCTTGGAAAGGTTATCAATGCCTTCTTCGATCGGCATAATGTCAGCGGCAACACCTGCTGTTGCCTCCACTGGCTGTGGTCGTTGAGGACGGCGGCGTTCTCCACCATCACGTCCTCTAAAAGGTTTACGATCATCTCGTTCACCACGCTGAGGGCGACCACCTTCACGGCGCCCCCCCTTGTTACCATCGCTGCTACGCTCATCACGTTCACCGCGATCAGCATATTTTTTGCGTGGCTTACTCTCTCCCTGGCGTGCCCAGGACGGACCAAAATCCAATGCGCTCAGGTCCAATGCTTTATTTTCTTCAGGTTTCTCGTTCATCTGACGCGGCGATGCTGGCAGATTTTTTTCAGAAAACAACCCCATCTTTTGAAGGAATTCGCTGTATTTCTACAGAATGCCAGAACCTCATATGCTGCTAATGATAAAACCGGAACTGATTCAGCTCAGCACGACCGCTCGCGGGTGAGGTGAATGCGCACCATTCTACGCCTCACGGTGAATAACCTGGCTTGGCTGATCGTCCTAACATTTTGTGGATTACCGCAGAGGATCACGGTCCACACCTTGGCTGCTATGGTGACTCCTACGCCACAATACATTGACGCTCTGGCGAAAAAGTCCCAGCTCAGTTAGAAAAAATACTAAAGTTCCGTCAAACTCTCACCCAGCACATGCTCGATACACGAGATTCAGGTTTCATGCCCGAGGTCTTCACCCACCCACTATTAGCCGAGAAAGACGCTGATCTCAGAACGATTCTAGCAGAAGAATCTAACTACCCAATTAGCCAACTGGTAAAGTTGATCGACCCAGAATGGATTCCATAACAGCCACATCCGCTCGCACAATTCTGGAAGCTCGAACATTTACTTAACAACGGGAAATCAGCCACAGCCGAGCAAAAACAATGGATTCTACAAACCAGCCAACACCCTCAGCCAGATTTGTGGGGGGATGACGGGACTGAATGGCACGTGGAAGTTCGATGATGAGGTCTGAGCGCTTTGGGTCAGCAGCTTCGCTGGGATTATTTTGAGCGACCGAGACGGTCGCGCTACGTGCTGTGACCGTCACATTGCGCCAGTATTGTGTGTCTAATCCTGCAAGCACGGTCGAACTCCAATTCGCCAATCTTGATCTTTGAACAATTCGATATCCTTTCCCTGATACACAAGGCTCTCCTCAAAAGTTTGAGTCGTTGAATCTAAAGTGTAAGAAATAGATGCAATATAGTGATCATTACCTCCTTGGGTTCCTTTGTATGTAAGCTTCAAGGTATATAGATTCTGACCCACATAACCACAGCTAGAACTGTAACTCGCA
>CAXMPP010000060.1:0-11536 GCA_964195395.1 uncultured Thermodesulfobacteriota bacterium
GAGTACCACGATGTTGTGATTGAAAAGTGTGTGATCAGCCGTGTTGTAACGAGCTGCGGCGCGCTTGCCTGAGATAGCATAGCCTACGCCGTTTGCTATTCCCTGACCGAGAGGACCAGTAGTCGCCTCAATACCAGGAGTCTCATCGAACTCTGGGTGACCCGGAGTGATACTGTCGAGCTTGCGGAAGCTCTTCACGTCTTCAAGAGAAACGCCGTAACCACTGAGGTGAAGCCATGTGTAGATAAACATGGAGCCGTGACCAGCGGAAAGGATGAAGCGGTCGCGGTTGAGCCACTTTGGTGCAGATGGATCAAAGTTCAGGCTTTCACCGAAAAGTACGGCACCGATTTCAGCACAACCAAGTGGAAGACCTAGGTGACCAGATGAGCACGCGTGAACCGCGTCGATTGCTAATCCACGAGCCTGTGCAGCTGCGGACTGTAAAATTTGTTCATTCATAGACAGGCGCGACCATTCACTAAGTCGCCCAAATTCACAAGTAACAATTTTGACAGATGCTGGCTTTCCAAGTAATACGCAAGTGACAACTCACTTAAAACAAGCAAGCTTGTCATTTAGCGTCAATCTATCGAGATAAATCCTCTTGGTAGAGCACCTTAAAGCCAGAACGATTCAACACATCGATACCAAAAGAATAGTCTTCCAAGTGCATTGCTACTAAACTTTGCCTATCGGGATGTGCCATCAAAGAATACGCAAAATCAACATTTGTTTCGGCAGCCATCAATGCTTCTAAACAGGCTCCCAGGCCGACTCCCGACTCCCTCAGAGCAATCACAACCATTTGGCAAATCGTGTACGGAATTCCTTTCTCAGCAAATAGGCAAAAAATAGTGTCTGGATCTGTGACTAACATCCTCACGATGGTTGCGTCCCTCGAATCCTGGATACTTATACCAATGATCTCAACCTTGGCAGAGCGAACGAGTCTCACTAACGACCCAAGCGCGCCGGCTCGGTTCTGCAACATCACTGAAAATTGCTTTACCGGTTCCCCTTCCTTTTTAACTAGTACGTCCTCCATTATTTACCCCGAGCTTATAACACACACCAACTGCTTCCACTAACGAAAAAACGCATTGCCCACAGGACAATGCGTTTTAAAAATGGTTTAAACTCTAATGAAGTTTAGCGGCTATTTGCTTTAGCTAAGATAACACGGTCACCAGCTCGCACACGCGCACCAGAGACTAGACTATCGAAATCGATATCAGCTATCACGCGGTTTGCTTCAACGGCATTGATGTTAACACGACCAATGTGTTGTGAACCACGAACGATGATCAAGTTTGAATCGGTATCGATAATAGCATTTGGGTGTGGCTTGATAATAACAAACCCCCAATTGCTGTTTACTGCTGTGATGAGTGATGAAAGGCTGTTTTGACTGAGGCTTTTGATTCGCTCGGACTCACGCTTATTCAGGACAATTAGATCTGATTTTCCTGCGTCCAACTCCTTCTGAACTTCTTCTACTGCGATAGTGATTTCCTCGCTCTTCTTCTCTAGATTCTTACGCTCTTCATTAAGTTTTTCAACAAATGCTGGAATATCTCCAAGAGCAACGGCTTCCCCTTGGAAGGCCTCTTTGACTTTCTTGATGAGAGTCTCAACCTCTTCGATCTTCTCTTGCTGAGCTGCGACTTTATTATCGAGATCTTTAAGCGTACGCTTCAACGCAAGCTTCTGAGAGTCTTTAAGTTCGATCTCAGCTTTTGTCTCGTTGAGGGCATCTTCAGCCTTCTTCTTGAGATCTTTTTCTGAGTCGTAATCTTTCTGCATCCCATCGTAAGCGTTTTCAACGTTTACGATTTTAGCTTTCTTCACGTCTGTGGAGACGAGCTCAGCTTGATGAGTTTCGATTTTCATGTAGGAAAAAATTCCTGCGGCGCCAATACCTGCACATGCGACAGCGAATAAAGGTGTTTTCATAGTAATAAAATGAGTAAGTGGTTAGAATGTATAGCGTTTACTGTTGAGCAATTTTTTCAGCCACTACTCGATCACCGGAGCGGAGAGTTATAGTGACAGGAAGAACATCTGGAAGGATGTCTGCTGCTGCGCGATTTTGCTCAACTGCTGTTACTTTCAATTTAGCAATCACTTCACCGTTGCGAAGTACGTCAAGAATAGAACCAGGAACCACACCGTGTGCGTTTCCACTATTGATAGTTACAAAACCCCAGTTGCGATAGACACTCTGAACTGAAGTAGCAAGTGAGGTAAGTGACTTACCAGTAGTCTGGTACTCAATACGTTGGCGTTTACTAGCTACCTGGGTAGCTATTTCCTCCCTGCGTTGCGTCAAGTCAGCAAGACTTGATTCGTCAGATTCGATATCTGTCTTCAGCTGAGCAATCTTGTTCTTGGTTGCTGTGATCTGTGGAACTAAGACATCCGGATCGGGAAGACCTTTAAGCACATCATCATTAGCTGCAATCTTGCTTTCATTTGCTGAGACAATGCTCTCTTTCGCTGGAATGTCTGATTCGAGTACCGCCACCTCTTTTTGAACTTTTTCAAGCTTTGCCGATTCTTGGGTACCTTCTACAAGCAATGCTTCTTTACTCACAACAGTATCATCGCGCTTGGTTGTTAGGTTAGCAAGATCACCTTGCGCTGTAAGCAAATTGCGCTGAGCCCTCTCATTGAGGTTCACTTGTTTTTCGAATTCATTATTATTCTTAAAGCCCATCCAGATGGATAGAGCTAAGACGGCGGCGGTTAGCGCGCCAAAGATATAAGTAGCCATTGTGGTTTTATGTAGCAGTTGTTGAAGTAGGATTTTCGGGTGTGTTGATGGACACTAGTTGGCTCCGCCCCCACTCGACAACCCTAAAATTCACTGATTTTTCGCATAGCTTTACTTTTATGTAAGATGTGTCCATCTTCTAGCGGTATTTCATGAAGACTATCCGACGCATTTTCTCCTACTACGGCCGCTATCCAAAGCTAGCTCTGGCACAATTACTCTGTGCTGTTCTTATGACCGTCATGCTCCCCGTATTCCCCGAAATGTCGGGTCGGATCTATGAGGAAGTCATTGCTAGCCATGCCGAAATAGAGAAAACCAAAGAGATTGCCAAAAAATTAGAATCAAGGAAAGGTAATTCTAATCTAGCTGCTGCTGAGTCTGTTCGCGAGCTGGTTCCCGACGTGGATTCGGACGCCTACAAAAACGAAAACTCCCGGAAGGTTCTACTCTACACCTGTATTGCCTTAGCTGCATTTTTCGGGCGCGACATATTCAACTGCCTCCGCATTCTCATCAATAATGTGTTTGAACAAAAAGCCATTTTTGATCTCCGCTCTGAACTTTATTCTAAATTGCAACGGCTACCGCTCAAGTGGTTTGATTCTAAACGTACGGGCGACATCATGACACGAGTCGCCGAGGATATTCCAGCAATGGAAAGGCTCTTGATAGACGGCGTAGAGCAAGGTCTCATAGCGGTTCTCCAGATAATTGGAGTGAGTGCTTTCTTGATATGGAAGGACCCTGTCCTAGGTTTCACAGCCTTGGCTCCGATTCCTCTGTTAGCAATAGGTGCCACTATTTATACCCGCAATGCGAGAGATCGCCACCGAGATGTCAAAAAATACACTGGTGAGATGAATGCGTTGCTGAGCGATAACATCGCTGGAGTCAACCAGATCAAATCCTATGCCGCTGAGGCAGATGAGCTGAAGCGTTTCAATAAGCTCTCTAACAAAGTCCAACAAGCCACCCTCAAAGTCATGAAATGCTGGGCTCTGTACTCGCCAAGCATGAGTTTTGTGAATTCATTTGGTTATGTTCTGGTACTTGGTGTTGGCGGCTACCGGATCATCACTGACCCTAGCGTTGGCACTGAGATCTACCTGTATTTCTTCACTATCATGTGGGCACTCTACGAACCCATCTCTAAGCTCCACGGCCTCAATCAAATGGCTTTATCTTCTAAAGCCGCTGCCGAACGCGTCTTTGAGATACTAGATACGGATGACGAAGTTCATGCTGATGACGGTGAAATTCTCCCGCTACCTGTACGTGGTGAAGTTTGCTTCGATCAAGTTTCCTTCAGTTACGATGAGATTCCGACTCTCCACAATATTTCATTCAAAGCCATGCCGGGTCAGACCGTCGCGCTGGTGGGCTCTACCGGCGCGGGAAAATCGACTTTAGTCAACCTTCTCACCCGCTTTTACGAATATGACTCAGGCTCGATCACGATAGACGGATACGAGCTCAACACGCTGAACAAGCCCTCACTTCGCTCTAATATTGCCTACGTCACTCAGGATTCATTTCTATTCAATGGATCAGTGCGTGAGAACCTGTTGTTAGGTAAACGTGACGCCACTGACGAGGAACTATGGCGTGCTCTCGATGCGGCAAATGCGAGTTCGTTCATCAAAGAACTCCCTTCTCACTTGGATACTAATGTTGGCGAACGCGGAGTGAAACTATCCGGCGGTGAGAAGCAACGCCTCTCGATCGCCCGAGCCCTACTCAAAAATCAGCCTATTCTCATTTTAGACGAGGCCACTGCCAGCGTTGACAGCAAGACTGAAAAACTGATTCAAGACGCCCTCGACAACTTGATGAATACGAGAACAGCCTTCGTTATCGCTCACAGACTCTCCACCATCAAAAATGCCGACATCATCCACGTTTTAGACCGCGGCAGGATCATCGAGTCAGGCACCCACGCATCCTTGATTAAGCAAAATGGCAAGTACGCCGAGCTCTCAAAGCAATCATTCCTCAACGACAGTTCATTAGAAGAGTAGCCTCCCACGCGAACAATCGCTCGCGATGCAGTTTTTGCGATTTACCTTTCGCCCGTAAAGACGTAAACGAGCCACATGCTCGACATCCGAGAAATACGCGAAAACGCTGAAGCTATTCAGGCCCGCCTTGCCACCCGTGGTGGTGACGCTCAGAACCTGATCACCGAAGTCCTTGCCTGCGACCAACGTCGCCGAGCAATCGAGACAGAAAAACAACAACTTCAAGCTGAACGTAAGTCGTCTTCCAAAGCTATCGGCGCTCTGATGGGGCAAGGTAAGACTGAGGAAGCTGAGACTGCGAAAGCGGCAGTCAAAATGATTGGCGAAAAAATCAAAATTCTCGAACTAGAAGTTGATACTGTCGAAAGTCGCCAGAACCATCTCCTCATGAGCATCCCCAACGTGCCACATGCGGAGTGCCCAGTTGGCCTCACTGAAGACGATAACCCAGAAATCCGCGTATGGGGAGAGAAGCCCGCTATTGCCGAGCCACTCGACCACGTGCAGATCGCTGAGAAGCACGGCCTCATTGACTTCGATGCCGCCGCTAAAATTTCAGGATCAGGTTTCGCGGTTTATCGCGGAGCTGGAGCACGCCTCGAGCGCGCCCTCATCAGCTTCCTGCTAGATCTCCAGACAGAAGAGCACGGCTACACTGAGGTAAATGTCCCTCACATTATCCGTCGCTACTGTATGGAAGGCACAGGCCAGCTTCCTAAGTTCGAAGACGACATGTACGGACTCGAAGACAATGCGATGTTCCTCGCACCTACAGCTGAGGTTCCAGTAACTAACCTTCTGCGTGAAACCCTCCTCGCTGAGTCTGAACTCCCGATCAAGATGACAGCGCACACTCCATGTTTCCGCCGTGAAGCAGGCAGCGCGGGTCGCGACAACAAAGGAATTATCCGCATGCACCAGTTCGACAAAGTTGAACTCGTACAGGCTGTGCACCCAGACGATTCCCTCAAAGTCCTCGAAGAACTCACTGGCCACGCCGAAGCTGCCCTGCAGAAGCTAGGTCTCCACTACCGCACTATCGAACTCTGCACTGCAGACGTCGGCTTCTCTGCTACGAAGACCTACGACATCGAGGTGTGGGCTCCGGGTCAGGGCAAATACCTTGAGGTTTCTAGTTGTTCTAGCTTCGGCGACTATCAGGCTCGCCGTCTTCGCCTTCGCTTCAAGGACGCTGACGGAAAGAACCGATTCTGCCACACGCTCAACGGCTCAGCCACAGCTCTCCCACGCCTTTACGTGGCTCTTCTCGAGCAAAACCAAAACCCAGATGGCTCCATCACCATCCCAGAGGCATTGGTTCCCTACTTCGGTAAAACTGAAATTAGCTAATCAGCTAAACTAACACATCATCCAAAAGGTCGCAGTGATTCACACTGCGGCCTTTTTTGTGTAGCCTCGCTTGAGCAGGAAGGCAGCAAGAACTGTCTCATCGGTTGATTATTTCCTGTAAGACTCAGAGACAGCTCGCTAGAACTAACACCACTATGGAACTTCTCGATATTGCTGCGATTCTACTCACCCTGGCGAGCCTCTTTGCCTACGTGAACCATCGCTGGATCAAGCTCCCGTCCACAATCGGCATAATGTTGATTTCCCTAGTCTTGAGTTTAGTCCTACTCGGACTCGGCGCGGTCTGGCCACCAATGGATGACTACGCTGAAAAATTCGTCGGCATGATCGACTTCAACGAAGCTCTGATGGAAGGCATGCTTAGCTATCTCCTCTTTGCAGGAGCTCTACACGTCAACATGACTCAGCTCAAAAACCAACGCCGTCTTGTAAGCGTTCTCGCCAGTGTTGGCGTGGTTCTTTCTACCGTTCTGGTTGGCTCTATCGCATGGTTACTCTTTGGCGCACTTGGCATTAATATGCCTTATATCTGGTGTCTCGTATTTGGCTCATTGATCGCTCCTACTGATCCAGTTGCAGTTCTTGGAATCCTTAAAACCGCCGGAGCTCCGAAATCTCTCGAAACCAAGATCACAGGTGAATCACTCTTCAACGACGGTGTCGGTGTCGTAGTCTACCTTGCTCTACTCGGTATTGCCGGCGTAGGCGCACACCACGGCGGCGATGCCCATTCCAGCAGCGTAACAATGGACGTAGCCAAGCTCTTCGCCGTCGAGGCGGGTGGAGGAATCCTTCTCGGCTTGATTCTCGGCTACCTTGGCTACCGCTTACTCAAATCAATCGACAACTACCACGTCGAAGTCCTCATCACCCTGGCGCTAGTAACTGGTGGATACCGCCTCGCTATGGCTCTCCATACCAGCGGCCCTCTCGCAATGGTAGTGGCTGGCCTGATGATTGGAAACCACGCACGCGAAAATGCAATGAGCGTTACCACCCGCACTAACATCGACACCTTCTGGGAAATTATCGACGAGATCCTCAACGCAGTTCTCTTCCTCCTCATCGGTCTAGAAATCTTCCTCCTCGAATTCTCAGGCATGGTGTTACTGGCAGGTGTGATCCTCATCCCAGTCTGTCTAGCGGTTCGCTACGCCTCTATCTGGGTGCCCGTTACCATCCTGAAGCGCTTCCGAGAATTCAGCCCGAACGTGGTGAAAATTCTCACATGGGGTGGCATCCGTGGCGGCATTTCCATCGCCCTCGCTCTCGCTATACCAAAAGAAGCTGGCGAAGCCCGTGAAGTGATCCTCCTAGTAACCTACGTCATCGTCATCTTCTCAATCTCAGTTCAAGGGCTATCCCTCAAAAAACTAATCAAGAAATCACTCGAAGTAAAATAACCATCATGCTCCAAGCAAATAGGATGACGAATAATGGCTATCCGATGGCACAACCGAATGTGTAGAGCAATAATAGGATCCATCCTGCTGTGATCGGGATTGAAATATACTCCGCTCAATTCTCGTCTGCTGCCAAGAAGAGAATGAGGGAAGTGATCGCGACTCCAAAAATTGACATGATTTTGAGTCATTCAATCGCAAAAGCGCGTACTAACACCACTTAGCGAAACAGAGAACACATTGTTCCTTGCCCTCACGATCAAGCAGGAACTCCTGTCCCACGATGCGTGATACCACATGATAATTAGCAGAACGATCTCCCGCCCCTACCCACGGCGCCAATAAACGATCTTTCGACATATCTGTAAACCTATTGTATTCAGCGATTTAGATCAAGATGATCGTGATGCACAGAGCTTCATAGAAAGATCAACATTTTGTAGAATCCTTATGAAGTATAGGATAGGAGAAATTTAGGAGCTATTAGTCTGTCTGTTTATTTTGACGTGGAATCACCCCCCTACAGGCTTCCGCTCCTGATTGAACCAGTTCAGGTCCAGTTCGCCATCGGGCATCCATTCCTTGATGGCCTGTCAAGGTGGCTCGATAGGCTCCATGGTGTCGATGTCGAAGGGCAGCGGTGGACGGGGAAGATAAACGATCCCCTCCCACAAGATCTAATAGAAACCCAATGCTACTTCAGTGATTCGAAAGTCGAGCGGTTTTGGGTGAGTTCGCCATACGCTTCTAACAATTACTATCTCCGGTTGCACTGGTGGGAGTTTTCGAAGCGCTGCTCGTTATCTGTTAAAAAAAATTCAAAAATGCTCTGCCATGTGAGATGGCGATATTTGGAGGATCACAAAAAAAGCGAAGCCGGTGAGGGCTTCGCTTTTTGTTTTGATCGATAGGAACTTACTTACCTAGTTCGTGAATGGTCATCCAGACTGGGAAGATTGCTTCGTCGAGGTCTTTGGTTTCGACATCAACATCTAGCTTGAGTTCGTGCATTGGCTGCATGTTATCGATGCTGAGGAAGACGGACTTTTTATCATCCTGTAGCTTTGCCGCTTTGACCACCAGCTTGCTCCAGCCCTGTTTTGTGGCATCGTCGATGAGGTACTCTTTAGAGCCGTAGACTTGGCTCCACTTGATGTTTGCTGCTTTGAGCGAGTAGGACTCGGGGTCTTCAGCGAGTTCGTCGTCGAGTTCGAAGTTGAAGTGAACTAGAAGGCCCTTTTCCTTAGCCTGCACAAGAGTCGCGGTGTTGTGCTGCGCGCCAGTGAAACGGATGCGGTCGATGCCACCGAGCTCGGCAGCATTGGTCTGCCAACCACGGAGACCACCAATGAAGAGTTGGCCGTCGGCTGGGTTGAAACGCGCACGGAGGGCACTAGAAGTAAGCGCGGGGAATGGGACTTTCGTCACACCTCCCTGAACTTGACCATTCACGGTCTCGTGGAAGACTCGGTAAACCGAACTTTTTCCGTAAGAGCAATGCAGCAACTGATCTTTCGGCATTCCGAAGCGCTCATCTGTGGTCCAGACTTGGGCGCCACCAGAGTTGTCTACATCCATCGGAAGCCACATCAGCGGCTTAGGCATCTCACTCACGTTGTTGACCTCTGGCTTGATCCCCCAAGCCGTTGACTTGAGCTTGCCTTTCTGAGCGTAAGTATCAACCACACCACCGAAGTAGTCCTTGGTCACCCAGTGGATCGGACAACGCGGCATGAAGGAGCCTTCGTTGTCGCCTGCGGTAATTTCACCGTTAGGTCCCACACCAATACCGTTAGGAGCACGGAATCCTGAGGCAAATTGCTCCAGAGTGCTGCCGTCTTTACTGACTTTGAAGATGCTTCCGTTAGTTGGAGAAATACGCTCGAATCCACGTCCTCCAGAGCGCACAGGAGATCCCTGAGCGAACCAGAAGTTGCCTTCAGCATCAGTCTTTAGATCAAAGCTGAAGATGTGGAAGCCTTTGTTGATTTTCCAGTCGTTGTTGAATGTTTCGAAGAAGTCCGTCTCGCCGTCGCCGTTGAGGTCGTGGTGTTTCGTGATTTGGTCGTTACCTACAGTGTAGATTGTGTTGTCAACAATCGTCAGACCAAGTGTCTCGTGGAGGCCGGTTGCGATGAGTTGGTACTCGAGTTTTTCTAGTTTCTCATCGATCCCAGTGACCTTCCAAAGGTCGCCATCCCAAGTCGAGAATGCGAGGCTCTTACCGCCTTCAAAGAAATCAAATCCGCCCACACGTATCTTCAATCCGAATGGATTGTCATGCGGTAGAGTGATCTTGTCCGTCACATAAGGAGCCTTTTTGGTGGAAACCTTTCCAGTGGTGACGATTGGTTTTTCCGTAGAGTAACGTGGCTTACCGCCCTTGATGCTTGCTGAAAGTGGTGCAAATTTACTCACTGCTGCGATCACTTCAGCGGGGGCTGTTTTGCCAGTCCACACAGCGAGTGTGATAGATTTCTCGGACTTGTTAGCTGAGATAGTTAAGTAAATAGCTCCATCTTTGGCACTGAACTTAGCTCCTGCAGAAGCGACAAATGTGGTGCCATTGACTTTAGCAATGGTACCTGAAGCATCCACAGCCACCTCGCCTTTGCTGTCGGCGATGTAGAGCTCTTTAGCTTTGCTCAATTTAGAAAGCTCTAACTGACGAACAATCACTTTGGTGGCGTCTATTTGCACAGCATCCGGGCTATCTAACACAGAAGCCTCACCTACGCTGTAGGAGAAAACAACTTTGCCATCGGCAACGTAGTAGCCATTGAACTTTGCCCAATCTTTCGGCAGGCTGCCGAGGTTTGGAAGTTGGCCGTCGGACGCACGTGGATCTGAAAATGACCCTTCGGCATTTGCCCAACCTGGCTGATTCTTAGCCGCGAAGAGGGCCTTTTTTTCATTCCATGAAGGTGTCGCTCCGTGGCCACCTTGATAAGGCAAGCCGTGGAAGCCTGCGCCGCCACCATTAGTCCAAGCTCCCGCGAGCTGGAATGTGTCAGCATTGAATACAGCTCCAACATTGGTGGAGTCGTCGAGGAGGTTGACGTAGTACGCACGATTCACATCGTAGGCGTCGTCGTTGCCGGAGAGTACGTTGGCGATCACTGGGCCACGCTTGCTGAAAATCTTTTTACGGAACTTCTGAGCTTCGTTGGCGGCATCTGCGCCTGTTAGCTCGCGGAACTTAATATTTCGATACGAGACCTCGTCGCCATGATCCTGTAGGCCAATGACGCCTTTCTGGAGCATCCCATAGTTTTTGTTGTTTTTAAATTTACTCTTCGGAAGTCGCTTATCAAACCAAGTCTCGTCACCCACGGTGTAACGGTAGAGCTCTTTACCATTGAGATAGTGCGTGAACTCGCTATTGCGGCAAATAATTTTCACTTTATTCCAGCCATCTTCATTCAGCACTTTTCTACCTTTACGCATGCCGATGAAGTCATACAGGGCTCCAGCGGAATGTGTTCCTCGGTCATTAGCTGTGTCGTTTATCACCTGCATTTCGAGCGCGTTCGCCCAAATAGCGCCCTTACCACTAGGATCCACACGCAAGAACACGCCACTATTGCCCTTAGTGTTCCATTCGAGCTCAAGCTCGTAGTTCTCTGCGAGTGACGCAGGGAAGTAGATGTCTCCGCCACCGCTTTTAGCGGCGAGAGTAAGCACGCCGTCCTTGACGGACCAGCCACCAGCTTCGAGCGCCTTACGGCTTTTCCAGCTACTGATTCCTTTGAGTGTTTTGCCGTCGAAGAGCGGCTTCCAACCGATCACTTGTTCTTCTTCAGTGATCAGCACAGGCTGCTCAGCGAAGACCAAAGGTGTGCTCGCAAAAGCGGCTCCGAAGAGCGCCGCGCTGAGCATTGATGATGTTAGTTTCATTTGAATGTTATTAAGTTGTTTGTTGGGAAATTTCTTACTTAGCAGATTATTCATTGAGCTCCTGCATC
>CAXMPP010000061.1:0-11530 GCA_964195395.1 uncultured Thermodesulfobacteriota bacterium
GCTAGGGAATGAAGAGGTTCTCATGCCTGAAATGTTTGAACCGCATTTCGGTATCGATGAAAGTGGCAAAGGAGACTTCTTTGGTCCGTTGGTCATTGCTGGGGTCTATGTGGATAAATCGAGCGCTCGAAGCTTGATAGATCAGGGTGTGACGGACTCCAAACGGATTTCTAGTGATACTAAGATTGGTAAACTCGCTAAAATAATTCGTTCTACTCCGGGAATTTCATGGGAAGTTATTTCCTTACGACCAGAGAAATACAATGAACTCTATGCCAAGTTTGGTAATCTCAACCGCATGCTAGCATGGGGGCACGCTCGTGTGATCGCTAGTCTTGCCGAAAAAGTGCCATCTTGCCCTAGAGCGCTCAGTGATCAATTTGCTCGTGAAGAGGTTTTACAGCGAGCGCTAAAACAACAAGGTGAGGCTGTAGCGCATATTGAACTCCAACAGAGAACCAAAGGTGAGAGCGATGTTGCTGTGGCTGCTGCCTCTATTTTGGCACGAGAAGGTTTTGTCGACTGGATCTCGCGCGCCAGTGAAAAGGGTGGGGTGACCATGCCGCTTGGAGCGAGTTCACTGGTCATTGATGCGGCTAGAGAGATAGTCACAAAGCATGGAAGTGGTATTTTGACAAAAATTGCGAAAACACATTTCAAAACCACTCAGCAGATTTAGTCAGATGTTACGCAAAAATCGGGGCTATTCGGCTGATTTTGGGATGAAGTAGGACGAGAATCTAAAAAAATCACGATTCGTTGCATTTTTTACGCGACAAAAGCGTCAAGATATGGTCTCCATTCGCCCGCAGCAAATCGGTTGCGAACTTTCATATTACACACATCTAAAAATGGTTACAATTACTAAGCGCGATCTAGTTATTAAGCTGAGCAACGATACTGGCCTCACTCAGCAAGAGGTTTTTGCCGTTGTTCAAGGCACACTCGACTCCATCACAGAGGAGCTAGCAAAAGGCAATTCAGTGGTCATGCGTAACTTCGGAGCCTTCCAGGTTCGTGAAGTTAAAGGTAAGATCGGCCGCAATCCTAAGGATCCATCCAAGGATGTGCCAATCCCACCCCGCGCAGTGGTTAAGTTCAAGCCTGGCAAAGAGATGAAAGAGAAGGTTGCTCGCATCCTTCCTACTCTCCAGGAAGAAAGCGTCTAGTCCTAGCGACTAACCCCCTAGACCAAATATTTTAAAAGCGCAGTTCCTCTCACGGAGCTGCGCTTTTTTTGTGTGGTAAATTAGAGTGTTCAAAGTGGGTGACTTGCGCTAGTTCAGAGGGGTGAACGAAATCGAGACAGAAATTCTTTATGCAGACCCTGAGGGTTTTGATGACGCAGTGGCAATAGCCGTGACCAAGTTGAAAGCTGGTGAGGTTGTGGCTCTGCCTACTGAGACAGTTTATGGTCTCGCAGCTAATGCATTAGACGAAGCTGCTGTTGCTAAAGTATTTGAAGTCAAAGGGCGCCCTACCTCTGATCCATTGATTGTCCATATCGGTCGCAATGAGCAAATCCACGATGTGTGTGATCTATCACCTGAGCTCGATGAAGTGGTGCAGAAGTTGATTTCCGAATTCTGGCCTGGACCACTCACTTTGGTTTTGCCGAAAAAAGCGATTATCCCAGATTTAGTCACTAGTGGTCAGCCAACAGTAGCTGTGCGTCTGAGTGAACACCCAGTGATGCGTGCTGTTTGTTGTGAAATGAACACACCTATTGCAGCGCCGAGCGCCAATCGCTTTGGTTGTATTTCTCCTACATCTGCGACTGCTGTTGAGAAAGAGCTCGGCGGACGTATCGGACTTATCCTCGACGGTGGCGCATGCAATGCGGGCATCGAGAGTACCATCATCCGTGTGGAGGTCGGCGAAAAACGCCCAGAGTTCCATCTCCTACGCTCTGGTCCAATCGTCAAAGAAGAACTTCAAAAAATTGGTAAAGTCATTCGCCCTAAAAAGGTGCGCAATGCAGAGGAAGCTCCGGGTCAACTTGAGAGCCACTACGCTCCAGAGACGCCAATGTATGTTTTTGAGAAGCCTGAGGACTTTGTTCCGGATCCAGAACTCAGCTACGGCTTGCTCTCGTATCGCGGCTCAGAGAAGGAAGGCTACATCAACTTGCACGACTGGGATCAGGTTGAGGAACTTTCACCAGGTAAAGGGAAGCTTCCCGAGGCTGCTGTCCGCTTATTCTACGCTCTTCGTAACCTAGATGAAAGTGGTGTCGATGTGATCATCGCTGAGCCAGTCGCTGAAGCTGGTATGGGTGTGGCTATCAACGATCGCCTCCGCCGCGCCAGCGCAAAGACTCGAAAGCAATAGTCGAGAGTTTCACTCAATACCCCAATAAGGCGCGATGTTAAAATCCCTCATGACAGTCAGCGGCTTCACATTGTTGAGCCGTATCACGGGATTTGCTCGTGACATGCTCACGGCCCATTACATTGGTGGTGGGGCAACGGCTGACGCCTGGTTCGCGGCATTTCGGTTTCCCAACCTTTTTCGTCGAGTATTCGGCGAGGGAGCTTTCAATTCAGCCTTTGTCCCACTCTATAGTGGAAAGTTGGCAGCAGAAGGAGAAGAGGCAGCCTTTTCTTTTGCGAGTAGAGTGCTCGTAGTTCTGAGCGCTCTGCTATCACTAATCTGCGTGGTTACCTACATTTTCATGGGGCCTATCACAGCGGTACTTAACTTAGGATACACAGATGAAAAACTGGCTCTGGCGACTGATCTGTCGCGTATAACAGTAAGTTATTTGTTCTTTATTTGCTTAGTGGCAGCTCTGAGTGGAGTCTTGAATAGCCATAAAAAATTTGCGGCACCGGCTTTTTCTTACGTTTCCCTAAATCTAGTATTCTTGGCCTGCCTTATAGGGGTGATTCCTTTCGTTGAGGGACTAAACGAAAAACTCACTATCCTAGCCTATTGCTTACCCTTAGCTGGAGTTGTTCAGTTGGGGGTTGTGATATTTTCGGCTTGGAGAACAGGAGTAAGGTTCAAAGTTCAGCTGCCTAAAATTGATTCTGACATAACGAAGTTAGGTTTACTTATGGGGCCGGGACTCGTGAGTGCTGGGATCCAACAGCTCAATTTACTGATCGGAGCGGGAGTCGCTTCTTTCCAGAGTGGTGGTCAAGCCGCCATTTATTATGCTGATAGAATCAATCAACTGCCTCTTGGCTTGATTGGGATCGCCTTTGGTGTGGTCCTGTTACCCGAAATCACTAAGAGGTTGCGCAAGAAAGAAGTGGCTGAGGCTCAACAGAGTTTACAAACAGGAATGACCATGGCGATGTTGATCGCTCTTCCTGCGATGGTGGGGATGCTAGTTATTGGTGAACAGATTATTTTCGGGATTTTTGAAGGTGGAAAATTTACTCCAGAGGAGGCAGGAGTGGCTGGTTACGCCTTGATGGCCTTTGCCTTAGGCTCTCCGGCTTACGTGATGAGTAAGGTCCTTCAGCCTGCCTATTTTGCACGTGAAGATACTAAAACTCCAATGAAGTTTACCTTGGTTTCAGCTCTCGTGAATTCAATATTGTGTGGCACAGCCTATTTCGTAATTGGAAAAGACGGGCCATTAAGTTTTGGCTGCGCCTTAGCTACTTCCGTTGCTGGATGGGTGAATGTTTACTTACTATTAGGTGGGCTTAAAAAGTCGGGCTTCCTTACTTTAAATTCTGAATTTTGGAAACGCCTAGGCAAGATGCTGGTCGCGAGTATTGCGATGGGTGTTATCGTCTGGGGGGGGGCTTACTTTCTCGATGATATTCTGCATAGTAATAGCCGCTTGCTACGCATTCCAGTGCTTGCAGCCATCGGCGGCGCCGGTGTCCTAGTGTACTTCCTGCTAGCGCACGCCACCAAAGCTATGACCTTCGGCGAGCTTAAAGCCGGTTTCAAAAAATAGTCAGTTACTTATGATGGGGTGGCGCAAGTGATCCCGTGAATTGATGCACAAAAAACACCCACGGGATTTCTCCTCGTGGGTGCTTTGAAATGACTTCCAAGCAGGAGCTTGGTGGTTCTGATTAGATTTCGAAGGTGTCCTCTGCAGGAGTGGCTCCTTCGCTCTGAGTCGCTTCATTGTTGGCAGCGAGATGAATCAGAGCGTGATACACGTCTTCTGGGCTGTTGTCTGTTGCTTCCGCAATGTCATCAGCTGTCTTTTCCCAGCCAGTGAGAGCTCCGCGGACTTGGTTGAGGATCTCGAGGAAACTCGTTGCCGCTGCTTTACCAGCTTCCACACCGGGTTGGTGGTAGGCGTTGATGTTGACCAGTGATGCGTAGAAGGAAACGGCACGCTCGTAGAGAGCGATCAGGAGACCTAGAGTGAATGGTGTCACCTCATTGATCGAGATCGTGATAGAGTTGCGACCTGACTCGTAAAGGGCTGAGCGTGTGCCACGAAGGAAGCCTTGGAGGTAGTCAGCTGAGGTTGTTCCTGGATCGACTTCGATGCTTTCGCCGTTGCGGCCCTTGCGGACTTCCACGAATGTGGCAAAGAAATTCTTCACACCATCACGGAGTTGCTGGACGTAGGCGTGTTGGTCGGTAGAGCCTTTGTTACCGTAGACTGCGATACCTTGGTTGACCACATTGCCATCGAGATCATGTTCCTTGCCGAGCGACTCCATGACGAGTTGCTGGAGGTACTTAGAGAACAGGGAAAGTGAGTCTTTATAAGGCAGGATAACCATGTCTTTTTCGCCTTTGCCGTTACCTGCGTGGTACCAAGCAAGCGCGAGCTGCATGGCTGCGTTGTCAGAAACGTCTGAGCTACGAGTGCGGGCGTCCATGTGGTTGGCGCCTGCTAGGAATCCATCGATGTCGATTCCTTGAAGAGCTGCCGGGACGAGACCTACAGTGGACATGATAGAGGTGCGGCCACCGACCCAGTCTTCCATTGGGAAGATGGTGAGCCAGTTGTTGCTAGTGGCGTAATTAAAGAGCTTAGAGCCTTCTCCGGTGATGGCTACTGCGTGCTTTGAAAAGTCGACTTTGTTGGTTTCGAAAAATTCCTGAGCTTCGAGCATGCCGTTGCGAGTCTCGGCAGTGCCGCCAGACTTTGAGACGACTAGAACGAGAGTCTTGTTGAGGCTTGAACCAATCTGCTTGAGAGTGGTGTCCATGCCTGCTGGATCCGTGTTGTCGAAGAAATAGGTAGTGAGCTTGGAGTCAGCACCGAGTGCATGGTAGACAAACTGTGGGCCGAGAGCTGAGCCGCCAATACCGATGACGAGCAGATTTTCAAAGCGACCTCCAGCGGGTGGAGTGATTTTTCCGCTCAGCACTTTGTCGGAGAACTCCTTGAGTGCTGCGATGGGTTCAGTGACCTGCGCTTTGATTGTATCGTTGGGTGCTAGATCAGCATCACGGAGCCAGTAGTGGCCAACCATGCGGCCTTCGTCAGGGTTGGAGATGGCTCCAGCTTCTACAGCGACCATGTCTTTTAGAGCACGGTCGATCTTCGGTTGCATTTCTGTGTAGAAGCTTCCTTTGATATCCATCAATGAAAGATCGAGAGAAAGTCCTAGGTCGGAATAGCGAGTGAGGTTTTTGTTGTATGTTTGCCAGTTAGACATGGTGGTTTGTTCTATAGTTTAAGAGTAATGAAGGATAGAGTGAATGTTTTCACAGTCGATGGCCTCACGGCCGTTGAGAAAATCGAGTTCGATGAGGAATGTCACGCAGACCACTTCCGCTCCGAGTTGTTTCAAAAGCTTTACCGCTGCAGACGCGGTGCCTCCAGTCGCAAGTAAGTCATCAATCAGTAAAACTTTATCGCCCGGCTTGACCGCATCCTCGTGGATCTCAATTTCATTCTCACCATACTCGAGCGAGTACGACATCGATTTAGTATTCCACGGCAATTTACCTTTCTTTCTGATGGGGACGAAACCCGCGTTGTAGTTGAGAGCTATTAGTGGTGCAAAAATAAAGCCACGCGCATCGATGCCGACCACTTTATCGATTTCCAAGCCATCCGCTGTGGCAGCCATTTGGTCGATACTGAGCTGGAGGAGCTCTGGGTCTCCTAGGACTGGGGTGATATCTTTAAAGATAATTCCCTCCTTGGGGAAATTGGGGACGTCGCGTATCGCGGCTCGCAGCTTATCTGGCATGGCTTCATCAAATAGATGCTGAACAGAATTGCACGAAAATTTTCTTAGAAATTAGAGTTGTGGATGAGTAGTTTTGAACAAGGGATTGGGGGGGATACTTCTTTTCAAGGGAATTCATTTGTCCAAGAGAGTGGCGAAGGAAGGCACAAGTATTACTTGAACGAACGGCGTAGCTATAGCATGGATATGGGGTGACGAATTCAATCATCTACCTTCTCATAGCAGCGCTCCTCGCGGGGATGGCTGGTTATTTAGGAATGCGCGCTGTGCATCACGGTCATAAAAGCCGTTGGACTGTGGCGTGGATGCTGTTCTCATTTGTGGCCCAATGTGGTGTTCTGGGTGCTCGTGGTGAACTCCGCGGCCAGTGTCCGCTTGGTGATATAGGTGAGATTTTGGTGTTTCTCGCGTGGTCGATGACTATCTTTTATTTGTTGATTGGGTCGACCTACCGTTTGTCATTACTCGGGGTTTTTTCTGCACCAGTGGTGAGTGTGATGCTTTTGATCGCTGTGATCCCAGGTGTGATGGAGTCGAGTCCCGAAAGGGCAATGAGTGTGGAACCTTGGCACGAAATGCATGCCGCTCTGTCGGTGCTCTCCTACGGGGCATTAGGTTTAGCTGCTATAGCTGGGGTGATGTTCATGGTACTCAATAAGATGCTTAAGCAGCATGAAATGAAGTCGGGACTGTTTCTTAAATTACCTCCATTGTCGTCGATTACAGGATCGATGGTTCGGCTTACTGGAGTCGGGACGATGGTTCTTTCTGGTGGTGTTTTTTGTGGTCTATTGATGCCTCGCGAGACGAGTGGTAGTATGGCTCATCTTTGGGCTGCGGTGGCTGTCTGGATTTCCTATACGACACTCTTGACAATTTGGCAGGTGAGGGGAATGACACCCTCGCGAATGGCGCTGAGTGTGGTCTCACTCTTCCTCGTCTCACTCGTAGTATTTGCAGCGCTCTAATCACTGATCAATGGATTTACTTTGTCTAGGGTTGAACCACCAAACCGCGCCCGTCGATGTGCGCGAGCGCTTTGCCGTATCTGCGGATCTTTTAGGCGAGGCCAGCAAGGCTCTCACTGAGAAGTCGGGGGTCGAAGAGGTCGTCGTGCTTTCAACTTGCAATCGGATGGAAGTCTACGCGCTTACCAGTGAAATCTCTGAAGCCGAGCAAAGTATCAAACAATACTTGGCAGGTGATCGTCCATTTGATGAGAGTGATGAAAATCATTTTTATAAGAAAGTCGACAATGATGCAGCCCGTCACCTCTGTAGAGTTGTGAGTGGTCTGGACTCCATGGTGCTCGGTGAGACAGAGATTTTTGGCCAGGTGAAACAAGCCTACACTCAAGCGCTCGAGTCGGCTGCGACTGGTGGAAGACTCAATAAGCTTTTCCAGAAATCATTCAGTGTGGGCAAGAAAGTGCGGACTCAAACGAGCATCCAAGGCGGCCAAACATCCGTCGGCAGTGTTGCCGTTGACCTCGCTGAGAAAATTTTTGGCCACCTCAAGTACAGTGAAGTGCTTGTGATTGGAGCCGGTGAAATGAGCTACATCACTGCCCAGCGCATGATGGAGCGTGGAGCTAAGAAGATTTATGTAGTCAACCGCTCGCTCGAAAATGCCCAGAAACTCGCTGATGAGATGGGCGGAGAGGCTGTATCGTTCGACGACTGGGAAAGAGTACTGGCAAAGGTCGACGTGGTCGTTTCCTCGACTGGTGCCACCGAGCACGTGGTTCGGCCCGAGCACGTGGAAAAAGTCCGCGCCAAACGCAAGTACCGACCCTTGTTTATGATCGACATCGCGATGCCGCGTGACATCGACCCAGAGGTCGGCAAGATCGAAGAAATTTATGTCTACGACCTAGACACCCTTCAGCTACAGGCCGACGAAAATCGTGCCAAGCGCCATGACCAGGTGAGAGCCTGCGAACAAATCATCGAGGACGAAGTCCTAAAATTATCCACAACTAAGAGAAATGAGCACACCCAATAAACTTGTCGTCGGAACCCGTGGCAGCGCACTCGCACTGGTGCAGGCTGAAATGACAGAAGGACTCCTACGCATCGCATTTCCAGAAGCTGAAATAGTCCGCAAAGTCATCACCACCACTGGCGATAGACGCACAGATGTGTCTCTAGCTGAAGTGGCGAAGGTTGAAGGAGTTTTTGATAAAGGAGTGTTCATTAAGGAACTCGAAATAGCGCTTGAAAATGGCGAGATCGACATTGCCGTGCACAGCCTCAAAGATGTGCCGACAGTTCTCGAAGACCAATTTGAAATCATCTCTGTGCTAGAGCGTGCGCCCGTGGCTGATGTGCTTATAACCAAGCAGCCAGGTGGGCTTGATGCCTTGCCGCAGGGAGCAAAGGTGGCGAGTAGTTCCTGCCGGCGCCAGAAGATGCTTCGTTGGATACGCCCAGATATCGAGATGGTAGATATCCGCGGCAATGTCCCCACACGCTTGCGTAAACTTGCGGAGAACCCAGATATTGATGGGATCATACTTGCCGAAGCTGGTCTCGTACGTCTCGGATACAATGCTACGGGAGAAATGAGTACCGAGGCCGGCCCTGTTTATGGCGAGGCTGTCGACACTGAGAGATTTCTTCCCGCTGCGGGTCAAGGTGCTGTTGGGATTGAAGTACGTAAGGGGGACGAGGTGAGCGCTGCATTTGTACGCGCGATAAACCACGCTCCTACCATGACCACCATTACAGCTGAGCGCGAATTTCTCCGCTTGCTCGATGGTGGCTGCCACACACCCGTTGGCGTCGCGACGCAGATTTTTGGTGATTCGTTGATGATGGAAGGAATCGTCTTCCCTGAAGGTGACGCCATAGGTGACCCTATGACTGCCGAAGTCTCTGGCTCCCTCAGCGAGCCATTGAAAGTGGCCGAAACTTTATTTAAATCGCTCTCATGAAATCAGGCATTTGCTATCTAGTCGGCGCTGGTCCAGGCGACATCGGGCTGGTCACACTCAAGGCCAAAGAGTGTGTAGAGAATGCTGATGTGCTCGTTTACGATGCCTTGATAGCGGATGAATTTTTACGTTGGGCTAAGCCAGACTGTGAATTGATCTATGTTGGCAAACGGGCTGATAACCACGCATTGGCGCAGACTGACACCAACGATTTACTGGTAGCAAAAGCGCTCGAAGGTAAAGTCGTTGTGAGGCTCAAGGGCGGTGATCCAACCATGTTTGGCCGTGGTGGCGAAGAAGCTGGCCGACTAGCGGATGCGGGTGTGCGGTTTGAGATAGTCCCAGGGATTTCCTCAGCTATCGCAGGACCTGCTTATGCTGGAATCCCCGTGACGCACCGCGACCATTGCTCGCAGCTCACCATATTTACTGGGCATGAAGACCCGACCAAAGGGGAGAGCAGGCTCGATTACGCCCAACTCGCCAAGACTGGCGGAACCCAGGTTTTTCTGATGGGCGTGAAGCGTCTGCGCGTTATTTGTGACGAATTGCTTAAGCATGGAGCAGCTGCGGATATGCCAATCGCGCTGGTGCGTTGGGCAACCACAGGAAAACAAAAAACTATCGAAGGCACTCTGAGCACGATTGCTGAGATTGCTGAATCCCAAAATTTTAAAGCGCCCGCTGTGGCAATTATAGGAAACGTTGTGAAAGAAAGAGAAAAATTAAATTGGTTTGAAGGCCGCCCGCTTCATGGAAAAAAAGTGGTGGTCACTCGTACTCGTTCACAGGCTAGTGAATTGAGCAAGCAACTTACAGGACTCGGTGCTGAGGTTTTAGAAATTCCAACCATCAAGATCGAACACCCTGATGACAAGGACGGGTTTGTCGAAGGAGTGGGCCAGGTGCATACTTACGATTGGTTGATTTTCAGTAGCCCGAACGGAGTAGAGCGCTTCTTTGACGCCTTCTTCAGTGTCTATGACGATGCCCGTAGTATCGGTGGTGTACGCATCGCCGCTGTCGGACCTGGAACTGCTAAAAAGGTCAACGAGTACCGACTCGCGGTAGACCTGATCCCAGAAACTTACATTGCAGAAGGATTGGTCAAATCCTTCTCGGAAAAAGAAAATGTAGAGAACCAAACGATCCTCTGGGTACGTGGTGCAGAAGCCCGCGATACGATCTATACCGGTCTCTCCGGTCTCGGTGCGATCGTCGACGAATGCATCGCCTACAAGACAGTTCCCGAGTTCGATGACCCGAATGGTGCAAAAGAGCGCTTCGAAAAAGAAGGCGCAGATGTCATCACCTTTGTCAGTTCTTCAGCAGCGAAGCATTTCTTTGCACTTGATATGCCCTTCCCAGACAACTGCAAGGTCGCCTCTATCGGGCCTGTGACCAGTGCCACTCTCGAAGTGATCGGCAAGCCCGCCGCCCTCCAAGCGAAAGAACATAACATCGATGGACTCGTAGAGGCTGTCGTCGCTCTTTGTTCAGAGCAGTAGGATCTGTTCCATTGAAAATGTCAAAAGGCAGAGGGAAACCTCTGTCTTTTTTGTGCGCTCTTTTAGCGGTATATTCGCTGAGTGGTTGGGCTGATAACATATTGTTTCAGTGCTGGAATACAGTATTTTGACTCTATCTTGACATCTGGAGTGTTCAGCTATTAGGTGTAGGGATTGTAGAAAGGTGTAGGCCATGCTGGCTGTCATCATCGTAGCCTGAACTAGGGCAATGTGAGTCCCTGCGGTTCTAAACTCGGTGTCAGTTTTCAACTGAAGTTAGACAGTAGGCACACTTCGAGTTCTATCTGAAATTTCAAATAAAAATCATATGATGAGTGAATTAATTGAACAAACTGAGAAGAATAGCCGCCAGCTGGTGTTGGCTGAGCGCCCGGTTGGCGTGCCCACTGATAGCACGCTTCGGCTAGAGACGGTTGACCTACCTGTTCCTCAGGATGGACAGATGTTATTGCGGACAGTGTTTCTTTCGTTAGACCCATATATGCGTGGGCGGATGAGTGATGCGCCTTCGTATGCGCCACCAGTTGATATTGGTGCGGTGATGGTTGGAGGGACTGTGGCGCGTGTCCACAGCTCAAAGTTAGCGGGCTTTAGTGAGGGCGACTGGCTTAGTTTCAGTGGTTGGCAAGATTACGCGCTGTCGGACGGATCGGAAGTGACGCTGCTGGGGAGCAACCCGGAGCATCCATCATGGGCGTTGGGGATTTTGGGCATGCCCGGGTTTACCGCATGGGCGGGCTTGTTGAAAATTGGAATGCCGAAGGCGGGCGAAACAATTGTCGTTGCGGCTGCAACTGGTCCAGTTGGATCAACAGTTGGGCAAATTGGAAAGATCATGGGATGCCGGGTTGTCGGTATTGCCGGTGGGGCGGAGAAGTGCGCACATGCTGTGGAGAAGTTGGGCTTCGATGCCTGTATCAACCATCGCTCTG
>CAXMPP010000062.1:0-11431 GCA_964195395.1 uncultured Thermodesulfobacteriota bacterium
AGGAATTGGCGGACGTAGGGCGAGAATGTCTCGACGTATCGGCGTTGGCCCTCGGCGTAGAGGGTATGAAATGCGAGTGACGACTTACCGGATCCAGAGGGGCCGGTGATGACCGTGAGCTGGTTTTTAGGGATGTCGAGATCGAGGTTTTTCAGGTTATGCTGGCGGGCACCTCGAATTTGGATCGCTGTAATGTTCTCTGGCACGGCAGGAGTCTAGCCGTGATCTGGTGCGTGGCAAATCGGGAATCAATGATCCGCGTCATTTCCTAGGAACTTCGATGAGCAAAGGTGAATCAGCTAGATCTGAGGGCGCGACAGTGGGGGAGTTTTTTGGTAAATTGTCGATGCCACCAAAGCGCTTTTTAACAAGGGCCGCGACGGTGGGGTCGGAGAGATTATAGGACTCCATAGCTCGAGGTTCGCAGAGCTCGATGTCGGCGGCGTGCTTGTAAATTTTCCAGACCAACTCAGAGCAATAGAGTTTCTCATCATCCCAGAGGAATTTGAGGTCGTAGTTTTTGTTGAGTTGTTGTGCTCCCCATGTGTGAGCCAATGCGAGGCATTCAGGGGTGATAGCGGAAGAGTCTTTTAGGCGACGAGCGTGGAAGCTCTTTGGGGCTCGTTTGATGAAATCCTCTAGTTTGGTGTATTTTACAGGTTGGACGGCCTCGAGAACCCACCATTGGTTCTCGCGCTTGAAAACCACACCCACATGGGTCCATTCTGAGTCCGTAGCAGCTTTGATGGCATTAGCCTGTCCTCGGTGGCCGCTTTGAAAGACGATGTCACCATCTTTGAGAGCATAGGGGTTGTGCTTGCTGTGTTGGCCATAGCCAAAAGAGAGGACGGCTGAAAGCAGAATGATGAGTGGGAAAAGTAGGAGCTTCATAGATAAAAAAATCGAGCAATGTGAGGGTTACTCACAGTACTCGATAAATAATTATCTGTCTTTAGAAATCTATTCTAACGCCTTTCACCGGTTTTTTCGAGTTGCGAGGAATGTTCGATTTTCATTTCGAAAAGGGTTATTTGAAGAGCTGAATAAAGGCGTCAATTCCTGATGATGAAGCCTTGAGTACCGCTTTTGCTTGTTTAGCAGCAGTGAGTTGGTCCTTGCTTTCTAGACCCTGAATAATGGTTCTTAGTTTATTCTGGTAGCCGATTCGGACTTTATCAATGGACTCTTCGTAGGCTGTTTCGATGCGGACTTGTTTCTCGTAGGCATCGGCAGTGATTTTTTTAACTTTGGCACTATTTCCCATTCCTGATACAGATTTTTTAATGCGGTCTTCACCGCCCATAAGTTCTTTGATCTTTTGAATAGATCTCGCTTGGCGGGCTTTTTCATTTTTTGGAAGTCCTTTGAAGTGGAACTCAAGATCCCACCTAAGTCGTTTGACATTTTCAGCGTACTCTTTTTCGTGTTTATCGTAAGCGTCTTTGACTAGTTCAGATGCTTTTAACTGGAACTTTGTGAACTCGGAGCTACTTGGGCCATTGTTTTGTCTGAGTGTGATAGCTCCACTTGTAGGAGCGTCTTTACTCCACTCGAACAAAGTGTATGCTACGCGTTCATTCTGTGAGGCATCACGCCATTTACTGGTGGAGGAAGAGACTATGACTATGCTGTCCAGATTTTTCGGGTAATTGTCGTCCCAGGTTGCGCTTTTCCATTCTTCACCACTGAGCCATTTCCATTCGTTACTGTCTAGGATGCCTCCGATGCGACAAAGTCTACCAGAGGGGACGTTGGATGAGATGAGATCGCTGTAGTATGCTGTCTCTACATCATCTGATGGAGTTGCAATCTGAGCACCGGCTGATTTGGCTAGTTTTTGAGCCTGGATGAGAGTTAGAGGGTGTGGGCAGAGGTAGTAGCTACGATTGGTGAATGTGAATGATCCGGGCGGGTAGAGGGGAGTTGGGTTGTCAAGAGTTGCCGCTACGCGTTCCATTTGTTGTTCGAGTGCTGCAGGTTGTGAACTGTCAGTTTTCCACTCGATGAGGAATTTCGCAGTGTCACCACTTTTTTTTGCTGCGGCAAACATGTCACTATCGAGCTGGGCGAATGCGAGTTTGGAGGTTTGGCGAATGGCGATGGAGTCGTTCCAAGGTGTGCCATCGGTCCAAGCCCACTGTTTGTATCCAGCAGTAGCGGCCCCAATCCAGGCGTTTTCACCGGATGGGATTGCCTTACGTAGTGCTGAGACGTCTGAGCTGGAACCTACCGTTGCTAGTTGAGCACCATGCTTGTTAGCCCATAGTTGTGCTTGATGCCATGTTAGTTCTTTATCAATAAAGAGGATGAGCCGTTCTCCATTGTCGAGAGAGAGTGTCTCCTTTGGCATCTCGTTGATTGGTCGATTTCCTTCGACTAGGCGAGTTCGTAGTTGTTCTAAGGTTTTTCGAGTGATGGGCTTTATGTCTACAGGGGTTTTATCTACAGAGGTTTGCGAGGATTCCGGGAGGGTAGGCTTCAATCGGGCATTTGCGAGTTTCTCGTTTTGCTCTTCAATCCGGGCATTTTTTGCTTCCTTGGCATCCTTCCATTGGAGGACTCCATAAATGGCACAAAGAAGGACGATGATGATGATGAAATTACGCGCATTGGCACTGCGACCGGCAGTGACCACTTTTTGAGGTGGGGACTGGAGTCCTGTTTTTGAGGTTCGAGAAGTTTTAACTTTTGAACTGTTTGCCAAATTAGCAGGCTTTTTGGCAGGCTTTTTGGCAGCCGGTGTGGCTAGAAGAGTTGATGTTGTAGGCTGGTTGGCGCTTTGACGCCCTATTTTTATAGGAGAGCTGGCCGCTAATGCCGTATGTTTGCCGGTGGAGAAATGTGGAGTTTTTTTTGTTTTACTATTGTTATTAGTAATTAAGCGCGGTGAGGCGTTTGATTTACTGTGGCCTTTCTTAGCGTTACGGAAGATGTCTTCGAGATCGTCGGCAAAGTTCTCGGCTGAGGAGTAGCGCTGTGTGAGCTTAGGAGCGATAGCTTTGCGGATGAGGCGATCAATCATCGGGTCGCACTTAGAGTACTTGGTGACTGGCTCATAGATGTCGGCGGGAATTTTTCCTGCGAGTAGTTCATAGAGCATGACGCCCACAGCAAAAATGTCAGTGGCAGAACCTACAGTGTCTGGAGCAGCTAAAACTTCAGGGGCGGTGTAGCCAGGAGTACCGAAAATGACTCCCGTTTCGGTGTCACTTGATGGTCTAGCGAGTCCAAAATCACCGACCTTTGGGGTGCCAGATTCGGTGATGAAAATATTGGCTGGTTTGATGTCGCGATGGAGAATTCCAGCGTCATGGGCATTGGCTAAGCCACGGCAGATAGCGATAGTAACCTCTAATGCTTCTTGTTGATCAAGATGGCCATCATAGGTTTTCTCATAGAGCGTGGCTCCATTGACAAACTCCATGACAATGTAGAGCATGTTTTCAACCTCGCCAAAGTCGAAGACGCTGATGAGGTTGGGATGATTGAGGCGAGCCATGAGCTTGGCTTCTTTGATAAAGGACTCACGGAATGTCTCAGATTCTCCTAGTTCAGGTGGCAGAACCTTGACTGCCACCGGTCGTTCAAGCGATGTCTGAGTTGCTTTATAGACAGCTCCCATGCCGCCTTTGGCTATGAGCTTATCAAAGCTATAGGCAGGAAGGAGACCAGCCAAGTGGTCTACACTCGGTGGGATGAACTCTAGAGGTTGGTGTGAATTGTCATCAGACATACTACTGGTAAATGCTTGGGATTTGCGTGTAGAGGGTTACAATGACTTTACATAAAAGGTCAAGCCTTGTTCAATAGTGATTGAAAGGCTAGAACACAACGACACGCTGGTTATGGACGAGAGAGTAATTATGGATAGGGTGGGCCGTCAAGGCATAGAACGCATGGTGAAGTTTTTTTATGCAAAGGTGCCTAGCGATGACATTCTGGGGCCGATGTATCCCAAAGGTGATATGCAAGGGGCTGAAGAGAGATTGTTTGATTTCTTGATGTTCCGTTTAGCTGGTGATCCGACATACACCGAAAAACGGGGCCACCCGAGGCTTCGTGGTCGTCATATGCCCTTTAAAATAGGGGCGCGAGAGCGAGATAGGTGGGTGGAGCTGATGGCCGCTTCAATGCGCGAAGCTGAGATCCCAGAGGATGCGGCAGTGCAACTAGATGCTTTCTTTTTGCAGGTAGCAGATTTTATGAGAAATGTACCTGAAGGAAATGGAATTAGCTTCAATCCGCGAGCGTGACAATATCCGTACGTTAGCGCTGTAGTTGCATGTCGAGCCAGAGTGCCCAATCGAATGGTGAATCGTTTATTCGCATGCTGATTCGACCGAATCCACTGAGCTCGGAGCTCAGCACGGCACGATAGAGGAAGGAAATACTCCAAAGGCTCTTAGGATGCCAAAGCAAGCTAGGCCAGCGACTACCCATGTGAGGACGCGATGGCTGGAGTGCCTTTTAGTTTGATGACGTGGCATGTTGGTGAGAGGGAAATGTGCCCCCTTTATTCCCAGAAAAGAGCAGGGGATGGAAGAGACTGTTGGGAGTGAGCTTAAAGCTAGCGAACGCGACCAGCGCGTCGGGCTGATTGGTACTGGTCGATACCTGTGACGATGCCTTCTGCAATTTTTTGGCGGTAGTTACCTTTTTTACAGGCTCGGCACTCACTGCTATTCGTGAGGAATCCACCTTCAAACAAAATGGACGGGTTCTTCGCATTGCGGATGACGTAGTAGCGGGCGTGTTTGACCTTGCGGTCGTTTGCTCCAGTCTTACGTAAAATGGCACTGTGGACGTATTGAGCCAGTGGCTTGGAGCGCGATGTGTAATAAAAGGTTTCAATCCCCTTGGCTGCACGTCGGTAGGTGCAGTTGTAATGAATCGAGACGAAAATGGAATTGCCGTAACGGTTGCCGATGGAGGCCCGTTTTTGTAGCGACAGGAAAACATCGCTGGTGCGGGTCATGCGGGTGCGATAGCCCTTTCTCTTTAGCATGTAATCCACCCGTTGAGCTGTATCCAGGGCGAGGTGCTTCTCATAGACCTTGCCGTAACTGCCGCCATAGTCTTTTCCGCCGTGTCCCGCATCGATCACAATGGTGCTAAATGCCCTAGCTTGGCTGATTCCATGGCTACAGAG
The DNA here is from genome assembly GCA_964195395.1 of uncultured Thermodesulfobacteriota bacterium. GTDB lineage: Bacteria > Verrucomicrobiota > Verrucomicrobiia > Verrucomicrobiales > Akkermansiaceae > Rubritalea. The sequence goes on from CAXMPP010000062.1 coordinate 5,150, forward strand.
CCATAGGCAGGTGATGAATGATATGAGGCGAGTTAAGGGCATTGAATCCTTTGAGAGTAGGCTGTGTGGTGATGCGTCTAGGACGTGAAAAGCTGACAATCAACTCGCATAATCAACAGCATCTGTCAAGAAGTCAGCTCTAGCAGCATCCAAATAACAACGTAACTAAAGAGACTTAGTTATCAAGAATTCTTAAGTTTATTTGGGGTTCCTCAATAATCAGCGAAACAGGGCCTACTGTGACTGGCTTAAAGAAGCGCTTTCAAGTGCCGGCCAACGGCTGAGAGCTAGTATAAATAACAAAACTAGAAGGCCACCTGGCACAAAGAGTAGCAAGGAGAGAGCTGGGCTTAGGCCTGCCTTTTTGAGAATGATCCAAAAGGGGAGTATGAAGACTCCCGCAAAAATAGCACCAACGATGAGCATGAGAATGATTTCTCCACCTTGGGGCATGGAAATATATGCGATTAGATCTAACATGTGAGAAGGTTATTCTCCGTTGGCTCTCTGTCAATAAGTTCTAGTTTAAGAATTTTGTTCGTTCACGGGCTTAGGGAAGAGGGTGAAGATAATGAGTGGAGTTAGAACTAAAGTCGAGATTACGGCTGAAGTTTCTTTGTCTACTAGTTTCAGAGCTGGGAGGTGATCCACTAAGAGAATTCCAATTTCAGAACTGGATAGTATCGCAGAAAGAGCCGTGATGAAGAGCAGAGCCTTGCTCAATGTTGAGTCACTTGTTCCTCTACGGAGGTCCCATCTGTTGGAGAGGTGGCAGATGGCTAACAAGACGACCGTGATTGAGATGGATTGCATTGTTAGGAGACTGAGCAATGAGATGTTAGAGGAGTCCAGCGATCACAAGTGAAACAATGGCCATGACATTGATGATGATGTTCATGGATGGTCCAGAGGTGTCTTTGAATGGATCACCTACGGTGTCACCGACGACGCACGCAGTGTGGACGTCTGAGCCTTTACCTCCTAAGTTTCCGTCTTCCACGTATTTCTTGGCATTGTCCCAGGCTCCACCAGCGTTCGACATCATCAGAGCCATGAGAATACAGCCGAGTAATGCTCCAACGAGAGTTCCAGTGAGGGCGATGGCTCCGGTGCCGTTGATGGCATTGAATCCAAATCCCACCACAATGGGGGTGCCCACAGCGAGGAGGGCTGGGAGGATCATTTTCCGGGTGGCTGCTCTGGTTGCGATATCGATACATTTATCAGTCTCGGGTTCCGCCGTTCCTTCGAGTAAGCCAGGGATGTCACGGAATTGGCGACGGATTTCGTTGATCATTTCAAAGGCTGCTTCACCCACTGCAGTCATGGTGATGGCTCCATTGAGGAAAGGGACAATGCCGCCGATGAAGAGACCGACAAAGAAGGTGGCGAGGATGGAATTATCTGAGAGGTTGAGTGAGATATCGGATTTTTGGATGAATGCCGTGATCAGAGCGAGCGCTGAGAGTCCTGCCGCGCCAATGGCAAAGCCTTTACCAATAGCAGCGGTGGTGTTGCCTACCGCATCGAGGCCATCGGTGATTTTGCGCGTTTCGGGACCCATTGCTGCCATCTCAGCGATGCCTCCAGCATTGTCGGCAACCGGGCCGTAGGCGTCGATAGCCATTGTGATGCCGACTGTTCCTAACATGCCGACTGCCGCGAGGCCTACTCCGTAGAGTCCCATAAAGTGGAAGGATATACTGATGGTGGCGGCGAGCGTTAGCAGCGGAATGGCGACCGAACGCATACCGAGGGCTAGCCCCGCGATCATGACGGTGGCGACACCTGTCTCCCCTTGTTTTGCGAGATCTCTCACCGGTTTTCCGCCAGTGTAGTGTTCGGTGACTAGGCCGATGATGATGCCCCCAACTGCTCCAGCGAAGACGGCGAAAGCGGGGTTGTTACTCAGTCCCATTTGGGCGCAGGTGACAAAGGAGGCGATGATGTAAAGAGCGGCGGAACCAATCGTGCCGATCCTTAGCGCCGCGGCAGGTTCTTTTGCCGCCATCAGTTTGACCATCATGATTCCAAGAACCGAGCAGAGAAGCCCCACTGTGGTAAGTGCGAGTGGCAGGTACATCAGAGTTTCAGCTTGGTCTGCTAGGATGCCGGCTTTTTCAAAGAGTTCGGCGCTACCGCTTTGAGCGATTCTGGCACCTGCTGCACCGGCAATCGCGATGGTGGCAATTTGGGCGCCGCAATAGGACTCGAAAATATCTGAGCCCATTCCTGCGACATCTCCCACGTTGTCACCTACATTGTCGGCAATCACACCAGGGTTGCGCGGGTCATCTTCGGGGATACCAGCTTCAAGCTTGCCCACTAGATCTGCTCCCACATCTGCAGCTTTGGTGAAAATCCCTCCACCAACACGGTAGAAGAGAGCGACGAGTGAGGCTCCCATCGCGAAACCTTCCATGATTTCTGCCACATGAATTTTGTGATCCCCAGTGGCGAAGGCCCAGAAGAGTGTGCCTAAACCAATCAAGCCCATCGACGCCACGGTGAGGCCCATGACCGAGCCGCCGAAGAAAGCGACACTCAGCGCGGAGGCTGCTCCTTCATTTTTTGCAGCGATCGTGGTGCGGACATTGGCTTTAGTCGCGGTGTACATTCCTATGAAGCCCGCAAACGAGGACGCCAAACAGCCAAAAATAAAGGCAAAAGCTTGGTACGTAGCGTACTCAGGATTTTGGAAAACGAAAATGAGGGTAGCGATGACGACAGCAAACATGGAGATCAACATGAATTCACGCTTCATGAACATCATGGCTCCCTTGTGGATTTTTTCAGCGATCTCAGCGACTTTTCCATCCCCTCCATCCTTTTTGATAACCGTCCTTAGGATGGCTGCTGCAATTGCTAATCCAATAAGGCCTGCGATGGGGGTGAGGATGTAATTGTTCGTCATTGTTAGGGGTGTTTAGTGATTGCGCATTTGCTTTACACGTTAGTTCTAACAGTGTTCAAGAAATGATTCATTTAATAAGCTATAACAAAGTAGGTTAGAGGCAATGAAAAAGCACACGTAACAGAATAGTCACGTAAAGTTATCAAGGAAGAGCCTAGTGTTCCACTTCATCCGCGAAGCGCTATTTCACAAACTTCGAGAAAATGACATTTGGCTCTTTTGGAACCCCGAGTGGTATTAGTCCCAGTATATAACCTCACTTTAGTAAAAAATAGCTATGACTTCCGACCAGGTTGAAATGTGTTTCAAGTGGTGCAACACGCGCGTAAGACACCGTGTTATCCCTCAACCTTGCAGCGGTCTAGCTTGTGTGCGATTTTTTCAGACATAGCCTCCCGAAGTGTTATGTCGAGGCTCAGCACTCCAGAGTCACAGTAAACTAAATCTCGCTCACGCGTTCACTCGGAATCCAGCCGCGGGTGCCGTTGGCTAGTTCTATGTATGTCCATGATCCACGCTCTGCGATGATTCTGCAGGGCGATGCTGGATTTGCTTTGATCATGGTTTTTTTATCGAGCTCTTTACCAGACACGTCAACGGGTTCGGTGAGGACTGAGGCGAAGTCAGTCAGGATGCCGGCCTTGCCCGTGGTGGTAGCGATCCTCTGAGGATGCTTGAGCCACGCAGCTGAGGAGAGGGCGATCCAAACTGGGCTGAGGATAATAAGGGAGAGCGCTAGAGCAAATTTCCCATTCCGCAGGTAAAAGAGCTTCAGAGCTAGCAGTGCTAAAACCAGTGTCCAAGCACCTAGGAAGATTGCTTGTTGGTAGGCTGTCGCGGGGAGTTCTGAGATCCATTGTTCCAGTTCACTGAGTTCCGGGCTAAGGATACTTCCCTGGGTTTTCTGAGTAAATGCGAGGTTCTTGGAGGCCTCATAATGGAATGGATCAACGGCGAGAGCTTTCTTATAATAGAGCGCGGCCAGGCCTGGTTGATTTGTCCGGTAATAGCAGTCGGCCACATTGAATAGAAGGTCGGCGGACTCTGGGTTTTGCTGGCTAGATTCTAGGTAGCCAGCGAGCGCAGTCTGGTAATCGCCTGCTTCCCAAGCTTTGAAGCTCTGTTCGTTCGCGTGGCTCTGCTGGCTAAATGTGAGGATAGCTATCAGTGTGAGCACCGAGAGCGACTTGAGTAATTGGAGAATCGATCCGCGTTGTTTCGAATCTAACTGATCTTCAGCATCGGGTTGGTAGCACTGGCTATCACGTTGATCGAGGACGGCTTGTGCTTCTTTGGAGTCCGTTAACCAGCGCTCGACGTAGCCACCAGCTTCTTTGAGGAAGTCTTGGTTGTCGATAGAGTTGAGCTTTTTAAGTTCATTTATCTGGTGAGATTTCTCCGAGTTAGTCTGCTTTGAGGCTTTGAATTTACGTTGGCCTGCAATGACTAACATGACGACTAACATGAGTGCGGGGACTGTCTGCCAAATCCAGACTGGCTGTTGTGCAATTTTAGAGCTAACTGGCTTTGTGAGTCTAACATCACTCAACGGTCCGAGGATATCTTGCATGGATTCTGTTGGCACAGCGGTCGCAGGAAGCACCGCACTGCCAGTCACTTCTGGGACAGTCACAGTGATAGCGCTAGTTGCAGTGGTATTGACAACGAACTCTTCGGCTACAGGGTCAAAATGCGCGAAGGTGAAACGTGGCAGAGTGTTCGCTCCGCGCTGTGGTTGAAGAATGTAGGTGAATTGAGTTTGGCCTCTGAGTTCTTTGCGTTCGTCCCCCTGTTGAACGCGTGAGACGTCGACGACTTTCCACGTTGCAGTGTCTTCGAGCTCTGGAGCGACGATGTTTGGCAGGTTGCCAGTTCCCTGGATAGTCACGGTTGCCGTGATTGAATCAGTCAGGCTGATGCTCTCGGTTACAGGTAGATCGGCTTCGATCGTAAATTCTCCAACAGCTCCTTTGAATTCAGTAGGGGGAGCGCTGGGGAACGGGAGTACCTCAAATGTCAAATTGTCTGAGGTGATTGGCATTTCTGCTGTTTGAGTACGGTTGAAACCAAAGCGCGAGTTGACTCTTGAGGGGGCGATAATGAGATCGGTGGTGAGCGGGCCAAAGCTAGCATCGCCGGCCTTGATCGAGCTGAGCACCGTGGTGTAACTACCGACGACGTAGCGTTTTTTGTCGATAAAGGCTTGGCCAACATCGCGGTTAGATGTTGGTGGGCTAAAACGCCAAGCTGTGCAGTTGAGCGTCTTGTCAGGTTTAGGCAGCCCCCATCCTTGTGGGTTGAGGTTGGCTGGGACGTAGATCTTGTATTCTACTGTCGTGGATTCACCTGGGTAGAGTGAGGTTTTGCCTATAAATACCTTTGAGTAGCAACTTATGGTGCTTTCCTGATACTTGAACTGTTCAAGCTTAAGATCTTTAAGTGGGACGACTTGAAAACTCGCAGGTTGGGATTTGACTGTTGTTCCTTGGAGCTGGAGGTCGAGTGCTGGGATGGTATAGTTACCAGCCTTGCCCTCAGTGATCGGATACTGATAGATGAAATAGCGATCGCCATTGACGAATTGCTGTTGGAAACCGCGCTGGGTGAGTTTCATGCCGCCGAGATCGATCGACTCTGGCGGTGCTTGCTTTGGGTTGACGCCGCGATAGATCAAACTAAAATATCCCACTTCTCCTTCAATCAGGTTGGTGGAAGAGATCTGTGTGATGATGGATGCTTCTTGCTGCGCCTGTGCGAAGCAAATGCCGAGTAGGGTGAAAATAAGTGTGAGAAGTCGCATAATGGCTTACCAATCGATTTCAGGTTTGTTGATTCTCCATTGATTCCCTGAGGAATCTGGTCGTTGTTGCATGTCCGCGTGGCGCTCTAGCAGCTCGCGGGCATCTTGTTGTTCTTTAATGGCATAGCCATTTTTCTGTGAGTCTTTGTCTTGGTTTCCTGCGGGAGTTCCTTTTTGACCTTGTTGCGGATCACCGCCTTTTGTTCCGTCTTCCCCTTGGTCACCGTCTTTCTTCTTGTCACCTTCCTCTTTCTTATCTCCATCCTCCTTCTTGTCACCGTCCTCTTTCTTGTCTCCATCCTCTTTCTTATCTCCATCCTCCTTCTTGTCACCGTCCTCTTTCTTGTCACCATCCTCCTTCTTGTCACCGTCCTCTTTCTTGTCACCATCCTCCTTCTTGTCACCGTCCTCTTTCTTGTCTCCGTCCTCTTTCTTGTCGTCCTCTTTATCTTGTTTTTGCTGTTGCTCTAGAGCTTTGCGGACTTCTTTGATGGTTGAGATGACTTCCTCGCTGGCCTTAGCATTCTCCAGGCTGTTAGACTTATTGCCAGATTGAAACTTTTCTAAA
>CAXMPP010000063.1:0-9557 GCA_964195395.1 uncultured Thermodesulfobacteriota bacterium
TTAACTTTTTCCCAGCTCAAGTGGATGATGTCTATTTCCCGCAGTTGAACGTGGTTGGAGATATTTCAACCTCTATTGAGCGACTCACTGAGCTTGTTTCAGACTACTCAAACTGGGATTTCTCCTACTATTCACGTGTGCAAGAAGAAGTTGAGAGTCATCTTTCGAAATACTCTGAAGACAAACGCTTCCCGATACTTCCTCAGCGCCTAGTTTCCATTTTACGAGAGAATTTGAGAGCTCAAGACATAGTCACGCTAGATAACGGGGTTTATAAAATCTGGTTTGCCAGAAATTATAAATGCTACCAGCCTAACACACTATTACTTGATAATGCGCTCGCGACTATGGGGGCTGGATTGCCTTCTGCGATGGCTGCGAAATTTATTCTCCCCGATCGGCAGGTCGTTTCCGTTTGTGGTGACGGAGGGTTCATGATGAATTCTCAAGAGCTAGAGACATCAGTCCGCCTAGGGCTAGATATCACTGTTATCATCCTAAATGACAGTTCATACGGTATGATTAAATGGAAACAAGAAGGAATGGGCATGGAGAATTTCGGCCTAGATTATACAAATCCTGACTTCGTTAAGTATGCTGAGAGTTATGGAGCTAGAGGGCACCGCCCAGTCAGTGATGATGATTTTGAAACAATCCTAAAAGACTGCCTTAGTAGCGGAACGGTTGATGTGATAGATCTTTCAGTGGATTACTCGCTAAACCATTCTATTCTCAATGTTCTTCTTAAAGATAAAACCTGCACACTATAACGCCAATGAGTATGCTTAGTGTTACAAATCCTTATGATCTATCTGTGATCAAGGAGATTCCTATCGCAGGTTCCGAGGCCGTTGAGAAAGCGCTTAGTAGTGCCCGCGCTGTATTTGCTGACCGATCCCAATGGTTACCCGCTCACGAACGTATCCGCATTCTTGAGAAGACTGCCGCGATCATGCTCGAGCGTGTTGAAGAACTCACGTCTATTGCATGTAGTGAAGGTGGGAAGCCATGGAAGGATAGTGAAATCGAAGTTCACCGTGCTATTCAAGGAGTCAAACTCGCGGCTGAACATATTAGTCAGCTGAAAGGAGAGCAGGTGCCAATGGATCAAACTGTCACTACTTCCGGGCGCTTGGCATTTACGCTTAGAGAACCCATTGGAGTGGTGTCGTCAATCAGTGCCTTTAACCATCCTCTGAATCTGATTATCCACCAGACTGTGCCAGCTATAGCAGTTGGTTCACCTGTCATTATTAAGCCATCACTAATGACTCCTCTGAGTTGTTTGTATTTTGTCGATATATTGCGCGAAGCGGGTTTGCCTGATGTCTGGTGCCAACCGATTATTTGTGAGAATGAAGATGCTGAAAAATTAGTAACCGATCCTCGCATTAACTTTTTTTCCTTCATCGGTTCAGCAAAAGTGGGATGGTTTTTACGATCCAAGTTAGCACCAGGAACCCGTTGTTCTTTGGAGCACGGTGGTGCTGCTCCAGCCATTGTGGAGCCTGATGCTGATCTTGAGATAGCCATTCCTATTTTACTAAGGGGAGGGTTTTATCATTCGGGACAAGTTTGTGTTTCCGTTCAGCGTATTTTTGCCCACGTCGACATTGTCGACAAACTCAGTGAGATGTTAAAAAATCAAGCATCCAAACTAATCTCAGGAGACCAGCTTGACCCCAAGGTGGATGTAGGCCCTCTTATTCTCCCTAGAGAAGTCCAGCGAGTTTCCGATTGGGTAGATGAAGCTGTTGCAGGTGGCGCTAAAGTTCTTATAGGAGGGAAAGCGAGTTCTCCAACATCTTATCCGCCTACGATTTTAGTCAATCCACCGTCAGATGCCAAAGTTTCAACACTTGAGATCTTTGGTCCAGTGGTTTGCATCTTTTCATACAGTGATCTTGATGACGCTGTTGAAAGGGCAAATGGGCTTCCCTACGCATTTCAGTCTGCGGTGTTTACGCAAAATATCAATACGGCACTAAACGTTGCTAACCAGCTTAATGCAACGGCTGTAATGGTAAATGATCACACAGCTTATCGAGCTGATTGGATGCCATTTGGAGGCCGTAACGAGTCAGGGATCGGTCTGGGAGGCATTCCTTATACGATGCATGAAATGACAAACGAGAAAATGATCGTCATCAAAAGAGCGTGATCAAACAAAATAAACTCAATACCAAACCAATTATAAATTATGACCTCAAAAATTTCTATTGATCTTCACAAGATGGCAAAAGTGACAAACTTTTCCATACCAATATTTGCGGCGTTCTTCCTCTTAGTGGGAACGTATTTCACCTTTTATATTCACTTTTTTACTGTATTTTTTGTTTTCCTAACAATAATTAATTTCTTTTATAGGCACGTTCAAAAGCAACATGCTTTGTTGAGGAATTTCGGTGTTATGGGGCAGGCACGTTACATGATGGAGAGTGTCGGCCCGGAGCTAAGGCAGTATTTCTTCGCTAGTGATACTGAAGAACGACCATTTAATCGTGGTGAAAGATCAGAGGTATACCGTAAGGCAAAAAATGTAGATTCAGCGTCATCGTTCGGAACGCAAATGAGTTTTGATTCTACTGAGGTCAAAATCAGGCACTCTATGTATCCAACCGCTAAGGATAAGTTAGAAAAGTACAGTGTTACTTTTGGTGAAGAACGAGGAATAGCCAATACGCATACATTTACCCGACCTATTGCAATTAGTGCTATGAGCTACGGAGCGCTCGGAGAACACGCTGTTCGCTCATTAGCGCGTGGAGCTAAATTAGCTGGGATAACCATGAATACAGGAGAGGGTGGACATCCGAAATATCATCTTATGGAAGGGTGTGACCTTATTTTTCAGCTAGGAACTGCTAAGTTTGGAGTTCGAAATGATGATGGCTCATTGAATGACGAAAAGCTTCGGGACTTAGCATCGAAAGATGAGATAAAGATGATTGAAATTAAGCTGTCTCAAGGAGCAAAACCCGGAAAAGGGGGGCTTCTACCTAAGGAGAAAATCACGAAAGAGATATCCGAGCTTCGTGGTGTTCCAAGAGGTGAGGACGTGGTTTCTCCAACCAACCATGTCGAATGTGTGGATAAGACTACAACAGTTCAATTTATCGAACTTGTGCAAGAAGTGAGTAAAATTCCTGTAGGTATCAAACTCTGTGTTGGTAGTCTTGATGAGTTTCGCGAGCTAGTTCAAGAAATGAAAAAACTCGATATCTTCCCTGATTACATATCAGTTGACGGGGGCGAAGGTGGAACGGGTGCTGCGCCTAAGGCCTTTATGGATAATTTTGGTATGCCTTTATTTCCAGCTCTACACGGAGTGAATACAATCCTTATAGAAGAGGGCGTTCGAGATCGTCTTAAGGTAATGGCAGCTGGTAAATTGATCGGTCCAGGTCGTCAAATGGTGGCTTTCTGTCTAGGAGCGGACGCTCTGTACTCAGCACGAGGATTTATGCTTTCTCTTGGGTGTATTCAGGCTCTTCAGTGTGGTAATAACACCTGTCCTGTGGGTATCACAACTCATGATCCAGCCCTTCAAGAAGGCATTGTCATAGGTGAAAAGGCTATTCGAATTCAAAATTATGTTGAAAACATTGAGCATGATTTTTACCACCTACTCGCGGCAACCGGAAAATGCTCAGTTAGAGAGCTGAGTACAGATAATCTTTATATTCCATCTGGAACAACATTGGCTAAAGTCACACAAAGTAAGGCGGCATTAGCCTCATGAAAATTAATTACCAAATCATAGTTCCATCAATTCTCATTAATCAACCAATAGTCAAATCATGAAAAAAACGTCAAATAAGATCTCGTGGGTTTTTCAAATTATAGTCGCAGCCGTATTAGGCGTGACTCTACTACCTAAACTTACAGGTGCTGCTATACCAGTAGCATTGTTCACAGAGTTAGGGATGGAACCACATGGGCGATACCTTATAGCCAGTCTGGAACTCCTTGCAGTTTTACTTATACTCATCCCCAGCAGTGTTATTTACGGAGCTTTCTTAGCTGCTGGACTTATGATGGGAGCCATCATTGGCCATATCACCAAGATTGGTTTTGAGGGGGATTTAGGACGTATTGGTTTCATGGCAATAGTTGTATTCACTTCTTCTATCGCAGTGCTTTTCATTCGTCGTAAGCAGTTACCAATCATTAGCAGAATGTTTGGAGAGTAAGTTTGCCAATCCTTGATTAGCTGATTTAACTTAATTTAAATAAACAAAAATATATGTCGTTAGATATCTTAAAAGTAAAAAACGGAGTCCTTGCTGGAGTTGTTGGGACTGGAGCAATGACCGTCGTTATGATGGTGAAAAAGGCGGCAGGAGTCCTTCCGGCGCTAGACCCAATTCATATGACCTCAACCATGGTTTCAGATAAACTCGGAATTGAACCCAATGTTGTCATTGGGTGGGTGATGCATTGGGGCATAGGATCTGTGCTCTGGGGAGGAATATTCGCGCTAGCTAACAACATTTTACCTGGGAAGTCACAGCTTCAAAAAGGTTTGGTGTTGGGGGTAATTGCATGGTTCGTGATGATGGTGGGACCTATGCCTGCTAGTGGAGCTGGGTTATTTGGCATGCAAATAAGTGTCGCAGCACCCGTGATGACTTTGTTCCTTCACCTGGTCTACGGCGGAGTTTTAGGCATGGCATATTTAAAATTGGATAGTCGTAAGTAATCCAATAAGCAGAGCTGCATTTTTTTTAAATACGATGATACGATCTTCCCTACGCGGATTTGTTATAGGCTCGAGTTTGCCAGCCACATTGTGGCCTCTAGTTGGACTAGGGGCCAAAAGTGCTCACCTGCCTCCAGGCGCACTCAACTGGTTGGTGATCGGGCTCTTCTTCCCTGTGCTGTTTGGTTTAACTAACGCCATGACTGTATCATTGAAAGGCAGTAACGGGATTCTCAAGATGTTTGGGATCGGAGCCGTTATGGGCTTAGTGAGTGCCTCTACAGGTACATTCCTTCTTAATATCCCAGAGATCGTTTACGGGCTCAGCGGAAATAGTCGCTATCTGGCCTTGCCAGGTGGTGCTCTTTTCTACGGTTTGATTTGGGCCTTTCCAGTAAGGTACCTTAATCAACTCTTTAAGATGGGCGAAGAGAGCTGAGTGATAGAACGAGATACTTCTAGTTCATTTAAAGAGCCCCCCTTTTGTCGAGATTAGTTCTTGAAAATTGGGGGGGTTACTTTTGCCTAGTAGCTTGAGTTCTTAAAAAGAACCACGCTATGGAAGCGCTAAGTAATAGTGAGAGGTAGCATGTCGGTATGCCCAATGGACCCACAGGGCAGATATTGCTCATGAAAATCTCCATGACTGTAGCAAGCAGGGCCAAGCCACCGGCTAAGGTCATACCGGTCCAAAAAATACAGCGTGCGATTGGGCGCTTGTTACAGACTCGCAGGAGTATGCCAGCGCTTATCAGGATGTATCCAAGAAGAGCGACGTAACAAGCTGGTACGACAGCGCCTAAAATGGGGCATGCCGTCCCAGATGCATATTGGTCAATGGATAGCCTCCCGGCTCCCCACAGACCAAAGGCAGTGAAAGTAATGAGTAAGAAGGCGTTAGGCTTCAAAGTGCTAGTTTTTTTGTGACAAGCGTCGATCCTAGTGGTGGATTCTGGAAAGTTTCAGTTTTCCCAGAAAGGTACTTTACCTGAATTGATTTAACTTTAGCCCCGCCCGTTCCTATGATGACGATAGGGGATGAATCCGAGCAGAGTCCTTCACCTTTTACAAAAGGCTCATAGATTGTTCTTCCATCGGATAGCTGTGCGCTAACCATAGCGCTAACTGAGTGCACTGTGTTAGGGAGCTTTACCTTAACGAAGTTCCCTGATGAGTTATTACTGATAAATGCTTTGGACCTCCCTGCGAGGTTTACGTGGATCAAATCAGGTGCTCCATCCTGATTGAAATCACCTGAGATGGGGGAGAGGCTAAAGCGTTTATTTACAACACCGGATTCTTCTCCTACAGCTGCGAACTCACCATTGACGTTTTGAATGAGGAATCTGCAAGGTAAGCGTAAAAATTCAAACTTGTGTATGGGTAGGTCGACAAAGTTCTCTGAGACCACTAAATCTGATCTTCCATCTAGATTAAAGTCATCGAAGATGCAACCCCATGAAAATTCGTAATCAGCGAGCTTGGTTTCTTCAGCAGTGTCAGTGAATGTGAAATCACCCTCGTTGTGGAAGAGGATCCAGTCTGCGTGATAAACTTGGTCATCTCTTAGGTCGCCTTTAGCTAGAAATGGAGGAGCTGTGGTGCCAGTGTTAGAGAAGAAGAAGTCGACTAGTCCATCATTGTCATAATCGGCTACACCAATACCCATTGGGTAGCTGAAAACCTCTGAGTTTGGGTTCGTGACATTTTCAAATTTGCCGTTTCCTAGGTTTTTCCATGTCCGAATCTGGCCTGTGTCGTGCGCAACGATGAGGTCTTCATGGCCGTCGAGATCTGCATCGTAAAACACGGCTTGAAAGGTGTTATGCTTATATCTTAGACCATATTCGTCAGTTTTATCTGAGAAGGTGTTGTCACCATTGTTGATTAAAAAGGCACTCATACCACCGTAGCCTTCTTTGTTGAAGATGTTGAGACCTTCGAGTAATTCCTTCTTAATGTAGCCGCAAACATACATATCAAAGTGGCCGTCCCGGTTGATGTCAGTGACAGCAATCGAGATAGGTGAGGTGTCTTCAGAAAGTGGCGCTGAGAGTTTTTGCCCCGTTAGCTGACCCTGATTGTTCGTGTATAGCCAGATGCTGTTCGAACGTGTGATGATGAGGTCATCATCACCATCGTGATCCACATCAAGTGAAGTGGCACTCAAGGAAGCTTCGTCGGTCTCTTTAAGGTAACCAACTTCTTTTGTGATTTCCTTGAAGCCCCCGTTCTCATACTTGAAAATGGCATCGGATTGTCCACGACCTCCACACAAAATGACCTCTTCAACGCCGTCATCTATATTAAAGACAGCTCCACCAGTTGTTTGGATGGACGTGGCTGTGTCATAGACATGAGTGAAATCAAATTCAGATTCATCAAAGGTTGGAATAGAAGCCTCAGGAAGAGACACGTCATATGGGATTTTAGCGTCATTGCGGAACCTAACGACAATAATTAGGATTAATAGCAGCACTATGCTGATAAATGCACCAGCAATGAACTTTAAGTATTTCATAAAGGGAAATTTATGAGGGGCTGTTGTGTCTGTTTTCATGATCTTTCGTGCGATTAGTGAACGTTTTGGATCCGCTAAGGAGAGAGAGGCCGAACACAACAATGTGGGAAAGATTCATTGCTGCAGGTAGTAAGTAATTACCAATAGTAGGTATGAAGAGGTAACTGAGGAAGATTAAAATCAGGGGGACAATGGGTGGGCAGGCCGCGAACCAGTGAGGGTAGACCGTATTACCTTTGAGGATTGTAATAGTGAACACGAGAGAGAGAGCTAACATTAATATGCGTAGGCCCTGCACGAGGTTTTCTAGGTAGAAGTCATAGAGTGAAACCACTTGTTTCCAAATATCTATAGTGTCGGGTTTATCGAGCAGGTGCTGAAGGCTACCAATGAAGGCTCTAGAGCCAACCCATATAGCACCAATCATGAAGGCAAAGACCCCAAGAATAAATACGGTTCTAGCTAACTTTTCACTGCCAGATCGTAGACCTAAGTAAAAATGAAGATACCCAAATATATAAAGGGGTATGAATGGAATCATGATGAAGTGCCCTAGACGGAGTGATCGATCCGAGACATTTCCGAAGAAGTCAAAGGAGGTATCCGAAAATCCCTCAGGAGTGTAGTGAATCATAAACTCTCCGACTCCAACCATCGTAGCCCCAAGTAAGCCGAGTAAGCCAAGATTTCGCCATAATACGTAATCCTTGTCGTTATTATTAGTACACATAGTTCAATGAGTTAGGTTTGAAATTGGTTAGGGGGGGACGGTTAGGGGGGGACGGTTAGCTGATTTTTCGTGATTTAAGAAACCAAACACCAAACGTGGTGATTCCTAGTAAGATAAGGCAGACCCACAGAAATCCTAACCTCTGGCCTTCCCAAGGGACGCCGACATTGATGCCAAATAAACCAACAATGAGTGTTGGTGGTATGGTAATAACAGAAAATATAGTGAGAATTTTAAGCGTAGAGTTTAAGCTGTGATTTACGAATGCTTCATTGGACTCTGTAATGATGTCTGCTCGGTCTTTTAGTCCATTAAGAAGAATGACTATATGCTCAATTTGATGGATCACCTCTTTTAGATCACCATAGCTCATGCCGTTTAAGCGTTTGATTTCACGGCACATTCCTGAGACGACAGCCCTTTGAGGTGGAGCAATTTGCAGAGCCCTGGATATAGTCATCTTGAGGCCCATAAGGTCTTTAATTAGATCTGTGCTGTCTGCGGGATCAAAAACCCTACTTTCTAGTAGATCAGCTTTGGAACTTAAGCCGTCAATAAAAGTGAACCTAAGATCTACAGCTTGCTTGAGTAATTGCCCAACAAAGTTAGAAGGGCTTATCGTTTTTGGAATCTTACCATTTCCTACATTTTGTTGAACTAGCTTAGCTGTCTGGAAATCGATCGGATGGATAGTAATAACACACTTTTCGGTAAGGATGAGCTTGAGTGTTGCCGGTATTAAATCATGAGACTGAGTGGTCAGGTTGGGAAATTGGAAAGTTGCCACAATCGCTGAACCGACTATAGCAAAAGATGGCCGAGAACTAGGGTTGGCCTGTAGAAGCGTAGCCACTTCATCCATGTTTTGATTCTTTAGGTAATCCGTAACTTGGGAGAGGTCTGAGTCATCCGAATCAAGCCACTCGAAATGATCGAAATGAATAGGAGTTTTAATCATTGAGTGGAGTTAGTTATTTGAGGTTTGATATCGTTGATAGTCTCACGGTCGTACAGTGAAACTAGGCGCGAGATGACGACTGCTAGGTAGAAAACTCCAAAAGTGGCTTCAATGATCATTAGTGATTGAGCCATGGCGGAAGCTGGTGCGATGTCACCAAAGCCTACAGTCGATAGTACGACAAAGCTGAAGTAGAGGAATGAGGGTTGCCCGGCATCTCCAGAGACGGACATTGGAAGAGAAAATGCATTTGGATCGCATAAAAATAGGAGGTAAAAGACTCGGGACATAGCCATTCCAAAAAGAAGGTACACCGCTAGAGACGCTGAGATAGTTTCACGGTCTACGGATTGGCGCCGACATAATTCCCCTAAGACTATTGCACATGAGCTAAAGAGGAATATTCCGAACATGATGGTGTCAGCTTGTTCTAGAAAAACCTTGTGCTGGAAATAATGGGAAGCCCATAAACCCAGAAGACAAATACTAGATGTTATCAGTATTATGTTATGTTTTAGAGGCTTTAGTCTGCTGCGAGTTGCTAGAACTATAGCAAAAATTATTATAGTAAGAGCCCAAGGGACAATAGCCATCGATTTTGAATATTCTACAAAGGGGGGGACAATAAGTATGAATGCAATAAGGG
>CAXMPP010000063.1:9567-11337 GCA_964195395.1 uncultured Thermodesulfobacteriota bacterium
AAATAGAATCGTAAACCGGTTTTCAAATAAAAATTTCATAGGCAGGCAATAAAACCGTTAGTAACTCAAACTAATTCGAGTTTGGGATTCTCAGCATTGAACGTAGATAGGTATTAGTGTGTAGGTTGAGAAAATGTTTTAGAATACCTCTCGAAGTGATCCGGTTGGTATTCAAATCACATTTAAGTCTGTTAGCGAATCCACGTCAACATCATTGATCTGGATCAGTGGATGAAAATAATAATGAATAGTTTGCTGGATCCTCTTTTTAAACTGAACCTTAGATCGTTGACATTGAGATGGTAGGCTTCTATTTCTTATTTGTGAAAATCAGAGTGAGTAGAGGAGCGGATAGTCAATGCGCAGTCTTTTTTGTAGTGTTAGTGAGCCTGGTCACTGTAGGTTGCCGTTCTACTAAAGATTTGACCGCTACGATGATTCCGTCACCCGTAGTTTTTACACAGAGTAGTGTCGAGTTGGCTAAGGAGCTTGCCATCGAAAAGTCTTCTCCTTCCGTGGAGATTTTTTACGCATGTGATCATGGTCCAGAAGGTGGTTCCGGATTGAAACTCTATAAAAGAGGAGTTCGCTGCCAATTGTTACGAGTCGGTACGGCTACTGTTCAACTTGGTGAGGATGGGATTTCTTGGGAAAAGCTGAGCGCTATGACTCGATTGGAGCAGCGTCCAGAAGAGTCAATGAGCCGAATAGTTGGTCTAGATGAGTATGGAGTACTAGACGCGGCTTCTCCACCGGGGATAGCATTTGGTGGAGGTGAAAATGAGGTTCAAATAGCTGATCTCCGTTTTGCAAATAAGATTAATGCCAGCTTAGCAAAGTCTACTCGTAAAAACATTAATGTGTATGTCCATGGATTTAATACACAAATGAATAGCCATTTGAACATTGTTGGGCAGCTTCATTACTTTTCAGGCATGGATGGTGTATCGATTAGTTATAATTGGCCATCTCAAGTGCAATTGTTTAACGGCTACCATGCCGATAAGGCAAATGCTCGATTTTCGGTTCGCCATTTCCGATTGTTGCTAGAGTTTTTGGCTGCTAAAACTGACGTCAAAGAAATCAATATTTTAGCGCATAGTGCTGGTTGTCCTATAGTTGTTGAATCGCTAAGGCTAGTTAGTTTTCAACACTCGGGTTCGAGTGCTGCAAGTATACAAAGAAAATCTAAAATTGGTTCGGTCATTCTAGGGGCACCTGATGGAGACTTAGATTGGTTTGTAAATGCAGTATGGGACGGCTGGATGAAGACTGCTAAAAATGTGGATGTGTATTCATCCAAAGTGGACAGGGCTCTTAAAATATCATCAAAGATTTTCGAGGCTCCTCGTACAGGAGGTGCTGTCGCCATGCTGAATAAGGATCAGCTGAAATCATTGCGTAACTTTGGTAATTTGAGGTTGATTGATGCAACCTCAGCGAAAAGCCATAATTCTTTGATTACGCGTCACCAGTATCATTATATGAACGCATGGGTGAGCTCAGATGTTTTACTAGCGTTGAATTTGGGGCTGAGTCCAATCCAGCGAGGCTTAACTCTAGACTCTAGTGGAGTGTATTGGTCTTTCTCAGAAGATTATGAAGAACGCTTAAAGGCTCTAAAAGGTAGGTTTTAGACTTGTAACCAGCCATTCTTTGAGGTGTTCCAGCGACGATCTCGTTGTCGTGGAAGGTTTCAACTTAGAGGAACTCCCTCCGTGCTTTATCGAGTTGCAGTTGTACGCACATGCTGCGGGGAGTGTTTTTCTG
>CAXMPP010000064.1:0-11237 GCA_964195395.1 uncultured Thermodesulfobacteriota bacterium
CAGAAGCGTACCCGCTTCTACACTTGCAGTTCTGGGTAAATCGATTTACTAGATGTCCATGTCCAGCACACTTGGCCAAATCTTTAAAATTTCTACATGGGGTGAGTCTCATGGCGTCGGAGTAGGCGTCAACATCGACGGCTGCCCACCACTTCTTGAAATCACTCAGGAAGACATTCAAAAAGAACTCGATCGTCGCCGCCCAGGCCAGTCCGATATCGTGACTCCACGTAAGGAAGGCGATGTCTGCGAGATACTATCAGGCGTGTTCGAGGGTAAAACTCTTGGTTCCCCTATTGGCATTCTTGTCCGCAATCAGGACCAACGCCCATCGTCGTACACAGAGATGAAGGACAAGTACCGTCCCTCTCACGCTGACTATACTTACGATGCTAAATACGGCATCCGTGCATGGCACGGTGGTGGACGCGCGTCTGCTCGCGAGACAATCGGCCGTGTGGCTGCTGCTGCAGTGGCTAAGAAGGTGATCGACTCGATTTGCCCAGGCATCGAGGTCATCGCTTACGTCAAATCCATCAAACATCTTCAAGCAAACGTCGATCCTAACACAGTGAAGTTCGACGACGTAGAATCTAACATCGTCCGTACTGGCGACCCAGCAATGGTGGAGCCAATGATCGACCTGATCAAGCAAGTACGCGGCGAAGGCAACTCCGTAGGTGGTGTGGTAGAGTGCGTTATCCGTAACTGCCCCGCTGGTCTAGGCGCTCCAGTCTTTGACAAGCTAGAGGCGGAGCTCGCTAAGGCTATGATGTCAATCCCTGCTACTAAGGGATTTGAAATCGGCTCAGGTTTCGATGGAACTCAGCTCACTGGCGCGGAGCACAACGACCATTTCTACATGGAAGACGACAAGGTCCGCACCAAGACTAACAACTCCGGTGGCATCCAAGGTGGTATCTCCAATGGCGAGAACATCATCTTCCGCGTGGCATTCAAGCCAACTGCGACGATCATGACCGAGCAACCAACGATTGATACCGACCACAAGGAAACTGAACTCAAAGGCCGCGGCCGTCACGATGCCTGCGTTCTTCCACGTGCAGTTCCTATGGTAGAGGCTATGTCCTACTTGATCCTAGTAGACCACATCCTCCGCCAACGCGCGCAGATGGGTACAGTCTAATACTCCTTCATATCTATGTCTGTTAATCCCTATTTAGCTCCCCAGACAAGTGTCACTCCCTCCGACGATGTGGCAGTGGCTGGCGACGACACCGCCTACAGAGACGGTAATTTATTGGTGATCAATAAGTATTACCGTCCGCCTGTTCGCTGCCTATTTACAGGTGAAACTCCGACAAAAAGCCAGAAGTCGAGGAAGCTCCAACTCACTCACGTCTCCCCTTTCTTCCTGTTTTTTCTCCTACTTGGACTACTTCCAGGAATAATCATCATGATGATTTTTCAAAAGAAACTGGTAGTCAATAGCTACAATGGGGAAACACTGCTCAAGAAAGTGAAGAAAAGGCGGATTATCTCAGCCGTACTTTTACATCTAGCCATCGGTTCTTTTGCTATATTCTCGATAATTGCTGACCCTGATTATGCAATGCTAGCCCTGCTAGCTGGCAGCATGACATTAATTTTCGCTCTCGCCATTTTTGCGAGCCAACCAAAGCGACTAACAGTGAAGAAATACAAGAAAGAGTATTTCTTCGTAAAAGGAGTACATGAATCAATCCTAGCTCTCTACCCTAGAGTTCCAGACATCCTAACACCACCAAGGTAGGCACCCTTGTTATGCGAGCATTATTTCTAATCTCACTCGCTCTATGCGGCTCAGCCTTATCCCAAGAGCTCACACCGCGTCGCTGGAGTCATTTACCTCTAGACACAAACATCGCTGGCATTGGCTACGTCTACACTCAGGCTGATATTTTTCTCGACCCAGTGGTTCAGGTGGAAGATCTCGAGTTAGAGATGAACACCGTGGCCATCCGCTACATGCGTACATTTGAGTTCTTAAGCAAGTCGTCACGCTTCGAGCTGGGTCAAGGATTCCAAGATGGTACCTACAAGGGATTACTTCAGGGGGAATCCGCCCGCGCCCACCGGCAGGGACCTACCGATACAGTCCTGCGCTTTTCCTCTATCCTCTACGGCGCCCCTCCGCTGAAAGGAAAATAGTATCAGCAACATCGCCAGTCCGTGGCCGCCAACGACACCCTCATCGGCGCGGGTCTCATCGTTCAGTTACCCACTGGCGATTACTCCGAGAATCAACTCATCAACATTGGTTCTAACCGCTTCACTATTCGGCCTCAAGTTGGTATCATCCACCAACGTGGAAAATGGACTTATGAGACCTCAGCCTCGATGTGGTATTTTACCGACAACGATGATTTTTGGAATGGCAGCGAGCGCCAGCAAGATCCCTTCTGGGCATTTCAATCCCATGCTATTTACACCTTCAAACCCGGCTTCTGGACGAGCGCTAGTATTGGCTACGGCATTGGTGGCCAAAATGAAATCAATGGCATCAACAAGGATGACGCTAACGAAAACCTCGCGTACTCACTCGCTGCTGGCTACTCATTCACCCGTCAATTTGGCGTAAAAATCGCCTATATCGGAACGCGCACCCAAACGGATAAAAGCTTCGATAGCGATAATGTTGCAGTGGGTCTTTCTTGGGTATGGTAAACGTTTTCAAATAGATTACTGAATCTCATTTTACTTCGAGAGCCTTTAAGATCGACGCAATGCTCTCAGTTCTATTTTATCTGAGCTAATGAATTTTGGCGAAATCGGAGCATCTGGAGTGATCATGCTAGTGATCCTCGTTTTTGCGGCGCTGGGATTTACTAAGGGAGCACTCAAGTTGTTTTACGGATTTTCGTGCCTGGTCGGTACTTTAGTTGCGGGTTGGGCTGGTTACCAATTTGCCTACCCAGTGGTGCTTGCGCAATGGCCGGATATTCCGGAGCACGGCCAATACGTCTGTGGTGTCGTCTGTGGTATTCTCGCGTTTCTAGTACTCAAAACACTTACCGATTTTTTCTCAAATCCTTTTGCTAAAGAAGAGGAGGAGCGCAAGAAGGGATCTGGGATTCTCGGCTTACTCACGGGCTTCGCTTTAGGTTTTGCAATCTGTCTGCTGGGCATGCACCGACTCGTCGACAAAGGCACACGAGCAGAGATTGATTACTGGATAGCCCAGGCGAGCGATGCTGCACCAGATGAACTCCCCAGTCTAACCAAGCTTAAGTATGATTTCCTCAACTCGGCCGCAGGAAAGCAAGTTGCTCGGTTTATATCGCAAGATGAAAGCGGCGCACAAAACCTAGCCAAGCTTGCCATCATGCAGGTCGCAGCTCCTGAGAAACTTCAGGCTTTAGCTGCGGATCCAGCAATCGCCAGCACCCTAGAAACCCCACAGGTACAGGAATTTCTTCAAGATCCAGCAATCAAAGAAAGCATCGAAAAAGGTGACACTGCAGCCATTCTCGCACACCCAGGATTCATTGCTCTGATGGCCAACCCCGAACTGAATCACGCAATCGCACAGATCGATATTGAACAAGCCCTCAAGCTCCGCTAGACCATCACCAACAAAGCACGGGTACTCCACCCCAGTTTCAAATTTCTAATCACAAATCTCAAATTTCCGTCATGCCTAGAGAAGACTACATCGCAACAATCGGCCTCGAAGTTCACTGCCAAATCACCGCCCAGAGCAAAATGTTTTGCGCATGCCGCGCGGGTTACGGCCACGAGCCAAACTCGAACGTGTGCCCAGTTTGCCTAGGACTTCCGGGAGCTCTCCCAGTCCTCAACAAACACGCGATAGAGCAGACAATCCTAGCGGGCATGTTGCTCAACTGCACGACTCCGCCCATCTCGAAGTGGGACCGCAAGAACTACTTCTACCCGGACATGCCGAAGAACTTCCAGCTCACCCAGTTTGACCTTCCTCTCTGCGGTGGCGGCGGTGTGCCACTCTACGATCTCGCCTACCACAAGGACGCTCAGAAGCACATTCCTAACCCAGGCAAGGTTGTCAAAATGGACCGCATCCACCTTGAGGAAGACGTGGCTAAGTCCACACACCTCGCCAGCTCATCCACCATCGACTATAACCGCGCCGGCACTCCACTAATGGAGATCGTGACCGAGCCCGACATCGATTGCGCCGAAGAAGCATACGCCTACATCAAATCTCTCCAACAGATTCTCCAATACGCAAAAATCTCTGATGCCGACATGGACAAAGGTCAGATGCGCTGTGACGTGAATATCTCTGTGCGTCAAAAGGGCACTACGGAACTGGGCACGAAACTTGAGATCAAAAACCTCAACTCCACCTCCTCAGTCCGCAGCGCGATCTACTACGAGATCGACCGCCAGATCGAAGAACTCGACATGGGAATTGAGCAGGTACAGGCAACTCTAGCCTGGGATCCTAACACTGGGCAGACTTCAGTCATGCGTATCAAGGAAGACTCACACGACTATCGTTACTTCCCTGAGCCCGATCTCCTGCCAGTCAATACGGCTGAGATGTTTGAGAAAATGAAAGCATTCGTACCAGAACTCCCA
Source organism: uncultured Thermodesulfobacteriota bacterium (assembly GCA_964195395.1). Taxonomy (GTDB): domain Bacteria; phylum Verrucomicrobiota; class Verrucomicrobiia; order Verrucomicrobiales; family Akkermansiaceae; genus Rubritalea. The sequence continues at coordinate 4,564 of CAXMPP010000064.1, forward strand.
CACGATAAGCGCGATCGTTTTGTCAGTGACTACGGAGTTTCCGCCTACGACGCAGGCGTTCTGACGAGTGATCTGAAACTAGCTGACTACTTCGAACTCGCAGCTAAGGGCTCCAAGTTCGGCAAGAAAGTAGCGAACTGGATTATCAACACGCTACTCGGAAAGCTCAATGAGACATTCCTCACCATCGGCGATAACCCGATCAGACCAGAATCACTCAGCGAACTAGTTGAGCTCGTTGAGGCCGGAACTATTTCCAACAACCAGGCGAAAGATGTATTCTCAGCGCTCTGGGAATCACCGGAAAAGAAGCCAGCAGACATTGCTAAATCAATGGGGTTCGAGCCAGCAGACAACTCGGCTATCGAAGCTATCATCGATGCTGTCATCGAAGCCAACCCTGAAAAAGTAGCAGAAATCCAAGGCGGTAACGCAAAAGCTGCCAACTGGTTTACTGGTCAGGTCATGAAAGCCTCTAAGGGCAAAGCAAACCCGAAGATGGTTTCTGACTACGTCAAAGTGAAACTCGACCTCTAAAAACACCGTATCTAACCCCAACTAACTGATGGAAAAAAAGAAATCCTCTCCTATCGAATATGTCAGCATGGCTATCGCTGTGCTGCTGCTCTTGTCGCTTGCTGTCTATTTCGTTGTCTACACGACCACTCACACCAATATCATCAGTGAACCGGTTTACGTAACTAATGTCCCGGCCGAGGGCAAGCATGCTGCGGTCGACTCGATCACCACTCATTGGGTAGAGAGAGATGATGGCTTGTACCCAGTAGCTGTCATCACCCTCGATCCTAGCAAGAGCAAGTCAGGATCACTCCGCACTTTCTTCCGCACTAACGTCGGAGCTCTAGCGGATGTCAGCAAAGTAGTCGGCGACTCAAACACCTCTAAATTTAAGGACGGTTTGTTCGAAAACGGCGAAAGCACAATAACAGTCCAGTGCTCTAAAGGATTTTCCAACATGGCAGAATTTCTTGGCTATAAGGCACAAGATGATTCGCGCTGGGAAATCGAGATTCGTGAAGGTAAAGATGGCTCACGCAGCGCAGCGGATTTCACCAAGCTGGCCCACGCTCCGATAGATCCTACACTAGCTGATTCAAAGGAATAGCACCACGATATCAGGCTAATATTCCCTTGATCACGTGGGCTTTATTCACCCCAGTGAGCTTTTGATTTAAGCCCTGGAATGGGACTGAAAGTTTCTGGTGATCATAGCCCATTAGGTGGAGAATTGTCGCATGAAGATCGTAGGTATGAACTGGATCTTTGACTACTCTGTAGCCAAGCTCGTCAGTCTCTCCGTAGGAAATCCCCTTCTTCACACCAGCGCCAGCCATCCACATTGTGAAAGCATTCGGGTTATGATCACGTCCAGCAAAGTTTCCCGCGTCACCATTACGATTCTCCTGCATCGGTGTGCGGCCAAATTCTCCGCCCCAAACAACTAGGGTGTCTTCTAACATGCCTCGTTGCTTTAGGTCAGTGAGCAATGCTGAAACGGGCTTGTCAGTCTGCATGCATTTATCCTTGAACCCGTGATTGAGAGCTTCAGATTTGTTAGACCCATGGGAATCCCAGCCCCAATCAAAGAGTTGCACAAAGCGCACGCCGCTCTCAACGAGCTTACGCGCTAACAAGCAATTATTAGCGAATGATTCTTTCCCAGGTTGCGTGCCATAAAGCTCGTGTATCTCCTTTGGTTCTTCCGCAATATCCATTACCTCTGGGACAGTGGACTGCATCCTGTATGCCATTTCATACTGAGCTATGCGTGCTAGAGTCTCTGGGTCTCCCACCTGATCGTAGGTTGCCTTGTTGACATCATTTAGAGCATCAAGCGCCCTCCTACGTATCGTAGAATTCACCCCCGTTGGGTTCTGCACGTTGAGGATGGGATCTCCAGTGGATCGACATTGCACGCCCTGATAGACTGAAGGAAGATAACCAGAGCCCCAGAGTGATTTACCCACACGAGGTAGTCGGCCACCAGAGAGGAGCACCATGTAGCCTGGCATATTATCATTTTCTGAACCCAAGCCATAAGTCACCCACGACCCAATAGATGGATGACCAAGATTCTGGTTTCCTGTGATTATTTTAAGCTGGGCAGGACCATGGTTAAATTGGTCAGTCTGCATCGAATGAATGAAACACAGATCATCCACATGCTTCGCTAAATGTGGCATTCTATCAGAGATGAATGTGCCACTTTGGCCGTATTGCTTAAAGTCGTAAACTGGTCCTAAAATCTTTGGAGTGCCCTGGATGAATGCGAACCGCTGCCCTTCTAGATACGACTGTGGGCAATCCTTTCCATCATATTTGATGAGCTCTGGTTTGTGCTCAAATAGTTCGAACTGACTGGGAGCACCGATCATGTGAATGTAGATCACGTTCTTCACCTTCGCATCAAAGCTCGGAGCTATCGGCGCGAGTGGTGCCTCTGGGTCATGGTTGATAGATAGAGGTGATCCTATGGCCTTGTGTCCCTGCGTAGCTAGCCACATAGAGCCAAGTCCCGTGGCACAATCACGCATGAAATGCCTTCTTGTGCTAAAGTTGAGTTGGTCGTTGTGGAGTTTTTGAAAGAGGTTCATGGTGATTATTTTGTTAGGGCTGCATCAAGATTTAAAAGCAACGATGCGAGAACAGTGAATGTCGCACCGTCGGGAGTACTGGCCATTCCTTTCATCAACTGAGGTTGCTCGCGGTATTCTTTCTCGATGTCGTGGTAGGCGGCAGTGAGTTCCGCTAAAACTTTTGGGCTAGGTCTAGTTGAGGTCACTATCCGGTAGCCAAAGCTTAGTTTATCCTCAAGACTCCCCTTCGTCTTGTACTTCATGCGTCGGGCCAAGCCTTGAGCAAACTCGGCAAATGCTGCGTCGTTTAGAGTTGTTAGTGCCGCAATCGGGGAGTTGCTCACGAGTCGTCGTGTCGAACAAATTTCACGCGACGGCACATCGAAGGACATCAATGCTGGGTATGGGATGCTCCGCTTCCAGTAGGTATAAAGTGAGCGCCTATAGCGCTGAGGCTCACCGATGGCAGGTGTAGTCCACCTATCTCTAGCAAATGGTTTCCAAACTCCAGGAGGTAATGGCGGGAAAGTGGGTGGACCATACAGCACCGGACTCAGTAATCCTGAAATAGCTAGGCCTGAATCCCTAATGGCCTCGGCTCTCAGACGACTGCGTGGCCCATAAGATAGCCAGACATTACGTGGGTCTTTGTCGCGGTATTCTGCGTTGGCCTCAGCCGACTGTCGGTAGGTTTTGCTGCGTAAAATCTCACGTAAAATCGCCTTCTGGCTCCAGCCGTATTCTGATTGAAATTGTACTGCTAGATAATCTAGAAGCTCAGGATGACTCGGTTTTTCGCCCGAGGAACCGAAGTCCTCTAATGTCTCCACGATACCACGGCCGAACAACTGATGCCAATATCGATTGACTCCCACCCGTGCGGTGAGTGGGTTCTTTTCAGAAACGAGCCACTTAGCCATATCCAGACGATTTGGACTCTCTGATGTGGTGGCTAGAGTTGGAAATGCTTTTGGCGTAGACGGCTTTGCAATGCGATCTCCCTTTTCTAACCAATTCCCTCGTTCGAAGACGTGGTCTGCGCGTCTCAGATCGGGGTTTCGCTCTAACATGACTGGAATACTCACCCCTTTGACAGAGGTATATTTTTCCCGCATTTCAGCCATACGTTTTTTGCTTAAATCTATTTTAGGGTCTTTTGAAAAAGCTGCCCATTTACGGTCTCCCGACGCCTGAAAGCGCATTCTCTTGGCCACCAATGGAGTTCCCGATCCAGAGCTCATATTGTATTCTAAATGAAGCTGAGCTTTCTCACCTGCTTTCAACTCAAGCGGCTCGGCTAGCACCCAAACACTCCAACGAGTATGAAACATTTTTGTGTATGCCCCCCAGCCATTTGCTGACTTTTGATTCAGACTTAGCTCCGGAAGAGTATAGACCTCATTTGAATCTGGAATAACATGCTTTATAGGGATCACGCGCACTTTGCCTTTAGAGTCGATCACACGAAGTTCGATATAGCTCAGAATCGCGCCCCAATTTGGTAACGACTCAGCTTTAGCACCATCCTCTGGAAGGATTTCTAATCGCAGAGCCGAGAGTTTTTGATTGAGTTTAAGGCCTATATCAAAGTGCCTTCTCTTGGCCACAGTGCCTATAGTCTGCACCTCTGATCCACTATCAAGTTTCTCAATTTTCGCCTGTCCTTTGTTTACTTTCAGATCTGCACATTCGAGCGTTTGCCAATCAAGCTTAACTGCCAGCTCGCGGCCACTTGCGTAGAATTTTGTCTCCGCAGCCACCATCTCATTGTAGGCCTGATTAGTCTTAGTATAATCTTTATGATCGCTAGGTACTCGAATTTTAGGCTCATGATTATTCAAGTCTGAATCTTGAGAACTATTGTAAAATGCTGCGAACTCGTAATACTCTTTGTGCTCGAAGGTATCGTAAGGATGGCTATGGCACTGAGTGCATCCAAAGCTCAGTCCCTGCCAGACCTCCCAAGTCGTGTTCACCCGATCTAGCACGGCAGCGACACGAAACTCCTCATCATCGGTTCCCCCTTCTGCATTGGACTGAGTGAGTCGATGAAAAACTGTAGCGATAAGGTCGCTGTAGGTTCGATTCTCTAATAGATCACCCGCTAATTGCTTAATGGTAAAAGTGTCAAAGGGCATATCGTCGTTAAATGCCTTGATCAGCCAATCACGGTAGGGCCACACGTCGCGGCGGCGGTCTAGCCCGAGTCCCTCGCTGTCAGCATAACGAGCTAGATCCATCCATACAGATGTCCACCGTTCCCCATATGCTGAATCCTCTAGGTAGCGATCAATCGCCTCCTGCCAAGTCTTCTCGGAATCTTTAGCATAGGCTGTTTCAAAAGTATCCAACTCTTCAATTGTCGGGGGGAGTCCTAGAAGATCAAACTTCAGTCGTCGTAAAAGGACGGCTGGTTGAGCCTCAGCGCTGGGCTCTAAACCTTGTTTACGCATTCCACTAAGAATAAATTGGTCAATGGGAGTGGTAGCCCATGGCCCTTTCTCACTAGGGATTTCCTGCTTCTTAGGCGGATCAAAAGCCCAGTGCACCTGCCACTCAGCCCCCTCTTTTATCCAGCGTTTCAAGATATCAATTTCACCCTTACTCAGCGGCTTACCGTGCTCAGCTGGCGGCATGACATCATCAGGGTCCTGCGTCAAAACTCGATGCATAATTTCTGATTTATCTGGCTCACCTGGTACGATAATTTGCTTTCCTGATTTACCCTTTCCCAATGCTAAATCCCGATAAATAAAGGATACCTCCCCCGCCATCTTCACACCTCCATGGCATGCTGTACAATTTCTATTGAGAATCGGACGCACCTCATCCGCAAAGCTCACTTTCCCTGTCGATTCAGCTCTAGCACTAGCGCACACCATGGCATACCCACCGAGGAGGACCTTAAAAATTCGAATAACTGCGTGTGTGTTTCTCATCAAAATCTATGGTTAAAGGTATAACCATTCTACAAGATCCTCCAATGCTTTGTTTCGTGACTCCACGCCAAGTCACTTCACACCAAGCGACGCCACCTATTTATGTCCGTCGCAATAAAAATGAACACGCTCAGTTAAACTTAAAAGGCCTGATACCATTTGAATAGTTAGAGTGGATCAATAGCGAAACAAGATGGTGAGAGTAGCGAGGCGGGCGCATAGCGAGCTATGCAACTGACGACTAACGAAGCTAATCTTGCTAGATTGTTTAGCCCTCTCAAAATCGGCTCCGCTGCAATTACAAAGAATCAGAACACCACTATTGATCCAGTATAACTGTGAAGATGGTATGAGTCACAATAATCATATGGTCAACAGCGACGACCTCTCACCAATTTTATTGTATTACCCACCTGTGGCATAGCCAACACACGCTTCTTTACGGTCAACCTAGGAAGTGCGCTGCGCTTCATCCCTAGGCTGGCACAAGATTCGCCGATAGCTAAATAAACCATCCCCTTCAGTCATTCACTATTTTGAAGCGAATGTCCGAGTGGAATATCTCCGCCCCCCCCCAAAAAAGCCTTGATCAAGATTTTGACGATGGGGTTTTAAAAGATAGGCTGAGGTCTTCGTGTCTGAATCTCGTTTCCACGGGTAATTCAGCCTAATCCATCACTCACCAACCACAAAAAAGTGCGGCCCCATTACAGAACCGCACTTTATAAATCTTTAGCACCCAACTGATCGTGTCAGGACACTTGTTGGATGAACCAACCTAAGCTTTGGTGCTTAGCTCATTCAGAGGTGGTGCGAATGTTGTCAGGTTGATTCCTTCAACAGCTGCCTTGTATTCATCCATATTTGGAATTCTACCAAGGATTGCAGAAAGAACGACTACAGGCGTGGAGGCGAGCAATGACTCACCTTTTTTACGATCTGAGTCAGCAACAACTCTTCCCTGGAAGAGACGAGTAGAAGTTGCCATCACAGTGTCACCTTTTTCAGCTTTCTCCTGGTTACCCATGCAGAGGTTACAACCTGGGCGCTCGAGATACATCATGTTCTCATATTCTGTGCGCGCTGTGCTCTTAGGCGCATCGTCGTCGAATTCTAAACCAGAATACTTCTCTAGCAA
>CAXMPP010000065.1:0-10919 GCA_964195395.1 uncultured Thermodesulfobacteriota bacterium
CACTGACATCAGAGTATTCAATAGATCAAAATATTCCGCCTGGATTCCTTCAGCCTTAGCCACATCTCCTGCGAGCATGGCATTTACCAGTGCTGAAACTTTATCGGGAACAATGTTAGAAGCCACTGAGACCACTCCACAAGCACCGCGCTTCATGAACTCGATAGTCAATGGGTCATCACCTGAGAGAATTTCAAAACCATCCGGCAGAGCAGCCTTGAGTTGATCCACACGTTCGACACGACCACCAGCTTCCTTGATAGCAACGATAGTGTCACAATCTTGAGCTAAACGAGCGGCGGTCTCTGGTGCAATCTCCACGACAGAACGTCCCGGAACTGAATACAACATGATCGGCAAACTGGAGCTCTCAGCAATTGCGCGGAAGTGGTAATACAAACCTTCTTGAGATGGCTTATTGTAGTAAGGAGTCACCTGGAGTGAAGCGTCAGCACCGATAGCCTCAGCCTCCTCAGTCAAATGAATAGCCTCAGAAGTAGAGTTAGCACCAGTTCCTGCAATCACTTTCACTCGACCCGCAGCGGCATCAACAGCTATACGGATCACCTCTAGATGCTCGTCTGGGTCCAATGTCGGTGATTCTCCAGTAGTGCCTACGGGGACGATCCCCTGCACTCCTCCAGCGATCTGTCTTTCGATCAATTGGCGGAATGCTGTTTCGTCTACCTGTCCATCGCGGAAAGGTGTGATAATTGCTGTGTGCGTGCCTGCGAACATGGCCGCACCCTAGTCACCAAAGCGGCCGAGTCAAGAGTACAGAATCGTTGGGAAAAGAGAGCAAAACTATAGGTAAATCAGCACATCTCGATGTCCCTTATAATTCCCAGAATCTTTACAATGGTAAAATTCACATCATTCCTCCACAACTAACATCCAACAACATTACAACTATTAGACATTTATGAGCTTCACCGAAATCACAAGTACATCCTGGTTTTCAAGACTAGGCGACTCAATCAAGGGCATTCTGTTTGGCCTTATTGCCATCCCTGTTGCTCTCATTCTTATTTTTTGGAACGAAAAACGAGAAGTAGACAGAACTAGAACGCTTGAGGAAGGCGCCAAGATGGTAGTCGCGGTGAATGCTCAGCAAATTTCTCCAGCCAACGAGAACAAGCTGGTCTACCTCACTGCCGAAGCGACAACGTCAGAGACTCTCACTGACCCTGATTATGGCGTAAGCTTCCAAGGAGCACTCAAACTTCAGCGCCACGTCGAGTACTACCAGTACGAAGAAGAGTCCAAATCAGAGACAAACAAAAAGCTAGGTGGCGGCACGGAAACCGTGACTACCTATGACTACTCAGCTCGATGGGTTAGCTCCCCTATTGACTCCTCCGCATTCAAAGATCCCGCATTTCAAACAAAAAACACTATTCTTAAAAAAATCCAAGAAACTACCCTTTCACCAAGTTCTGTGGAACTTGGAGCGTATCAACTCTCCAATAGTCAAATTGCCAGATTGAGTGCCGATTCTACATTCAGCCTAGCTGCCGACTATTCCCTTCCCGCTGTGGTCGCAAGCGAAGCCCAAGTCTCGGGCAACAACATTTACTATGGTACTGACACCCAAACCCCCAGCATTGGCGATGCTCGAGTCCATTTCACCTACACAGCTGCTGGCACCTATAGCATTATAGCGCAACAAGCAGGAAAGAGCTTCGTCACCTATCAAGCAAAGAAAGGCTCTCTCTCTATTCTCAAATCAGGTGCACATTCTGTTGATTCTCTCTTTGCTGAAGAAGCCTCCTCAAATAGCATACTCTCATGGGTATTGCGGGCTGTCGGCTTTGCCCTTATGGGATTCGGTTTTGCGGCTATTCTAAGCCCACTATCAGTAGTCCTCGATGTTGTACCGTTGCTTGGAAATATTGCAGAGATTGGCACTGGCCTCATCGCCTTTGTCTTAGCTCTGTCCATCTCGTCTGTTACGATTGCAATCGCATGGCTCGCCTTCCGCCCCCTCCTTGGTTGCAGTCTGCTACTCATTACCTTTGGAGCTATTTACTGGCTCAACCGGCTTAAAAAGAAAAGAGCTATCATGCCTTAAGCTTGTACTGAGTCGCAACTCATCGTTAGATTTCATCTCAGCATGAGCTCTCCGTCAGACATAGAAAAAAAACTCACCCAGCTCGGGGCTCCTCCGTCGAGTTTGGTCGAAAAATTTATTCAAGGATCGGGAGCTGGCGGACAAAAGATCAACAAGACGTCCTCGTGTGTTTACCTGAAACACCTCCCCACAGGCCTCGAAGTCAAATGCCAAGGGGAGCGCTCGCGTGAAACCAACCGCCAACTCGCGCGTGAGGAGCTTTGCCGGAAAATCCAAGCGCTCTACGACAAAGCGGCTGCTGAGAAAAAAGATGCGCGTGAGAAGACGCGCCGAACCAACCGTCCACGCTCACGCAACTCGAAGTCCCGCATGCTGAAAAGTAAGAAGCAGAACGCCCAAAAGAAGAACCTCCGCCGCAAGCCTGGGACGAACGATTAAGTTCCATCTGAAAAGACTTCACACTTCACACTTCCAACTTCACACTCCCACCCATGCAGCAATACCTCGATCTTTTGCAAGACGTTCTCGACAATGGAGAAGAGCGCCTCGACCGAACCGGCACAGGAACGGTCTCAGTTTTTGGCCGTCAGTCACGCTATGACCTCCGCGATGGGTTCCCTTGTTTAACGACGAAAAAGCTGCACCTCCGTTCGATCATCCATGAACTACTCTGGATCATCAAAGGTGACACAAACATTTCCTACCTCAAAGAAAATGGCGTCCGAATCTGGGACGAATGGGCGGATGAAAATGGCGATCTGGGCCCAGTCTACGGCCAACAATGGCGCGCATGGAAAAATGAAGAAGGCGAAACTATCGACCAGATCGCTCGGCTGATGCACGACCTGAAGCACAACCCTCATTCCCGCCGCCACCTCGTTTCGGCCTGGAATGTCGGTAAAGTGGACGCAATGGCGCTGCCCCCCTGCCACCTCCTTTTCCAGTTTTACGTCCACGAACCAGCAGAAAAAGGTGGCAAGCCCGGCCTCTCCTGCCAACTCTATCAACGCAGCGCCGACCTCTCTCTCGGTGTACCGTTCAACATCGCCTCCTACGCACTCTTTACCATGATGATCGCCCAGGTCCTCGGCTACGAAGCCCGCGACTTCGTCCATAGTTTTGGCGACCTTCACCTCTACAAGAATCACCTAGATCAGGCTAGACTTCAGCTCACACGTACCCCACACAAACTTCCAACAATGTGGGTTAACCCTGAGATCGACGACATCGACAAATTCACCTTCGACGATTTTAAGCTCGAAAACTACGAGCACGACGCCCATATCAAGGCTGCAGTATCAGTCTAGCCGTAAAAGATGCTTCCAGCGTCTTTATCTATGCCCCTCAAGAATTCACTTTACCAAAGAGGCTAGAAGCCTCTTCCACTCACCTAACTACCTAAAGAGGCTAGAAGCCTCTTCTACACAACTTATGAATCTTCCACGCAAAGGCTGTAAAGTCATCACCCTCGACGATATACAATACCGTTGGAAAGCCTATTCCACAACAAGATGTACTGAGGTCCGCATCTCATACAATGAAATCGAAGGCGGCCAAATTCTAGTCGCTCAAGTCCCTAAATTATTTAACCTCAAGTGGCTCGTTCCGATCATCGAATTCGGCCTTGAAAATGGCTGGGACCCTGCTGAATCTGCTGACCCTCATTACATTCGAAAGATCAAAGAATCCTTCAGAAATCTTACACCTGAAGAGGTCGAGAGTCATCTTCAGAATAGCTCTAAATAAAAAGTCCCGCATGATTAAATTTCTCCACACCCGCATTCGTGTCTCGAACCTCGATGCCACCATCGCATTTTACCTCAAATTAGGTTTCGAACTCAGCGACCGCAAGGACTCACCACAGGGCAACAAGCTCGCCTTTCTTGATCTCCCAGGCTCCGAGCATTTCCTAGAACTTTGCTACTCACCTGAATTCAAAGTAGAATTCCCGGAAGACCTCATGCACACCTGTCTTGGAGTCGACGACGTCATCGAGTATTGCGATAAGTTAGAAAATGATGGGATTGAAATCTGGCCGGGAAATTGGCGTGAAAAATTTGCCGATCCAGCAAATCGCCACATGGCCTTCGTAACCGACCCCGATGGCTACGAGGTAGAGATTCTCCCTAACAAGTAATCTCCTCTCTTTTAGAGAGTATGCACATTTCAGTTCTCGACCTCTTTAGTATAGGTATCGGCCCATCCTCATCACACACGGTGGGGCCTATGCGTGCCGCCTGCACGTTTGTCTCAAAACTCGTCAACCAAGGTCACGCTGACGCCACTGAGAATATCCGTTGCGACCTTTATGGCTCACTAGCAGCTACAGGAAAAGGCCACGGCTCAGACATGGCTCTCACCTTCGGATTTATGGGAGAAATGCCTGATAGCATCGACGTCACGACGATGGATGCACGCTTGGCGAAGCTCATGACCGAAAAGCGCATCCAACTGCCCAATGGAAATTTAATCAATTTCGACCCCAAGCGAGATCTCGATTTCCATCGTCACCAACCACTCCCACTGCACCCTAACGGAATGCACTTTTCCGCTCGTTCCAAAGGTGGCGAAATTATCTACGAAGAGATTATATACTCACTGGGCGGCGGCTTTATAGCCAACGAGCAAGAGTTCAAAAACCCTCAGCCCTCAGCCGATCAGATCATGGGTCCACACCCATTCGACTCGGCTGACGACCTGCTAGAAATAGCAAGCGGCCTCAGCTGCTCTATTTCTGAGATCATGTTAGCTAACGAGAATGCTATGCGCCCCGAGAAAGAAACGCGTGCCACACTAGATCTCATCTGGGAAACCATGCAGCAATGTGTGCAAAATGGCATTGCCAACAAAGGCATACTTCCCGGCGGCCTCAAGCTCAAACGCAGAGCTAACACAGTCCACGCCAAGCTCACTGCAAGAGCCGAATCATCACTTTCAGATCCCCTCTCCGTGTTAGACTGGGTAGGCCTCTACGCTCTCGCTGTAAACGAGGAAAACGCTGGCCATGGCCGTGTGGTCACAGCCCCCACCAATGGAGCTGCAGGCATCATCCCAGCGGTGCTCCACTACGCTACACGTTTCAAGCAAAGCCCGCATAAGGACGGAGTTCACCGCTTCCTTCTTACCGCTGGAGCTATCGCCAACCTCTACAAGAAAAATGCCTCTATCTCAGGTGCCGATGTTGGATGCCAAGGGGAAGTCGGCGTTGCTTGTTCCATGGCTGCAGGAGCGCTTGTTGAATACTTAGGCGGCTCGGTCAAGCAAGTCGAAAATGCTGCAGAAATTGGTATGGAGCACAACCTTGGGCTCACCTGTGACCCCATTGGAGGTTTAGTCCAGATTCCCTGTATCGAGCGCAATGCCATGGGTTCAGTCAAAGCAATCCATGCGGCAAGAATGGCTATGAATGGAGACGGCTCACACTATGTCTCGCTGGATAAAGTAATCAAAACCATGCGAGACACCGGTCGTGACATGCAGGAGAAATATAAAGAAACCTCGCGCGGCGGCCTAGCGGTCAACGTTGTGGAGTGTTAGAATCTATCGCTACGGCTATCAATTTTCTATGGGCAGAGGCGGCTTGTATAGAGTAAGCTACGCGTAACACGAAGCAGCACCATGCCCGAACTAGAACATACAGAGCTAAAACCTCGCTCAGACAGAGCTCTCTTGATCGTGTTTTTTTTGATGTGCTCGGCAGCCTCTGTTGGACTCACCCTCTGGCTTCTTCAGGACGAGGTTCGTCTCCCCTCTCTCAGCGCCAAAGCAAGGAAACAAGTCCCGCAACCTGAGCAATACGAAATCCTCAAGCAAGACATTGAAATAAGGAAAAGCCGCCTGACTCAGAGTTACAATGCTGCTCAAAACGATACTGAACGAGAAGTCGTTCTTTCTGAATCTCGCATATTGTTAGAATCAATACTCCCTGAAATGATGCGTTGCTGGCTCGGAACACAATGGGACTACAACGGAATCTCCGAAACACCAGGCAAGGGGGAAATAGCTTGTGGCTACTTCGTCAACACGATCATGCGCGACGCGGGCTTCTCACTGCCTCGGATCAAACTCTCGCAGCAACCTTCGCAGACAATCCTCGGAGCGTTCGTCCCACGCAACTCCATGACCATTCGCGCAGGCATGGATTACTCGGCGTTTCACGATTTGATTCTATCTAAAGATGCCGGCATCTACATCGTAGGCCTCGACAAGCATGTTGGCTTCATCGTCCACGACGGGAGCGAGCTCCATTTCATCCATTCATCAGGCAGTGCCCCGTGGTGTGTCGTCGACGAGACAAAAGAGAATGCTGTCGCCCTCCAACGCTCGCACTACCGAGTCATCGGTAATGTCACAGCCCAAGCCAGCACTCTAAAAAAATGGTTACTTAACAAGCCAGTGTACCCAACAAACTAGGCACTCAACTTCGATAGCTTTTTCTGTGCTTTTTTGATGAGATTATCGGCAGTCTTCTCATTATTAGAAAGTTTAAGGAACTCCGCATAATTCTCTACTACCGCAGCATACTCGTGTTTCTCAGACTTAATGTGATTCTCATAGATTTTCACGGCTGCCTTAAAGTGCTCGTCAGCCTCTTTCAATTCTCCTGCCTTGCAGAGTGACAGTGCTAAATTAGCATGCGATTGAGCTGTATCAGGGTGGCCCCCCCCTAACACTTTCATTCGGGTCTCCAGAGCCATCATATTCATTTCCCTCGCCTGAATATTTTTTTCAGACTTCAAATAGAGCGCCCCTAAATTATTACACAGAGTGGCTGTTTTTTCGTGTTCAGCTCCGAGCGTGTGGTTACAAATTTCTAGCCCCTTTAGGAATAGATCCTCAGCGGCTTCAAAGTTACCAATCGATCGATAAACAAATCCAACATTGTTATACACATCAGCGGCTTCTTCAGAATGTTCCATTTCAGCTCGTCCATAGAGTTCGATCGCACGTTCATAAAAACGAATCGCTTCCGTTTCATTCTCCACACTATCATAGAGAACTGCCACACTTGCGCTGATACGTCCCAGCATCACTTCGTTATCTGAAAACTGATTCGCTATCTCAAGAGCTTCTAAATAACCGAGACGCGCCTCTTCCAAATGCCCAGTTTGACGCAGTAAATCAGCTCGAATCTCCAGACTGCAAGCGAGAGCTAATTCAGATTCTCTCTCTTTGTGCACGACTGCGCCACGCGCTTTATCAACCACTGCCTGTGAAGCGTGGTAGGCCTCTTGCCATTCACCCTTTTCACAGAGCGTCTCAACTCTAGTAGAGAGCATGTCTAAAATATTCGCCGTTCCAGTATTCATTTGCGTTTTCTATAAAATTTAAATCACGAGGGGAACTATCTATTATTAATCCCAAACGAGCCTCTCTACAACCAAAATCGTGACATTCCGCAATTTCAGAAATATTTTTAGACTCTTGCACAATGCGGCAATAACAAACCTCTGAAATTATAGTTTAGTCGCCCGTATACTCAGGAACCTCCTATTGATCTTTCAAATAATGGCTTTTGCCGCATCGACTGTTAACTAGACCCAAGCGAAGAATTTCTTAATTTCAAGGCATAGTAGGCTTTGACCATCGTGACCTTCTCATTGTCATTTCTAGAATGATAAAACCCTACACCTTACTTTGCTGGCATTATTCTTCAACCTTTTGATTCAACCAATAGTGCCTAGCACGTAACATCTACCTTGCTGAGTCACAGACTAACTGATATCAAACCGCTATGAATGTAGCTCAACCTTCTTCGGGCCCTAAACTACTATTTAGAATTTCAGTGCTTATTGCTTGCGGAGTTGCTGGCTATTTTACCCACCCCTACCTTCAACCTGCACCTTTAGAGACGCTTTCATCAATAGCATCAAAATCAGAAGTTATCGATGAGGTTCAGGAGATAATTCCAGTTATTACTGTAGAGCTGGAGACGACAAAAGAACCTAAACCGACCGAGACTGAAGTCGTTGCAGCCAAATCAGATTTACCCGAGATTGAGATAACTGTCACCGATACAAGCCCAATTGTATACAAGCCATTAGCAAAGCTGAAACTGGTTGGCTCACAAGCAAGTTCAACTAAGGAAAGAGCTCTGGATACCGAGTTACTGAAACAAGCTGTAGATAGCGGCAAATGGGGGGAGTACCGTACAATCCTTCAACAAGCTATAGCTTCTGAATTCCCTGAAATATCTCTAGGAAAGGGCTCGAAGCGCTATGATGCCGTTTGGAAAGAAGATGCCTACTATCAGGCTGTTTTACGCAGTAGTGTATTAGAGAAATTCCCAGAATCGGTACTCAGTTCCACTACAAACTCTCCGAGTAGCGCATCGTTCATGTCTTGGCTAATGGTCAATAACTCAGCAATGGAAGAGATCCTTCTCACTCTACGTCAGCAAGACGATAGTGCTTCTGTCTTTCAGTTTCTCGGGAAAGTGTGGGGGAAATACAAAGAGTCTCCAGAACTGGCAGATAAGTACTTCAATTTAGCTCTGGCTTGTGCCGTCGTGTTTGATGAGAAACTGCCATACAAAAATAGTGATACTTATAATACTAGCGTCGATGGACTCATGCGCTTCCTTTGGTATGTCGAGAAGAATGAAGGCGGTCTAACTGAAGTTAGCATTGATAGTAGTTCAGCGCGTGATTTGACCTTTGTGGTCTGTTCACCCGTGTCGGAGAACGAACTCGAATGGGCATTGAAAAAGTTTCGCAGTCTACGTCGTAAATCATTTGGAAGCACCTATGGAGAAGTTGAGTACTTGATGGAGAGAGCTGTAGAGGGGCTCAATCCCTACGAAGAATACACACTGCCAGAAATCCTTAAAGAAGGTGGAATCTGCGGTGACCAATCGTATTTCTGTGTGAACTCTGCCCGTGCAGCAGGTATCCCAGCATTCACTCTCGTTGGTGAAACCAGCATGGGTGGGCATGCCTGGGCTGCTGTAAAAACTAAACCTGATGAGTGGTCCACAGCGGTCGGCCGCATTGGAGGAGTCTCAGAAGGAAAGGGCCGCGACCCTCAGGGCGGACAACGAATCAATGAACAAGCAATCTGGCTTTGGTCAACGCGCGAGCATCAATCCCGCACAAATGTGGTAAAGGTGAATCGACTCCTGTGGTTATCTGATTCAATTCATGCAGCTAAGTTTACTAAGGAAAAATCAGAAATGATAAAGGTCGCCCACATAGTTGGTCAACAATTCCCCTCAGTTTGGAAAAGGATGTACGAAGTCCTGCTGGCTGATGCCATCTACATTGCGGAGCCGGCTAAGTCAGAAACTGTCAAACTGTGGACCGATTTGGTAAAAGCTATGAAGCTGGAATTTAAGCGTAATCCCCGCATGGCAGCTCTCGCTTTGAAGGTTGAAGATAAACACGTTTTCCCCTACGCGGACCTTAACTATGTTCGTCGAGAAATGGCGCGTGACCGTCGGAGGAGTGATCGCGATTTTCAAGAACAAGCAGATCTAGTGACGACGAGCCTCAAACGTGAGTCCAAGTTGTTATTGCTTCGAGATGAAGACAACGCGATGCGTGAAATCGGCCAACTCTATGACCGAGCTCTCCGTGACTTTGGAGGTTCCGTGAGCGGCTTCAGAACCATGGCTCAAGACTATTTCAACATGACCAAGCATGATCCAAAGAGCGCTGAAAAGGCTGTTGATGATATTGCCAGTACATTTAAGCGTGTTGTCGAAACTGGGACAAAAAATTGGTTTCGAGCCAAAGCTGAGATTGACCTGCATAAACTTATTTGCCAAATGTACCGTGAGATCGGTGAAGTGAAGCGGGCTGAGAATATGGAAAAACGCCTAGAGCGTGCGCTGAAGCAGGCCAAGCGCAGTGCATTGTAATTCCACTCGGAGTTAGAAGGGGCAAGAGGCCTGGATAATCATTTCGCCGATTAAGTCAGCCGCTCCAGGCACTCGACTCGACTTCGAGGCAGACCGCCAAAAGCATCTTCGAGTGCTAGGTTTGACCTTCTACGGCCATCCCAGATGCCAGTCATCTTCGCGAGTTCATTTTCGAAATGCTCTAACGCCCGACGCGTTGCCCCTTTGGTATTGAGGTAATGGAATGCGCGTCGGAGCAAATCAAACACCTCGTCATCACTTTGGCCATATTCCATCACGTGCTCAGCGAGTGCCGTAAAGTAGCCTCCGAGCAACACGTCTCGGTATTTCTCTCTGAGCCCCTCATGGTACTCGACAGGACAAACTTCTCTGAGTGTGTGTAAATCAGACTTGCGGCTCTCTACCCACTCGATGTCCGCAATGTAGAACAAATCTATTTTCCCAGAGAAAGCCCCTTTGGTTCGGCGGGCCCCCTTTGCCACTGTCTTGATAAGCCCCACGCCATCGACACACCACGTCACGATCAAGCTAGTGTCGCTTAGTTTTGTGAGTCGTAGAATGATGCCTCGGCCGGATTGCATGCCGCATTCTTTCCTAAGTACTCTCAAATCACAAATCTCAAATTCAGCACTTGCATATCCCGGCATCCTTTACCAGCATCCGCCGCATTATGGCTCGCATCAACGACAACTTCCTCAAACTCAAAGCTGGGTATCTTTTCCCAGAAATCGGCCGCCGCGTGGCAGCCTACACCGAAGCTAACGCTGACAAAGCATCTACACTCATCCGTTGCGGTATTGGCGATGTCACTGAAGCTCTTCCCAAAGCTGTGCAGGAAGCAATGCACAAAGCTGTAGACGAACTAGGCTGCCGCGACACCTTCCGTGGTTACGGTCCTGAGCAGGGCTACGGCTTCCTCCGCGAAGCGATTGCTGACAACGCATTCGCAGGCCTCGACATCTCAGCTGACGACATCTTCGTTTCAGACGG
>CAXMPP010000065.1:10929-11214 GCA_964195395.1 uncultured Thermodesulfobacteriota bacterium
TGACACCGGCAACATCCTCGACATCTTCGGTAAAGGAAACACCATTGCAGTCACTGACCCAGTCTACCCAGTTTACGTTGATACCAACGTCATGATCGGCAATACCGGTGAAGGTGATGAAAACGGACGCTACGAAGGTCTTGTTTACCTTGCGTGCACCGCTGAGAACGATTTCGTCCCTGCTATCCCGAAAGAGAAAGTAGACATCATTTACCTATGCTACCCTAACAACCCAACTGGAGCATCCGCCACACGCGAGCAGCTTCAGGCATGGGTCGACTACGC
>CAXMPP010000066.1:0-11082 GCA_964195395.1 uncultured Thermodesulfobacteriota bacterium
TTGAGCTTTACGATACTAGCTATCCTTTCTAGTGCTGTTGGTCATGCATGTTACCGAAATTGTTAGATTAACAGTTCGGTTCTTAATGAAGGAGTAGACTATCGAATAGAGGCACTTTAGGCGTGATTTGTTCCACGTAAAGTGCTTGGTGACAACGGAGCGCGACTTAATGTTGATGAGCATGTCGCTTTTTCCGCGCCTTGCCTCAAGTCAACAAAAAAGGCTCATTTTTGTTGTGTAGTGTGAAATTTCTTGAGTTATCGTAAGTCGTATCGGAAATACAGTGACCTTGGACTGCGCGTGACCTGACACACCTCTGAGGACTGCGGAGGGGTATTCATCCGCCAAGTTTAAAAACTGAACAGGCCAACTGAAAACTTCTTTACAGCGAACTAGCGTTCTGCTGGCGGGCGATATCGTTGAGCGTGATTAGACCTAGCAGCTTCTGGGAATTAGTGGCGGAGACCACAGTCACCTGCTGGTAGTTGTTTGCAATCATGCGGTTGGCGGCATCTCGGATAGAAGTGTCTGGCTGAACTGAGAGTAACACTTGATCAAGAATCAAATTATCAAGCATAGCCTCACCTGGCGATTCTTCTAGCTCGTGGCGAGTCACTATTCCAATTAAGTCGCCATGCGCATCCATAATCGGATAAGCGTGGTACACCATTCCTCTCGCACCGAGCGACTTAATATTTTCATCTACAGTCACTCCGGACTGCATGCCCAAAACCTCATGGGACATGATCGCGGCCACAGGGAGGTTGCGGTAGTCTTGACTCCCGCGGAAAGCTGAAAACTTCTTCAAGTTGACTCCATCCTGGAGCAACAGTGCGTCGTACAAAGCAATGGGTCGGAACTTCTTAGCAATCGACCAGGCCAACATATTTCCAGCCATTAATGGAAGGATAAGCGAGTAGTTTCCCGTCATTTCGAAAATGATAATGAGCGAAGTAAATGGGCAGCGAACCACGGCGGAAAACATCGCTCCCATGCCCAACAACACACAGCCACCGACAACCTGGTGCGTGCCTGGCCAGTTGGAGAAATGCATCCAACCTTCTAAACCAACGAGAAGCATACCGATCAAACCACCGAGCATTCCTCCTAAGAATAGGGTGGGTGAGAATAGACCACCAGAACCACCCGTCGCATAGTTAACGACTACTGCGATAAACTTACAGATAAGGAGCACTGCCAGCACCTGCCATACAAGACTATCCTCAAACGCCAGCTCGAGACTTTCGTAACCGATACTGAATACTGAATGCTGTGGGTCACCAAAGTTCCCTGTGACTTGGTAAGCCAAAACTCCGAGTAGACCACAGCTAAGTCCACCGACCGCTGGAGTGAGCCATGACATCTTTGCCATTTTCACTTTGAATTTCAAGCGCAGCGTCAGCACTGAACTCACAAAAAAGTGCCCTAGTAAACCAGCCATCAAACCCATCGGGATACCGACAAACATCCAAGGTGAGGTGATGAATTCTTTGTTCAAATGGCTCGCTAGAATAGGATCTTCTCCGAGTAAGCTCCGAGAAACTGCCGCCGCAATAACAACGGCGACCACAATACCACCGAGCGCCTTCATCGAAAAGTTATCGAGCAGCTCTTCGAAAACGAAGGTGATCGCTGAGAGTGGCGCATTGAATGCCGCGGCAATACCAGCTGCCATCCCCACTGGCAGTGCCGACTGAATACGGTTTTGGTCCTTAAAAATCCAACGTCCGAGTCGCGAAGAAATAGCGGACGACAAGTGCACGGTCGGACCTTCACGTCCAAGACTGTTTCCTAAACCACAATACAGCGAGCCTAGGACAAAACGCCAGAATCCTGTAGCACTAGAGATATAACCACCGTGGTTATAGTAAGCTGCCTTGGTTTGCGGAATACCAGATCCTGCTGAGTCAGGAGCAAAGGTCCTCACCGATATACCGACTAACAATCCGCCGAGAGTAGGAGCTCCCAACATAACTCCATAAAACTTCCAGCCACCAAGGGCTGTCGCCCAGTCCCACACGCTATGGAATATATAGTGGATCGACCAATGGAAAAGCACTGCGGCGATACCACAGCTCAAGCCAATCAAGATACAGAGCAAGAGGAAGCGCTGGCTGTCATCCAAGCGACTCTTGATCCATCCTGCTATGTCTCCTTTGCTTGGCATTCCTTTGCTGCGGGATAGCACACTTTTCACAATAGCCAAGCCCCATCACTTTACCGTTGAACAATTTACGCATAGCCACCAGAAACATGCAGCACAATGCCTGGCCAACCTGACATACCCAAACGCACATTCTTCGAGCGGATCTTCGGTCTCTCACCTAAATCGGTGGCTGAGTCCCATAAAGAACTACGCTTCAGCCGCACCCGCCAAGCTTCCCAATTTTTCATACTCACAGCATTCCTCCTGATGCTTGGTGTGGCTAGCTTCGTGGCACTCTTTGCTAGCTGGGGGCCGTACGATGTCGACTTCCACTTCTACGCTTGGTTCTGCCTGCTCCCACTCATTCCCAGCTATTTCACCCTGCGCGTGGCGATCCACTGCGTGCGCCATGCCTATATACTACTCACGCCAATGGGTGTGGAGGTTTTTCCCTTTTTCAAACCCGAGAAAAACCTCCAGATCATTTTCTGGCAGGAGGTCGACAGCTTTGACATCACCTCATCCCTACTCACCCTCCATTCTAGCCCAGAAAAAACCAGCGGCACGGTACTCACACTAAAACCTCTCGCCGCAGCACAAATCTCCTTGCTTAGAAAAGCAATCGAAGCCAGAACCAGCAACAACTAAGCACCCTTTAGAAACCATGCGACCACCATCCATCCAGCTCACTTCTGTTGCCGACGCCTTCAACGAACACGGTTGGCAACACGAAATCATCGAAGGCCAAGAGGTCCTCACCACTGCATTCGAGGCGCATCACACTCGTGTCCAACTCTTTGCTCAGGTCTTCACTCAGCTCAACTCGCTCACCATCGTCGGTGAAACAGCTTTTGATATCGATGAAATCCGCCAGCCACTCTTGCTAGAACTCCTTCACCGAGCTAACAAACAGATGAACCTCGGCGGACTCGAGTACGACCTCGACCGCCGCCGCGTCGTCTTCCGCATCACTAACATCTTCGAGCGTGAAAAGTTCGACAAAGACATCGTCTCCACCATGGTCCATTGCTCGATCGCCGAAGTCGACCGCATCGTCCCCTACTGCTCGATCATCCAGCAAACTGCTGAAGACCTCTTAGACGATCTCAGCCTAGAGCGCCTTCTACTACGCCAAGACCTTCTTCCTCCAGTCCCAGGCGACGAAGAAATGGATATCTAAATCCCTCAACGCATCTCAGACAAATTTCACTAAGCCAACGGAGTCCGTTTTTATACGTGTTCAAAACAAAGGACGTTACTTCTATCGCTCTCAGGCATGGTATGACCATAGTAAAATTGATTGTGTGATAAAAAGGCCAATGAGTATCTAAATAGTGGCTGGCTGGAAACTAGGGTATTCGTGCCCTCCATAACCCTGTTAGACTTTGCTAGTCTAGCTGTATTTGATTAATTTAGAGTAATGCGAGGCTGGCGTCTATCTCCATCCGTTTGAGCGTCCCCATGTCATGTGGCTTCATATTCGTTCCATCGCTAGATAGAGTTAGGTGCTGGACATCTCGGTTTCTTAGATTCAGTATATAAAGATTGCCCATAGCGTACTTTTTTCGATTTTCATCTCTCTCTGTGTGAGCACTAGACTGATGGAAGTGGCCATCGCCAACTTGGATATGACAGTTATCGAGTGAGTCGTGGAAGTCTTCTTCTTTTTTCTTAAACGATTCCTGGGCGTGACCTAACAAATAATTTTCATTGATCGAAGTGAGGAGCTTAAGTCGTCTCTTACTTTTGAAACCTTCTTGGAAATTCTGTCGTGATACTCATTTCTCCATGCTACTCCATGCGAAGGTCTTGAAAAAAAATCTCGTCCATAATCATGACTATGCGCACTCTAGCAATTCCAAATTCCGCCCAATCTGCATCGGAGTTGACACGGCAGTTGTATTGTTTCTCAACCTGTTAAATCCCCCCTTTAACATGAGAAAACATATGGGTTGGACTGCCTAGTCTAATTTGATTGAGTTTGGAATAGAGACCATGAAAGTGCACCGGAACGAATCTTCAAGGTCAAGCGTCGTCGGTTCTTTCTAATCGTTTTTCATGACTTATTTTGAAGATGATCACCCTTAGGTAGTTGGCTTCATACTTGCTGAATTTGGAACTTATTTAGCAGTCTAATACAACTATTTCTCAAGTAATTTTAGCCATCGTTCAACATAGATCAAATGAGTTTGAACAATGGAAAAATCAAGTTGGTTATCCTGTGAGTGTAAGCAATGACCCCACAGTTTGCGGATTACTGGGATCGAGTCAAAGCAACCAAACCATTGCATTTTACTACTACGGAGGCTCCAGCCCGAGACAACTCCGTCTAGCTAGCATTGAATCAATCTTTCGCTTTACCAACTCCCCTCACACCTATGCCTCAGCCTATTGCCACCTTCGACGTGAAAATAAAATTTTCAGGGTTGATAAAATATCACTCGCTTAGTGTCCATAATACTTCAAATCCTTTAAAATTCATAGTTGGCAATCTGCGCTAAAGCGTTAGTTTGTCGACATGCACAAAGCAGTAGCTCTTTCATTCGCATCCATAATCATCGCCACGACTGGTATCACATCTTGCGGTAACTCTAACGACAACGTTCAAATTGCTACAGGTCAAGTCGCTGTGGGGAGCGCCGAAGACTCCAACCATCTTTACAGCCAAGCCAGAGCCCTTGAAGCAAAAGGCAGCACAAAAAAGGCAATAAAAGCATATGGTAAAGTGGCAGACAACTACCCAATGTCTAAAGAAGCACCAGATGCACGCATTCGACAAGCTGAGCTACTCTACGCTCAAGGTGATTTAATCAAATCTTTTGATAAATACCAATCATTCATCACCCAGTACCGTGGCACCTCTCAGTATGACAAGGCTATTCAACGCCAATCCGAAGTAGCCCACGCTGCCTCTACAGGGCAAATCAAAAATAACTTTATTGGGATCAAATCTGACATCCCCCGTAGCAAGGTTGAGAAAATGTTCATTCAAGTCCGCGACAACGCCCCTTTCGGCGTCACAGCCCCTAAAGCGCAATTTGGCCTCGCTGAGATGTGGCAGAAAGACAAAAAACTAGATAAAGCGATCGAAGCGTACGAGGACTTATACGTCCGATACCCGAAATCATCACTCGCGCCAGAAGCCCTCTACCGAGTAGGCAACCTCCTACTCAAACAAACAGAAGATGGTAACCGCAACCGAGGCAACCTTGACACAGCCAACACCACCTTTACGGATTTAACCTTGCTCTATCCAAACACCAAGCAGGCAAAAAGCGCCAAATCAATCCTTAAACAAATCAAGGGATCCGATATACAGCGCAGCTTCGGTATTGCTGAGTTTTACGAGAAGAAGAAACAATATCCATCAGCAGCGTTCTATTACAGCGAAGTTATCCGTGCTACAAAATCCGGATCTGAGCTCAACCTGCGTGCTAAGCAGCGTCTAGAAGCCCTCCCTAAATAAACCCTACCGCACCATGCTTAGTCAACTACTCGCCGCAGCCCTCTGCCTTATAGCTCTCACTTCCTGCGCTGGCTACCAGCTTGGAAATGCAAAACCCTCCGAGCTTAGCTCAGTCAACTCCATCTCAGTCCCGCTTTTTAAAAATGACACTCAAGAACAACGACTCGCAAGCCTCGTAACCAACAGCATGGTCGACGCCATTACCCGAGACGGCACCTACGAAATAGCATCCAGTGCCACATCCGATGCTGACCTGATAGCGACAATCAAAACTATCAAATATTCTGAACGACGAAATGCGCGCTTCGATTCACTAAGAGCCTCTGAGATGTACATGCAGATGGTCGTCGAATGGAAATTAGTTGATCATCAAAATGAATCCCTTTCCTCAGGGACTGTAACTGGCCTCACCCAATTCTCAGTAGCGCCTAACCAACAACTCTCACGCAGCAACGCGTTCTCCGATGCTGCTAAAGATGCTACCGAGCTCATCATGCTTCGTATAGCCAACGGATTTTAACCATGATTAGTTTTGTACCAACACCCATCGGCAACCGAGGCGACATAACCCTGCGCGCTATCGAGGTCCTCAAAGAAGTAGACCTCATCACCTGTGAGGACACGCGCCACTCGCGCCCATTTCTCGAACACCTCGGGGTATCTAAACCCGTCATAGCTCTTCACGATCACAACGAAGCAAGAAAGACGCCAGAACTCATAGAGAAAGCTCTACAAGGCACAAACATAGCCGTCATCACAGATGCTGGTATGCCCGCGATCTCGGACCCTGGGTATCGCCTCATGCAGGCATGTATTGAAAATGAGATTGAGTACACAGTCCTACCTGGTCCATCAGCAGTTCTCACTGCTCTGGTTGGCTCTGGCTTCCCTCTTCACGCCTTCTTTTTCGGCGGTTTTCTTTCTGTGAAAAAGGGCAAACGCACCAAGGCTCTACTCGCAGCAGCAGAATCCCAACACACCTCACTCTTCTTCGAGTCGCCCCACCGTCTAACTTCCACTCTTGAGATCCTCAATAACGAGATCCCGGACCACCAGATTTGTGTTGCTCGTGAGCTGACTAAAAAGTTTGAAACCTACCACCGTGGTACATCAAAAGAGCTTTATGAGCACTTTCTCGTCCACAAACCAAAGGGGGAAATCGTTCTCCTCCTCACTCCGAAACCCTGAACTTCACCTCACTCAATGCTCAGTTTTTCAACATGCTGGAATAATGCTCGGCACAACTGTGGTGAACAAGTCATCGATGAAATTGTCGACCTCGGTTTCAGCAATATCGAGCTCAGCCACGGCATGATGATCACCAAGCTTCCAGGTATCATGGAGGCTTTCAAAAAAGGCAAATTCAACTGCTGCGGAGTTCACAACTATTTCCCATCACCCGTTGAGGTCATGATCGATGCACCCGACGCATACGAGTACACCTCACATCGAACATATGACAGGAAACGAGCACTAGAGCTCACTCTCAAAACGCTAGAAATGGCCTCACGCTTTGAAGCTGACTACATGGTGCTCCACATGGGCTCAGCTCCTATGAACCCAAAGCGCTGGACCAACAAACTCACAGCTCTCGTCAAAGAAGAAAATGACGACACCAAGAAGTACCAGCGTATCAAAGAAAAATTTATCAAGAAGCGAGCGAAAATTGGACAACTCTACTATAGCCGCGCAATTGAAGCTCTAGAGCAAATTGCCGATAAAGCTGCTGAATTTGGAGTCAAACTAGCCATAGAGTCACGCTCACGCTACGAAGATATGCCCACCGAGACTGAGATGATCGCACTGCAAGAGCATTTTAAAGACAACCCAACAGTGGGTTACTGGCACGATTTCGGCCACGTCCAGCTCAAGCACAACATCCACCTCTTAGACCACGATGAATGGCTAACAAGCATGGCCCCCTACATCGTAGGTTGTCACGTCCACGATGTCTATTGGCCCGAGCGCGACCACCGTGTACCTCTCACGGGCGAGATCGATTTCCCGAAGTTACTGCAACATTTTGATCCAAAAATGCCACACACTTGGGAGCTCAGCCCAACCCGTGATCCAGAACAAATCAAGCAATCACTAGTGCTCTGGAAACAACAATTCCCTGAAACCTTAATCTAGAGCATGAGTAAGTGGAAGAAGTACCTGATTGGCGAACTCAGCTGGAAGCGACTCGTTAAATCGTTTATCTCGATCTATGTGATTCTCTTAGTTATCGCTGTCAGCCTAGGAGACTACTTCATCTTTCTCCCACCGACACCGACCTATACCGAACAATCCGATCATATCAACCTGATAGAAGGTAATGAAGCGAACAGCAAACTGGCCATCTATTATCGCCCAGCAAAGCCAGGCATGCCCACGCTCCTGTGGTCACATGGCAATGCTGAAGACTTGAGCTCCACCAGCTTCTTCGAGCTCTATCACCAAGCCGGTTTTGGTATTTATGCCTACGACTACCCAGGCTACGGAATGAGCGATGGATCGCCAAGCGATCATAGCTGTTACGCGGCGATAGAAAGAGTGTATGAGGAGCTTACCCTCACGCATAAAATCGCAAGCAAGGACTTGATTCTTGTCGGACAATCGGTGGGCTCAGGGCCGACTACATACCTCGCCAGTCAGAAACCAGTCGGCGGCATGGTACTCATCAGCCCACTCACCAGCGTCTATAGAGTAGCCTTCAGATACCCTATCTTCCCACGTGATCGCTTCCCCAATATTGATAGAATCAAAAACATCTCTATTCCTTTGATGGTGATCCACGGAGATAAGGATGAAGTTATCCCACAATCCCACGGCAAAGCATTGATCGATGCCCATAAAGGAAAAAAACACATTTTCCACGACCTCAAAGGATGTGGACACTATGATCTCTACGGCGACACACCAGAAGAAATTCAAGCCTTCATTCAGCTCTTCCTCGACTTTTCTCAGACGCTGTCAGCCGAAGCAATTTCGACATCAAAAAAGTGACGCATCACCTCACGGTAGACGTCAAGTTTGAAATCTGGTAGCCATCCTCCATCGAATTCCTCAGGACGCACCCAATCGTAGTCGCTGAACTCAGGATTATTCTCACCGAGATTAATCTCAGGTGCAGACTTCTTTAAGCGGCAAAGAAAGTACGTTTGCTTCTGACCGTCGAACTTCTTCTTCTCTCGTACTTTTTGTGGGTAGAGGTATTTATACCCACCCTTCTCTTCTAGCACTTTATAATGCTTTTTCTCTAGTCCCACTTCCTCCCAGACTTCTCGGTAAAGTGCCTCTAGATTGGTTTCACCTTTATCTACCCCGCCTTGGGGGAATTGCCATGCCCTCCCATTGTTAGACCTCTCACAGACAAGAATTTCTCCTTCTCTATTAATGATAATGGCAGCTACGTTTGGGCGATATTTTGGCATCGACTGATTCATCTCAACTTGTGCACTCCTTGTAAACCAAGATTTTCACAAGATTCGCGTAACCATCATTGCCAGCATCCGTAAGAAAAGTATAGAAACTATCTATTATGAAATTTATTCTACCTATCATCGCCCTCACGGCTGCAGTCATGGCGCCCATCTCAGCCACAGCTCAGAAAAAAAATGATAATGTCACCGACCAAAATTCTCCTATAAAATTCTGGGAAGCTAATCTTCCAGGCGGCAGCTACATGGTTTCTCTAGCACGTATCTCATCGGTCAGCATGAGCACTTACCACGTAAAAGGAGCTGTCGTGCACGAAGTGGACATCGAAACCATGGGAGCCGCTCTCACTCGCTTCTACGCTCTCGAAGCTCTCGGTGAAAGTAATGGCTCTAATGCCGCCACCAACCTTATCAATCGAGCTAAAGACATTAGCAAAGAAGCTGGAGATAAATTTGGAGTCGACCCTGATACCACTGTCCACAAAGAATACCCTATCACCACCCACTCCAAGACCATCGAATTTCGCGTCGTCGACAAAGATGACCTCAGTGAAATCTATAAATCAGTCAGCAAAGCATGGAAAGAGAACAAAGGCCGCAAAATTACGATCAAATAATCGCCTTCAAGTCCCCTTTCACGCACTCAGCAGCGCACGCGCTCTGGGTGTTTTTTATTGAACCACGCTCAGCTAAGTCGCCATAACGCTCCGTAGTGGCGAACAAATAAAGCACGTCCAATATTCGGTCTTTGACTAAGGAGCAGTGTTCATTTTTTTACGAATCACCCAGATCTAACTCTTGATTCTTAGGCGCGCGAACCACGCGGTCAACTCCGTGTTTTGTGACTAGATTACCACGAACACCGCGTCCTTTGATCGCGATGTCTTCAAACTTAAATGGTCGGGAAAGATTACGCAACCTAAGCTGGGCTTTGAGATGGACGAGCACGACATTATCATTCGACTCTGCTTCATTTTCATGCACTACAAAGTAGAGAATCCGCGTCCCCTTCGTTGCTGTTGCTAGATCATATTCTTTATCGCGTGTCACTCCACCGATGCGGAATCGCTTCGCCCGGATCGGGCCATCTCGACCTTCACGGTAAATCACTGAGTAGACTTTGTCATCATCCTTGCGGAAAATAGCAATGTGCTGAGGGCGCTTACCGACAAAGAGCTTCTCGGCGACCTTCATCACCTTCATCTTGCCGTCAGTCCCTATCACAATCATGTCATCGAGCTCTGAGCACTTTTCTAACGACTCTTCTTTTTTCAAGCCAAAGCCAGCGAATCCGTTCTTACGGTCGATGTAGAGAATCTCATTAGCGACAACAACTTGAGTCCGGTCCACTTTTGCAAAGCTAGAGATCTCAGTCTTCCGCTCGCGTCCTTTACCGTACTTCTTCAATAGATTCTTGAAATAGCTGATCGTGTAACGCGTCAGATTTCGCAGATTTTTCTCCACCTCCTCAATAGCATCTTCCAATGCCTTGAGTAATTCATCAGCCTTTGCGCTATCAAACCGAGTCATGCGCAAGAATGGTAACTTAGAAAGTTTGACGATATCTTCTTCCAGCACATCACGCTGGAGTAGTTTCTTGAATGGAGTCAGTCCCTTATCGATCACGGTGACAACTTCCTCCATGCTCTTACAGTCCTTCATCGAGAGATAGATTTCATTCTCGATGAATATCTTTTCTAACGAACTAAAGTGCCACTTGTCATTGAGTTCCGCCAAACGAATCTCTAATTCCTTCTGAAGTAGATCCTTGGTGTGAAACGCACTATGCTTGAGGATGACTCCCCATAAACTTAGGTTTACTGTCGATAATCACACAGGAATTCGGTGAGATGCTCGACTCACAATCGGTAAACGCATACAGCGCATCACGCACAACTTCTGGCTCAGATCCAACCGGTAGATGCACCAAAATTTCAGCATTTGCAGCAGTATTGTCCACCACCTTAGAAATCTTGATCTTCCCTTTTTCATTGGCCGCCACGATGTTATCCATCAAACCTCCAGTGGTCGTCCCATAAGGGACTTCT
>CAXMPP010000067.1:0-409 GCA_964195395.1 uncultured Thermodesulfobacteriota bacterium
CACATGAAGAAGAAGATACCAACTGTCACACCCAGCATCACCATCTTATCAAGGAGCTCGATCTCACCCTCAGCAATCGGCCTTATCATCGCTGTGATACCAATCACCGCTAAAATATTGAAAATGCATGAGCCTATCGCATTGCCGGTAATAATATCCCCCTCGCCCTTACGTACGGCGATGATAGAAGTCGCCAACTCTGGCAATGATGTTCCAAACGCAAATAGGAAGAGCGCGATAATCGCCTCATCGATACCCATCGCACTGGCAACATTTTCTCCACCTTTCACTAACCATTCTGACCCAAACTTCAACACAGCTAGTCCGACTAAAATAAACGCCACGCTGATCGCCAATTTCTTAGCACCTGACTGCTGAACTGCCGCAACCTCTCCCGCACTAAACTCAC
>CAXMPP010000067.1:419-10912 GCA_964195395.1 uncultured Thermodesulfobacteriota bacterium
CACATAGGTCACCACGCAAAGAAATAAGACTCCGCCTTCAATTTGTGAGACGCTACCATTCCAAAGCATAGCTATGAAACCCAGTGTCACCACAATCAGGATTGGCATTTCGCGACGAATAATTTGCCGATGAATTTCAATAGGCTTCATCACTGCCGCTATCCCTAAAATTAGCGCAATATTACATATATTAGATCCGATAATATTTCCGAGAGCTACGTCTGGGTGACCATCAGCATTTGCCTCAAGACAAACTAACAACTCTGGGGTACTGGTACCAAAAGCCACCACGGTAAGACCAACCACCAAAGGCGAAATGCCCATTTTGATCGCTATCTCGGATGCTCCTTTGACTAGCCATTCAGCACCAAAATACAGTGCAATGAGTCCAGCAATGATAAGGCAAATGTCTTGAAAAAGTTCCACATCACGGAAGATGAATACTCCTTCACCAATGTACAATTATAATATGATGTAAGATTTTTCAAAATGGGGGTTCTCAAGAGCCTAGTGCTTTGCTAAACCCCGCGCATGAACCGCAATCACAGCATCACCGTCCTCTCTGGCGACGGAATTGGCCCTGAAGTTATGGAGCAAGCACTCAAAGTGCTGCAAGCCACATCTGACCGCTTCGGCTTTACTGTAAGCACCGAGGAGTGCCTCGTTGGCGGCGCTGCAATCGATGCTAAAGGATGCCCACTCCCAGAAGAAACAGTCCACGCATGCGAACAAGCGGATGCGATTCTATTCGGCTCCGTCGGCGGCCCTAAATGGGTAAACCTCGCCCCTGATGACCAGCCCGAGCGAGGCGCACTCCTCCCAATTCGAAAGCATTTCAACCTCTACGCTAACCTTCGCCCAGGTGTCTGCCTGCCAGCGCTGAAGCACGCATCTCCACTAAAGAACGAGCTCATCCCAAATGGCTTCGACGTCCTTTGTGTTCGCGAACTCACAGGTGGCATCTACTTTGGTACACCAAAAGGCCGTGACGACAACCAGGAGAACCCAACGGCGCACGACACCATGGTGTACAGCAAACACGAGATCGAGCGCATCTGCCGAGTGGCATTCGTCGCAGCAATGGCTCGCGACAAGCGACTTTGCTCTGTTGATAAAGCAAACGTCCTCCAGTGCTCTATTCTTTGGCGCGAAGTGGCTACTGAAATGTCTAAAGAATTTCCAGAAGTAGAACTCTCCCACCTCTACGTGGACAACGCAGCGATGCAGCTCATCAAGCAGCCCAACTCATTCGACGTCATCGTCACAGGCAACCTCTTCGGTGACATCCTTTCTGACGAAATGGCCATGCTTTCAGGTTCACTCGGCATGCTGCCATCCGCATCCCTTGGCAACCAGAAAGACAATGGACTCTACTACGGGATGTACGAGCCATCTGGCGGATCAGCTCCGGACATCGCAGGCATGGGCATAGCTAACCCTATCGCACAGATTCTATCAGTCTCCATGCTCCTCCGCTACTCACTCGGAGAAAATGAAGCTGCGGATGCTATCGATAATGCAGTCAATAACGCCATCGACAAAGGGCTCCGCACCGGAGATCTTTACACGGGCGCAAGTACTGAAACCAAAGTAGGTACAGCCGAAATGGGCGCCGCAATCGTCGCAGCTATCCAATTGTAATCCACCTTATACCAACTTAAAAAAGTCGTACCAGGTTCTACCTTGCACGACTTTTCTGTCTAAAGTACTAACCTAAATCGGAATAAGCCTCTAATGCACGCAATTCCTCTGCAAATCCACTCGATAGGATTGGGAAGCGGCACCACGTTTTAGGGTCTAGATTTTCG
Source organism: uncultured Thermodesulfobacteriota bacterium (assembly GCA_964195395.1). Lineage (GTDB taxonomy): Bacteria > Verrucomicrobiota > Verrucomicrobiia > Verrucomicrobiales > Akkermansiaceae > Rubritalea. The sequence goes on from CAXMPP010000067.1 coordinate 2,228, forward strand.
TCATCGACGTGGAATGATGGGGCATAGCGCTCACGCTTCCATTGATTGCGACACCAGAGTCGGAAAAACTTGAGGACCCATTCTCTCAATTGCTCAGCTGAGTAATCAGGGAAGCGTTCACGAATGAGAATATAAATAGAAAGTGGCGCGCGTTTATCTCTAATCGCAGCACGCTCAATAGCGTCCAGCACCAGATACGGCATGAGATCACTTTCATCCGTCTGACCTTGATCGGATGGTCGCAGTTCAGCGGTCGGCTGCAAGTCATTGACGTATTTCAAGGCTGGAATCGGCTGAACTAACTCGGAACCTTCTTTTTCAAGCCACACTAACCATTCACGTAGGAATGCTTTATCAATCCCTCCGACAGGACTCAAGCCGCCGGATGTGTCGCCATCCATTGTCGCATACCCCACTGCCGCTTCAGAGCGATTACTCGTTGCTAACAAAAGTGAGTTCCGAATATTTGCCAACATCCAGATCCCTGGGGATCGCACGCGTGCTTGTATATTTTGTAGAGCTATATCATCCTTTGCCCAGGTCAGTTCTCGGCCTAAACCTCCGCTCACCATGGAAGTGTATCCCTCCACCAAAGGAGCAATCACCCAGCTCTGGTAATCCGCACCAAGGTTTTCAGCTAACTCTTTAGCGCTTTGCTCAGTCGTATCGCCACTATGCTCCGATGCCTGATACACACAGGCTAATAACTGAGACATCCATTCGTCGGTATTTTCAGCTAAGGTCACGTGAGGCAATCGAGCACGCACCCCAGCTTCACCCAGTTCTGCAATCGCGAGGCGCAGACCTATAGTAACCAAGCAACTCACGGCGGATGAATCAGCACCACCACTCAACGAAACCACGAATCCTTGAGAAAAACTCTTACGCATGTAGTCGAACAAAGCTAGCCCCACAACATGAGCGAACTCTTCCTCTTTTCTCCAAACGGGAGGATCTATATGTGGGCTCGGGGCCGATCGAAGAAACTCAGGCTGCCAATCTGACATCACTAGACCGGCTGGATCTTGCACCACCACCACACGGCTTGCTGTCGAAGCAACTTTACTACGATTCACCTCAAGATCGATCAGTGCTGACGTGAGCGTGTGATCTTTATAACTAAACCGCTGACCGTGAGCCACGAGCTCTCCTTGATTTGAAATAAGTGGGCCGCCATCAAAAATAACTCGACCAGACTCGTTCCCTAATAAATTTGCGTATAGATATGCGCAGCCACAGCTTCTCGATCCCTCGTTGATGAATCGTTCACGCAGCCGTTGCTTGCCAAAGGCGAAATGGCTGGCGCTCGGATTCAACAATAAATCTAAGCCATAAGCAGCGAGAGAGGCGCCTGGACGTGTAGCTGACCAAGCATCTTCACAGATTTCAAAGCCGAAGCGCACTCCACCAACGTCAAACAAAAGGTCACCAAGCATCACTTCTTGACCAAGGCACTCAGTTACGGCCACCTCACCGCGCGGCCAAGGATTGAACCACCTCGGTTCATAATGAAGTCCATCACCCGCTAAGTGTTGTTTTCCAACTAAGCCCAACAACTCACCATCGACAATCACAGCCGCCACATTGAATAAAGCATGGTTATGTCGCCAAGGTAAACCCACGCTAATCACCATGCCTGAGCTATTAGCAACCAACTTAGCTAATGCATTTTCAGCGCACTCCACAGTATTAGGCATCAGAAAGGCATCTTCACAGCCGTAGCCAGTAATTGCCAACTCTGGCAAACATAACACCTGCACCCCCTTTGCTCTAGCCTCGTCGACGACTGCTAGAATCCTAGAGAGATTTCCCTCCCAATCTAACGGGGTTTGATTCACACTGCCTGCTGCTACATGGATGGTCTTCATAGTTGCTTAAGTTCTAAACCCACCATTTCATAAGCTTTGCCAGCAGTCTAGAACCGACTCTTTAAATATGAGCCTTGAAAAGAGGATGCATCATTCTAGAACAGCCGTATGGAATCCCACGAAGTGCTAAAAATTGCTTTCAAAGAGACGTCGCCAAAGGTCGTCGCCTCAGAATTAGGTGTCTCACTTTCTCTCGTCTACAAGTGGGCTCAAGATCAATCAGGTCTCGGATCCGGTAGCAGAAACCCTATCGATCGCATTGTAAACATTTTTGAACTCACCGGCCACAACGCCATTATTGAGCACTTAGCAGAGCAATGTGGAGGATATTTCGTTCGCAATCCTGAGAGCCATTGTAAAAAAGGATTTCAATACCTTCCCGCAACGAACGAGATCGTCAGCCAATTTTCCCACCTTCTGACGCAAATTTCAGCGGCAGCACTGGATAACTCAATCACCAGCACTGAATCTGAAGAGATTCGAAGAGTCTGGGATCAGCTCAAAGGTTACGCCGAAGGCTTTGTCCGCTGCTGTGAAGAAGGTGATTTTGAAATCATGGGAGAACAACCTATCCCACCCAAACCGGAACCTGAAGAACCCCGCAGGACTCTCTACTAGAAATTCCTATTAGTGGTAGCCCTCCATTCGATCATGCACCCAATTGAGGTAGGGTTCTGAACCTTGCGACAATGGCAAACTGATCACCTCCGGTACATCGTAGGGGTGATTTTCTACCACGTACTTCTCAAGTTGCTTATAGCGACTCGCAGTCGTCTTCACCACAACCATCACTTCTTTCTCCGTACAGATCTCACCTTTCCATTGGTAGATTGACTCAATTTCTGGGATGATGTTGACACAAGCTGCCAGTTGCTTTTCTATAAGCGCTGTGCCAATCTGACGCGCACATTCCTTATTTGGAAAATTGATATACACTAGAATAACTTCCATTCTCACACTATAGATGAAAGACGGCTTCTTAGACAAGCTCATCACGCGCTTAGATAGATTTTCTCCCAGCGAGGTTCAAAATCTTGTGAGTCGACTTGTCCGCGATAAAGGATTTTTAGAAAATGTTTTTGAGGCGCTCAAGGAGGGCTTATTGATACTTTCTCCCGAGGGTGTCATCACATTCGCCAATCAATCGGCGCTCAATTTCTTTGGTATTGACCATCAAAAAAGTCTAGGTCAGCACATCAACGCGGCCATTCGAGGCTTCGACTGGAACTCCGTCGCTAGACCTGATAGCGTCATAAATAGAGACTTGGAAGTATTTTACCCAGAACACCTTACGCTTAATTTTTACATATCTCCAATAAAAAGCCCTATTGTGGGGAAAGACGGACATTTGGGGTATGTCATGCTCGTTAGAGATGTCACAAAATCAAAACAAGAGGCCGCTGAGTTCGTGGAGAGCGAAAAACTCAACGCCCTCACCTTGCTCGCAGCTGGAGTCGCGCACGAAATCGGAAACCCACTCAACTCACTTGATATCCACCTACAGCTTATGCGCCGTAAATTGCGCAAGCTCCCGAAAGGTAATCAAGCTGAATTGGGAGCCCTTTTAACAACCGCTCAAGGTGAAATCAAGAGGCTCGACTCTATCCTTAAGCAATTTCTTCATGCCGTTCGGCCCACGTTCCCAGTTAGAGAAAAGCGGCAACTGCATGAGATTTTAAAAACCACACTCAGCACACTGGAGGCCGAATTGCAAAGCAGACACGCGCAAGTGACTCTAGATTTAGCCGACAGCCTCCCCCTCCTCGATCTAGATGCGGATCAAATCCAACAGGCTCTCTACAATCTCATTCGCAATGCCGCACAGGCGCTTCCAGCATCAGGAGGCAATCTCTGGATAAACACAGAGAATACCGATTTCGAGGTTACCCTGAGTATACGTGACGACGGATCTGGAATCTCGCCAGAACACATGGGATCTCTCTACGAGCCCTATAAGACAACGAAAAGCTCAGGAACCGGGCTTGGGCTCATTGTCGTTAGGCGCATCGTCCGCGAACACGGCGGCGAAATAGAGATCCAAAGCGAAATCAACGAAGGTACCACTGTGAAGATTCACATACCTCGCGAAGAGCGTCATCTGCGCCTGCTTCCAGACAATCAGTCGGAAATTATCGACCTCGAACACGAATAAATCACCTTATGGACGCCACTATCCTCATCGTCGACGACGAAAAATCCACCCGCGACGGTCTGCGCATGGCCCTAGAAGACGAGTTCGATTGCTACGTGGCCTCAGACATCAGAGAGGCTACGAACATTCTCAACTCAGAGAAAATCGACCTCGTCCTCACTGATCTACGAATGGGTGGAGACAGCGGCATGGACCTGCTTGATCGCATCCTTAAACTACCTCATTCCCCCATAGCCATCATGATGACCGCCTATGGTTCAGTCGACACAGCTGTTGAGGCTATGCGCCGCGGGGCTTGGCACTTTGTCACCAAGCCGCTCAACATTGATGAAGTGGAACTTATGATCAAGCGCGCCCTGCGCAGTAAGTCACTTGAATCCAACAACAAAAAGCTAGAGTCTGAAAACCAAGAACTACGCAAAAAGGTAGGTAAACAACCACACGGACTAGAACCTCTAATCGGCAGTTCTCCCGCAATGGCGCAAATTCATACGATGATCACTCAAATCGCTCCAACCAAAGCCACGATCCTCATCGAAGGCGAGTCAGGAACTGGAAAAGAGGTTGTGGCCAATGCGATTCATTCACTCAGCGGACGCCCTAAAGATAAAATTATCACGGTAAACTGCGCAGCACTCTCACCCCAATTACTCGAAAGTGAGCTCTTTGGTCATGAAAAAGGAGCCTTCACAGGAGCGAATCAAAGACGCATTGGTCGATTTGAGCAAGCTGATGGAGGAACACTCTTCCTAGATGAAATTGGTGAGATTGATCAAGCCGCGCAAGTAAAACTACTCCGAGTTCTCTCAGAGCGAACCATCGAGCGCGTGGGATCAAACTCAACTATAAAAATAGATGTGAGGGTGATCACGGCAACCAACAAAAACCTTGCTAGAATGGTCTCAAAAGGAGATTTCCGCGAAGATCTCTTCTTCAGACTTAACGTTGTGAGGATGACACTCCCCCCTTTAAGGAATCGCAAAGAAGACATCATACTCCTAGCAAACGCATTCCTTAAGGAATTCAATCAAGAGAACAATAAGCAAGTCAACTCCATCTCAACCGAAGCCTTAGGGCTTATTCAGCGCTACGACTGGCCGGGCAACGTCCGCGAACTTCGCACAGCCATCGAGCACGGAGTCGTCATGTGTAACGGTAAAAGCATCGAACCCAACCAACTCCCGTACAACATTCAATCGGGTGCCCCCCTCATACAACCACCCTCTCCAGTCACTAAAGAAGGAGACAACCAAGGTGTGGTTACCCTCACTCAGTCACCCTTCACCCACTTCAATCTACACACCCTTGAATCAGAAACTATTCGGCAAGCGCTGAAACACACAAATAATAATCGCACTGCGGCAGCTGAACTGCTAGGTATCAGCCGTCGCACACTTCAACGCAAACTCAAAGAACTCGACGTCTAACCTCAATCGATGAACGCAAAATCCGCAAACGACTCCGGCAGCTTTTTCCGCCACGCCATTTTCGCCACCCTCCTCATCAGCATTTTCGTGCTGCACACAGTATTCAGCTTTGACGGACTCACTAGCAGAACTGGCATTGACCAGGCTCAGGTAGCCCGTGAAGTGGCGAGAGGAAATGGCCTAACCACACAGTTCATTCGTCCCGTAACTCTCCAGCAGTTAGTTGAAAACAAAAAGGATATCAACCTCCAGAAAATCCCTGAAACCTACCATTCACCACTCAACATCCTCATCTATGCAGGAGTTCTGAAAATGGTAGGCGGCGACGATTTTGAAAATCACAAAATGGAAGCTAATGACAACATCTACCAACTAGACCGGGTCATCGCTATTACCTGCGCTGTCTTTTTCCTGATTGCCATAGGTATCAACTACCTACTGATCTCACGTATTTTTGACACGAAAATAGCATCAGTCGTAGCTATGATCATGGTTTTCTCTGAATACATGTGGAGAATCACTCAAGCCGGCCTCCCGCAAATGCTTATGCTCACACTCTTTTCTGCAGGCGCCTACCTGGCATGGCGCGCCGTAGAAGCTCAAGAAGCTGAACGCAAACCACTAGTTCCAGCACTACTATCTGGCTTCTTCTTCGGACTCCTTGCACTCTCACACTGGATGACCTTATGGATCTTCATCGGCTACTTCATCTTCGCCTGCTTCTATTTCCGACCGCGCGGAGTCATCGCAGTCGGCCTAGCTGCCATTATGCTACTCTTCATCGCCGGTCCTATTATTTTCAACTGGACACAAACTGGAGAAGCTAAAGGGACTGCCTTCCATGCTATTCACGGAGCTGGAGGAGCTGCTGATAACGCAATGCGTCAAGTTGACTCCCCAGACTTTAACGTCAGAGGACTCCTTGCTAGGACAGCGCAGTCAACGCTACTACAAATCTCTAACGTTCACAATTACTTGGGTGGTCTCATCTTGGCTCCAGCGTTTTTCCTTTGCCTCGCCCACCCATTCAAACGCACCAGCATCGCCCTATTCCGTTGGCATATTCTCATTATGTGGATATTCGCCTCGATAGGCATGGGTATCTACGGACTCACCGATAGCCAACTCGATCCGAATCAACTCCATCTCTTGTTCGCGCCCCTCATGTGTGCCTATGGAGTGGCGCTTATTAGTATCATTTGGTCTCGCTGCCCACTGAGTCAGCAATCTGGCTTACTAGGCAATCTCCACATTGTCATCATTCTTCTCGTAACAGCAGCACCGCTTCTTTTACACATCAAGCAATTAACTGAGGGCAGACGCGCCTCCGCCTCTATCGAGGGAGTCCACTCGTACAGCCTCAATGGCCCACTGAACCAGTTGACTAACCCAGAAGACGTCATCATCTCAGATCAACCATGGGCAGTCGCTTGGTATGCTGACAGACACGCGATCTGGATTCCACAATCCTACGGTGACTTTACAAAGATCGAAGCCATCGCTGATAAGAGCACCCCAATCGCAGGTATCCACATTTCCAGCATGAGCTACCGCGGCGACGACATCCGTTCCTCACTTTACAAAAATCGTGACTTCGCAGCATTGGCCTACTTACCATGGGTCAGCTACTTCACAGGAAATCCAGGAGCCCCCAACATAAGTCAAAATGCAAGTGTCGCGCCATTGATTGATTCGCAGGTTGGCAGATATCCTCACAGAGCTGCACTTTCCAGCTTATTTGAACCATCCAACTACTACTCACGCACCCAAATACGCGAGAAGAACTAAGAAATTAGCCTTATTTTTTTATTATGCCTAAAAAATCAGCCCCATCATTCGAGGAGGCAATGGAAGAACTCGACAAGCTTGTCGACCAGATGGAATCAGATCAACTCCCTCTTGAGGAGTTGATTAGCCATTACGAACGAGGCGCCAAGCTACTCACTGAGTGTGAGACCACGCTTACTTCAGCGAAAAAGCGACTTGAAACTATCAAAAATAGTGGCACCAAAGGGGTCACTAAAACGGTATCAAAACCGTCCAACAACACCCCATCATCATCAGATGACGATGAAATCAGACTCTTCTAAATCACCAGAACCGCTTCCGCGCCTACTCTCCACGATCCAATCTCCAGGAGACCTCAAGAAACTCCATAGGTCAGATCTACCAGAGCTAGCTCAGGAAATCCGTGACGTTCTGATTTCCAGACTCTCAGTCACCGGCGGTCACCTCGGGCCTAACCTAGGTGTAGTAGAGCTCTCAATCGCGCTTCACTATGTCTTCGACTCTCCAACGGACAAATTCACCTTCGATGTTTCTCACCAGGGATACGTCCATAAGATGCTTACGGGGCGCGCCAGCGAGATCCACACCATCCGCACTCACGACGGACTCAACGGTTACCTACTGCGTACCGAATCCGAGCACGATTGCTATGGAGCTGGACATGCTGGCACAGCAGTGTCCGCTGCGCTAGGAATGGCATCTGCACGCGATCTAGCGGGCAAAAATTTCGACGTGATCGCAGTCGCGGGAGATGCCGCTTTCACTTGTGGAACCACACTTGAAGCCCTTAACAATATTACAGACACGACCAAGAAGTTCATCGTCGTACTCAATGATAATGAATGGTCGATCGACAAGAATGTTGGAGCCCTAGCCAGACACTTCAATGGTCTCCAAACAAGTGCCACCTACTCATCTGTTCGCAGTAAAACCGCTGACATAGTAGAGAAATTTGGTGGCATGGGTGCAAGAAAACTCGCCCACAAGTTAGAACAAGGAGCTAAGAATCTACTCGCGCCCAGTGTCCTGTTTGAAAAGTTTGGCATCCGCTACTTCGGTCCAATCGATGGTCACAACATCGAGACCTTGGTCGACACTTTCGAATACCTACGCGATCAAGAGGAGCCAGTCGTGCTTCATATCATCACAGAAAAGGGGCGCGGCTACACTCCAGCCCTCGACAACCCTGGGAAGTTTCATGGACTCGGCGCCTACAAGATCGAAGATGGCTCGACTGCAGCGGGTAGCATCCCAACCTTTTCAGAGATTTTCGGTCGCAAGCTCACAGACTTCGCGAAAAAGGATCCTAAAATCACCGCTATCACCGCAGCAATGCCAGGTGGAACAAAGTTAGACATCTTCAAGAATGAGCTCAACGAGCGCTATTTCGATGTGGGTATCGCGGAGGAACACGCAGCCCTCTTTGCTTGCGGCCAAGCTTGTGAGGCGT
>CAXMPP010000068.1:0-10764 GCA_964195395.1 uncultured Thermodesulfobacteriota bacterium
TCAAAGGCCCTCTTTTTTTGCCCTCCGTCAGCCAAGATGGATCGCTCGATATCTTGCATCCACTCGCTCTTGGGCAGCCCGCTAATGAAGCTCTCAAGACCTCCAGCCACTTTCCTCGCTGGAAATTTGATCTTGATGACTTTCCTGTCATTCAAGCTCATGAATGAAAAGTATTGTCCTAGCGGGCAAATAGCCTATCCATGACGGGACATATGTTCGAAGTCAGGGAAAAACCAGAAATGGTCGAGCGCGCGTTGCTCGTCCGCCTTTCATTCAATCGCCGCGAGGAAGACGCCGATATCAGCCTTTTAGAAGAACTGGAAGAGCTCGTCTCGACCTTGGGCGTTGGCGTTGTCTCCCTCGAACTCGCATGGTCGCGCGCGATGCACAGAAAGTACCTTTGCGGTACTGGCAAAGCAGCCGAAATCGTCGAGCTCGCTCACGCCCACGAATGCGATTGCATCGTCTTCGATAACCAACTCGCCCCATCCCAACAACGTGAGTGGGAAGAGCTGGCTCAAATCTGTGTGATCGACCGAGAAGAAGTCATTCTCGATATTTTTGCCCAGCGCGCTCAGACTAAAGAAGCAACACTCCAGGTCGAACTCGCACGTATGCAATACGCCCTCCCTAGAATGGCGCGCATGTGGGGCCACCTCGACCGTGAAGGTGGTGCTGGTGGTGGTGGCGGAGCATCCCGAGGCATGGGAGAAATGCAGGTCGAAGTAGACCGCAGACTTGCCCGAAAGCGTATTGACCGCATCAAGCGTGAGCTAGCATCGGTCCGCTCACAACGCGCAACGCGACGCAAAGACCGCGAGAAAAACGACACTCCACACGCCGCAATCGTAGGTTACACCAACTCCGGTAAATCAACCTTGCTCAACATTCTTTCAGGTTCAGACATCATGGCAAAAGACATGCTATTTGCCACGCTTGATACTACCACGCGTTCTATTGAGCTCCCCGACGGCCAAACTCTGCTACTCACCGACACCGTAGGATTCGTCAGAAATCTACCTCACCGCCTAGTTGAGGCATTTAAAGCAACGCTCGAAGAAGCAGTGCTCGCCGACTTTCTGATTCACGTGCTTGATGCCAGCGACCCGAGAGCTCTTGAGTTTTTCGAGACAACGATGCACGTCCTTAACGAGCTAGGAGCTGAAGGAAAGCCAATGATCACGGTGCTCAATAAAATAGACAAAGTTGAAGACTCTAAGGTTCTCGACAATCTCCAAGAGAAGCTTGAAGACACTTTACTCCTCTCAGCCAAAGAGAGTCTTGGCCTCGATGAACTCAGACAGCAATGCACCGTCATGCTTGCTGACCGAGTCCGCAGCCATTGCTACCGCATCCCACAAAGCCGTGGAGACCTCTCTGCCATTTTGCATAAGGAAGCTAAAGTAATGAGCACTGAATACGAAGGAAATGATGTCCTCATCACAGCCATCGTTCCAGCTATTATCGCCGGCAGACTGGCTGAGTTCATCTGCGATTAATCGCAAAACTTGCATACTGCAAGAAAGAGTGGAAGGGTAGCGGCGTATGCTAAATATACGCCTGCTAATACTCACACTTTTTTTCATCCCTTTGACGCTGCTCGCTCTTGAGCCTGCGGTATTGGTTCAAGTTGAAGCGCCCTCCATCACGCTCGAAGCCCCTAAGCCTGTAATTCCTCCAGCGGATACTGCACCTCCACGGGCGCAGATGGTCGACGAGGTCTCTGGTGATGACTTGAAAATCCCCCATGAGCGCGAGGAGATCGCGCGGCTTCAGATCTACCTAGACCAACAAGATTTTGGCCCCGGTGTGCTCGATGGAAAAATGGGCACCTTCACCAAAATGGCGATCGAAGCCTACAATAAGAAGTTTGGCCGCAAGGACAGCGAGTGGGACAAAGTAAAAGAAGACGCTACACAACAAGTCCCAAATCTCTACGCCACCGCCATCGTCCCAGAAGTAGTCACAAAATTTGTCGACACCGGCTTCCGCTGGGGAAGCAACCGAGGGTATCAATCCACCCGCAAAGATATGCCCTACCGCTCCGTCGCCGAGTTTATGGCCGAGCGCTACCACACTACTGAAGATTTTCTCAAGCTCATCAATGGCAAGAAGTTGATCGATAACGCGGGAATCCGCACCGCCATGCGCGTCCCCAACGTCGAGCCCTTCCGAATCGAAATCATGGCACATGGTCGCACCTATAAATCCGACCCAGTTCTCAGTAAGCGCTGGGCTGTCATCGACACCAAAAAGTTTCAAATCCGCGTCTACGAACCACTCGAGCCTATCACCGCCGCTGAACCATCTACTGAGTTAGGAAATTCAGAGCTTCCCTCTACTCCCGAAACCCCAGCAGCAAAACCGGTACGCATCTCAATAGTCAACTCCCCCGACCCCGGCTCACCGCGCGCGATGATAGTAGAAGACGATCCAGAGCCTGAGCAAAACCTCACGATCTACGATGAGCACCGCGCCACCATCGTAGCCGCCTACCCTATCACCCCTGGAAAACCACAGTTCATCCGCTACGGTACATGGACCATGAAAAACTCTATCGAGTTCCCCACTTGGCGCTTCGATGACTCACTGCTCAAAACCGGCCAGCGCAGTACGACGAGCCTGACCATTCCAGCCGGACCCAACAACCCGGTCGGCGTTCATTGGATGGGACTCAGCCGACCAGGCATCGGCATCCACGGCACTAACCGGCCCGATAAAATCGGCCGAGGCCGCAGCGCCGGCTGTATCCGCATGGCCAACTGGGATGCCACCAAACTGCCAAAAATAATCCGACCCGGCGCCACTGTCATCATCAAGTAAGCCTGTGGGAGCGCCGAGCCCCAGCTCGGCAGCAATGGTGTCATACAGCGAAACACTAGAAAGTTAGAAAAAACTCCGCACTTTTTACTTACCTCTTCCACATCCCCCTTCTAACATCCTGTCCATGACTACAGAAAGTAATCTCTGGAGTAGTTCTCCATCACAGTTCATCAATTTCAACAAATTCTTGATCGGTCTCGTAGTGAGCGCAGTGATTATCACTGCCGCCTGCTACACCACAAACTACGTCCTCTATGGCCTCATCCTGCCTGTGGGCTGGTCGCTATGGCAGTATCTCGTAGTCCGCTGCCTGAGGTATGAACTCACCAGCGAGCGCATCCGCCTCCGCACTGGAGTCTTCAATCAACAAGTCAATGAAATCGAGCTCTACAGGATTAAAGACACCACCATCCAGCTCCCCTTCCTTCTGCGAATCGTCAAGCTAGGCACGCTCGCACTCGTTACCTCTGATCGGACACTCCCCGAACTAGAACTCAAAGCGATCCGCAATGTCCGCGGAGTCCGAGACGTGCTACGTGAAAATGTCGAACGTCTCCGCGACCTCAAACGCGTCCGCGAAGTCGACTTTGAAGGCGCCGACGACGACTTCGAAGACCTCGACACACTCTAAGCTGGGAGCGTCGAACAGAGCTTACAGCTCGTAGCCTATTCCACTTGCCCAAGCAGCCATTCCCTGCTTATTTTCACAGCAGACAAGCGCTTCGGATTTCACTGAAGCTCAACCCTTTTACTAACTAAAATTATGAAAATCGTAGTAGCCTACTCTGGTGGCCTCGACACTTCAGTTCTTCTGAAGTGGCTCAAGGACAAGTACAACGCAGAAATCATCGCTTACTGTGCCGACGTCGGACAGGCAGAAGAACTCGATGGTCTCGAAGCCAAAGCTCTCGCGACTGGAGCTTCCAAGTGCTACATCGGCGACCTCAAAGAAGACTTCGCAGAGAACTACATTTTCCCAATGTTCCAAGGCAACGCTCTTTACGAAGGCCGTTACCTGCTCGGAACATCCATCGCACGCCCATGTATTTCTAAGGGCATGGTTGACGTCGCTATCGCTGAAGGCGCTGACGCTATCGCTCACGGAGCAACAGGCAAAGGCAACGACCAGGTTCGCTTCGAACTTTCCGTTGCAGCTCTGGCACCTGACATCAAGATGATCGCACCTTGGCGTGACGAAGAGTTCCGAGCTCAGTTCCCCGGTCGTGCAGAAATGATCGCCTACGCTGAAGAGAACAACATCCCGATCAAGGCATCTATGAAGAAGTCCTACTCCATGGACCGCAACCTGCTTCACATTTCCTTCGAAGCGGGCGCAATGGAAGACACTTGGTACGATGCCACCCAGGAAGAAAACAAGGACATGTACGTTCTTTCAGTTTCTCCTGAAGACGCACCAGATGCAGCCCAATACATCCAGTTCCTTTTCGAAAAAGGCAACGTCATTGGTCTCCAGACTGAAGGCCTCGCAGCCCTCATCACTGAGCTTGGCGACGTCACTGCTGGTGCAGAGCAAGACGGTTACACCCTTCTCAACCCATACGGCGTCATGCGCGTGCTCAACGCTCTCGGTGGACAGCACGGCATCGGTCGTGTTGACCTCGTGGAGAACCGCTTCGTAGGCATGAAGTCCCGCGGCGTGTACGAGACACCGGGTGGAACAATCCTCCTCGCAGCCCACCAAGACCTCGAGACACTCACTCTCGACCGTGATGCTCAAGCTCTCCGTGACAGCCTCATGCCGAAGTACGCCCAGCTCATCTACAACGGATTCTGGTTTGCTCCTGAGCGTGAAGCTCTGCAAGACCTCATCACCTCTACTCAGCGCACAGTTTCTGGCGAAGTTCGCCTCAAGCTCTACAAAGGTAACTGCATCCAAGCTGGCCGTCGCTCACCCTTCTCACTTTACGACGAAGAAATCGCATCGATGGAAGGTGCAGAAGAAGGCAAAGAAGAAGCCTACAACCAGAACGACGCTTCCGGTTTCATCGCACTCAACGCCCTCCGCCTCAAGGCGAACGCCCGCCAGAAGCAGCAGTAAGACTCAGTCTTCAAACAGAACACTTTTTCAAAAGCACCGCGCCATCACTGGCCGGTGCTTTTTTATTCCCCCCCTATTCTCACCATTGAGCCAAAGGGAGTTTCGTCACATGAACTGTTGTTGCTGTCTATGTATCACGTCTTTTGAAAGAATGTGTGCTAACTCGTAAAATAGTTAATCTCTTATGCGATTTAGTGCAACTATTCTTGATTTTGATCGTATCTGCTTGCTAGGTCTCCAAACTTGCAACATTGCAGGTGCCTAGTTCTCAACAACGCTCGCCATGATCTTTCGTCCATCCCTTTACCTACCCACTCTCACAGCCCTCTGTGTGTTACTGCAGACAGCTTTCGCTACGTCGTCGGCAGCAACTGAAATCCGCTACGGCCGGGACATTCGGCCCATCCTTTCAGATAATTGCTTCTTCTGCCACGGCACCGACCCAGAAACCCGCGAGGGAGACCTGCGCCTGGATATCCGAGAAGACGCACTCAAAGGCAAAGTCTTTATCCCTGGAAACCCAGCAAAAAGCCTGCTCATCAAAGTCATCAACAGCACCGATCCCGATGTCCTGATGCCTCCCAAAAAGAGTCATAAATCGCTCAGCCAGTCAGATAAAAAAATCTTAACTGAATGGATCAAACAGGGGGCAAAATATGAAGCGCATTGGGCCTATGTCGCGCCCAAGAGCACCCCGGGTGCGACCATCGACTCGATCGTTGCCCGCGACCTCAAAAAGCAAGGTTTGAAGTTTTCAGACCCCGCAGCTCCAGAAGTCCTGGTTCGCCGACTCTACTTTGACCTCATCGGCCTACCTCCGACCTCTGAGCAAGCACAGCATTTCCTCACAGCCTATGCTCAATCCCCACGGCTAGCTACCGAGGCGCTGGTCGACGAACTACTCAAGTCACCGCATTTTGGTGAGCAAATGGCGATAAGTTGGCTCGATAATGTCCGCTATGCCGACACGGTTGGCTACCACGGCGACATGTCAATTTCGACCTCACCCTACCGCGATTACGTCATCAAATCCTTCAATCAGGATAAACCTTATGACGAGTTCACGATCGAACAAATCGCGGGAGACTTACTCCCCAATGCGACCCTCGAACAGAAGGTTGCGGCGGCTTACAATCGGATTGCTCAGATCTCTAAAGAAGGTGGCATCCAAGATAAAGAATACCTGAAGAAGTACCAAGCCGAACGAGTCCGCACCACCAGTTCAGCCTGGCTTGGGTCGACTATGGCCTGCTGCGAATGTCATGACCACAAGTTCGACCCATTCACAGCCAAGGACTTTTATTCCTTCGCCTCCTACTTCTCCGATATTCTAGAAAAAGGAGCATTCAACGGCAACGGACACTACCAAGAGGATATTAAAAAATGGACGGAAGACGGCATTGAGTTCTCTCAGTTCGGCCCCTTCTATCGCGTCCCTAACGCTGAACAAAAAAAGAAGCTCGATGTGTTTGACCAGCAGATTTCTAACGCCAAAAAATCTTTAGCTAAAGCCAACGACCCAGCCAAAGCCAAAGAATTAGAATCCCTACTAACCGAGCTAAAGAAATTTCAGAAATCCATCAGCACAGTACCAGCCACCATTTCAGCAAAGCCGCGCACCATCCGCGTGCTCAACCGTGGAAACTGGCAAGATGAGGCTGGAGAAATCGTGACTCCTAGCCCACCTCAGTTCCTAACTGGAGGAAAACGTATCGAGCACAAATCGAGGCTAGACCTAGCCAAGTGGATCGTTAACAAAGACAACCCACTCACCGCCCGTGTATTTGTCAATCGCCTCTGGCAACGGTATTTCGGCATCGGCCTTTCACGTAACACTGGCGACTTAGGTCTCCAAGGAGAATTCCCATCACACCCAGAATTGCTCGACCATCTAGCGGTCAGCTTCATGGATGACGGCTGGAAAATTAAACCACTGATCCGCAAAATAGCACTCTCCCGCACCTACCAGCAAGCGAGCACCCCCGACGCCAAGTTGCTGGAACAAGACCCACACAACCGCCAACTAGCACGTCAGAGTCAACTTCGCCTCCCAGCCGAGCTAATCCGCGACAATGCTCTGGCCGTATCAGGACTGCTGAACACCAAAGTGGGAGGGCCCAGTGTGCGCCCCTATCAACCCGAGGGCTACTACCGTCACATGAACTTCCCTCGGCGCAAGTACCAACAATCAAAGAGCAACGACCTCTACCGCCGAGGCATTTACACCCACTGGCAACGCACTTTCCTACATCCTATGTTGAAGAACTTTGGGGCTCCGTCACGCCAAGAATGCGCCACGGAAAGGCCCAATTCTAACACTCCCCTACAGTCCCTCAACCTCCTCAACGACCCCAGCTTTTTGGAAGCAGCTCGCGTTTTTGCGGAAAACCTCCTGAAAAAAGGAGACACAAAAATCATCGAGCGAGCCAGTCTCGCCTGCCTCAGCCGATCTCCCTCGGGCCGAGAAATGGAAGTCCTTGAGACTTTTTACCAAGAGGAATTTGAGCGCTTCAGTAAAAACCCACAAGCAGCCAAAGACTTCGTCAACGTTGGTGCTACTCCAGTCGCAGCAGATCTAGAACCAGCAAAACTCGCAGCCACCACTTCGCTCGCCCGTGTGCTCTTTAATCTCCACGAGAGCATCACCCGCTATTAAGCAACGCAGCCACTTCATTTCCTATGTTCAATCAAACCACACGCCGTAGTTTTCTAGCCCAAGGACTCACAGGTCTGGGCTCAATAGCTCTCAATGACCTCTTCGGCAGCGATTTAACCTTTGGCATTCCCAGTTTTAAACCGAAAGTCAAACGCGTCATATTCCTCAGTATGGCGGGCGGCCCCTCACACCTAGAAACCTTCGACTACAAACCGAAGCTGCGTGAGATGGACGGTAAAGCCATGCCTGAATCATTCACCAAAGGTGAACAACTAGCCCAGCTCCAAGGCCGTGCTCTCAAGTGCATGGGAGCTCAGCATGACTTCTCCAAACACGGAGAAAGCCAAATGGAAATCTCCGACCTTTTCCCTAACATAGCAAAGCACGCTGACAACATCGCGCTCGTCCGCTCGATGCACACAGAACAGATCAACCACGACCCAGCTCACACATTTATGAATACGGGATCAATCATCCCTGGGCGTCCCTCTATGGGCTCATGGGTCCTCTACGGCTTAGGCAGCCAGAGCCAGAACCTACCCGGATTTGTAGTCCTCACCAGTGCTGGAGGAGGACAGGGCCAGCCGATTTCATCGAGACAATGGAGTAACGGCTTCCTCCCCGGCCATCTCCAAGGTGTGGAATTCCAATCGGCCGGAGACCCGGTCCATTACGTCACCAACCCAAATGGCATCCAGTCAACTGACCAACGCAAACTAATCGACGCAGTAAATAAACTCAATCAGATCAAGGCGCAGCAGACAAACGACCAAGAAGTCGCTACCCGAATTGAACAATACGAACTGGCTTTCAGGATGCAGGCCTCAGTACCTGAGCTAATGGACACCAAGGACGAATCACAGGAAACACTCGATCTCTACGGTTGTAAGCCTGGTGACGGATCATTTGCGTCTAACTGCTTACTCGCCCGCCGCCTAGCGGAGCGCGGCACACGCTTCATCCAGCTCTACCACCGCGGTTGGGATCACCACGGCGGCATTAAGAAGAGCATCGCAAAAACTGCGGAGATTGTCGATCAAGGCACATCCGCATTACTCAGCGACCTCAAACGTCGGGGCATGCTCGATGAGACACTCGTCATCTGGGGTGGAGAATTTGGCCGAACGCCGATGGCTCAAGGAAGTGGTCGCGACCACCACATCAAAGCCTTCTCAGTCTTCCTCGCAGGAGGCGGCATCAAAGGGGGAACCGTCCACGGTGAGACCGATGAACTAGGCTACGGAGTCGTCAAAGATCCAGTCTCAGTTCACGATTTGCATGCCACTATCCTCCACCTCCTCGGTCTCAAGCACGAAAGCTTCACCTTCAAATCTCAAGGGCTCGACCATAAACTCACTGGTGTAGAACCATCCAAAATCATCAGCCAAATCCTCACTTAAGCTAGTTTACAATCCTAGCCTTTCTCTTAGCTAAAGACGTGGTGCTAAATGGTGGAGCTGCGTAAAACAACAGTAAGGATCAAGCTTCTAGCTGAACATCCTTTCAAAAGCACCGCGCCATCACTGGCCGGTGCTTTTTTGTGTAATCTACAATTTTCTACGTGAGTTCAGATACTCATCACTGGTTAGTCATTCAGTAAACCAAACAAATCTCGAATCTAAACGCCCTCATATAGGCTTGGATTAGCTCATAGTAGGTTACCCTGTTGCCTCCTTTGATTGCCATTGCAGCGCCAACACTGACAGTAGTATGATACTAGGAAAACTACCCCTAGAATCCATGAAAATTAGATACCTCACACTACTTCTGAAAGTATGCCTCTCTCCTGTAATGCTAGCAGATCAAACCACGGAAGAAATGGATGCTGCTGTGAAAGCATATGAAAAAGGCGCCTATGGTGAAGCTTCGTCAGCACTCCAACAGGCTATTGTCTACGTAAACCAGAAGAAATCCGAAACTCTAAAACCCTTCTTCCCCGATACTATTGGAAACTTAAAAGGAGAAAAATCAAAAGTCGATAATGCTCTCTACAATGCTGCTGGGACCATGTTGCACCGCCAATATACCAATGGCAATGCACGCTGCCGAGTTCAGCTCGCTCTCGATAGCCCGCTCATGGCACAATTTGGCAGCTACATAAATAACCCACAAATGGCATCAGCCATGGGTCTACAAACCCGCCGAGTCAATGGCATCAAGGTCATGTTCAAAGAGAAAGACAAGTCCGTGATCATGATCTACAACAACAGATTTTTCATCCAGATCAGCAACACGCGTAACCTCAGTGAAAAGCAGGTTCTTGATGTACTCAAAGGACTTAATTTCGAAGTGCTCAAAAGCTTCAAGTAAACCAAGTACTAAGGAACGCTTCAACCTACTCGAAATTAAGATATTCGTGGTGGTAAATGTTATGCAGTGTTGGCTTGGCTTATGAATCCCGTGACACTTTTCAAGCCAGGTCTGTCACAATGCTGTATCGAGGAAGACACAGTCCAAGCACGAAAAAGCCCGTCACCGCTAGAAGCGATGACGGGCTGAATGATTTTCTGGAGTGATTGCTAATTAAGCAGTCTCAGTGCTGACAATTGGCTCGTCAGTTTCGTCGGGCTCTTTCTCTTCGACAATTGGAGCAGGTTCTTCGACTGTGAACTCGAAACGTGAGCTCTTGTGTGTCTTGAATCCTGTACCAGCTGGGATGAGGTGACCCATGATGACGTTTTCCTTGAATCCTTGGAGCGTATCAATACGTCCAAGAGTTGCAGCTTCTGTAAGAACACGTGTGGTGTCCTGGAAGGAAGCGGCTGAGATGAAGGAATCTGTCTCAAGGGATGCTTTAGTGATACCGAGAAGAACGGCTTCACCTTCAGCAGGCTTACCACCCTGAGCAACCACCTTGCGGTTTGATTGGTTGAACTTTGTGCGGTCAATCTGGTCTCCCCAAAGGAAGTCCGTGTCACCAGTCTCAGTAATTTTAACCTTACGGAGCATTTGGCGGATGATGATCTCGATGTGCTTATCGTTGATCTCAACACCCTGGACTCGGTAAACTTCCTGCACTTCGTTAACGAGGTGTTCTTGGAGCACCTGAGCGCCACATGCTTCGAGAAGATCTTCAGGAGCGACTGGGCCTTCAGTGATTTGATCACCAGCCTTGAGTACATCACCTTCGGAAACTGTCACGTGCTTGCCCATTGGGACAAGGTGGTCAGCTGACTCACCAGTCTCAAGGTTAGACACGATGACTTTCTTCTTACCGCGAACGTTA
>CAXMPP010000069.1:0-10646 GCA_964195395.1 uncultured Thermodesulfobacteriota bacterium
GTGCCGGGTGAGGACTTTTCTACACTGAGATCGATATAGGCGTAGCTTGGGTCATCGACCGATTTTGTGTAGCCGAGATGGATCGATCTGCACTGGCGCTTAACGAGTTCTTCTTTATTGATGGCCTGAGATGTAACAGCGAGGGCAAGGCTGAGTATGGCTGCGGTGATTGTTTTCAGCATTCTTATAATACTTACGAAACAAGGCACATCTTCCATCTTTTTAGACAAAATTAGATTGGCCCATAGGCAACCATGGCGTCAGCAACTTTCACGAAGCCGGCTATGTTTGCACCTTTAACGTAGTCCACAGTACCGTGTACTTCTTGGCTGTGTCGGAGACATTTAGAATGGATTTCAGCCATGATGACCTTGAGCTTGTTGTCGACCTCTTCATGAGACCAAGCGATACGTAGGGCATTTTGACTTTGCTCTAGGCCTGAGACCGCCACGCCTCCAGCATTAGCCGCTTTGGCTGGACCGAAAATGACACCACCTTGTTGCAACGTTGCTAATGCCTCAGCGGTTGTCGGCATGTTGGCTCCTTCGACTACTACGTGCACCCCATTAGCGACCATCTCTTTGGCGTCGGCTTCATCGACTTCGTTTTGAGTGGCACAGGGAAGAGCGTAGTTGGCCTTCACCGACCATGGGCGCTTTCCTGCGTGGAATTCACAGCCAAATTTGTCTGCGTATTCGTGGATTCGACCACGGCGAACTTCTTTGAGGTCTTTGAGGAACTCGAGCTTTTCTCCGCTGATCCCATCGGGGTCATAAATGAAGCCTGATGAGTCAGAGGCAGTGAGAGCGCTGCAGCCGAGCTCTTCTAGCTTCTCAATAGCGTAGAGGGCGACGTTGCCAGAGCCGGAGATAATTGCCGTTTTTCCTTCGAGTCCTTCACCACGATGTTGGAGTATTTCCTTTAGAAAGTAGACAGCTCCATGCCCCGTTGCTTCCTTCCGACCGGCGCTACCGCCAAAGGAAAGGCCTTTGCCGGTTAGGACTCCAGCGAAGCGGTTGTTGAGTCTTTTGTATTGTCCAAATAGGAAGCCGAGCTCACGGCCGCCGACGCCGATGTCACCAGCTGGAACGTCTGTATCCTCGCCAATATGTCGTTGGAGTTCGGTCATCATAGCGTGGCAAAAACGCATCACTTCAGCTTCGCTTTTACCTTTCGGGTTGAAATTAGATCCACCTTTGGCTCCACCCATGGGCAGTCCTGTGAGCGAGTTTTTGAAGGTTTGTTCGAAGCCTAAGAATTTGAGGGTGTCGAGATCGACGCCTTTGTGAAAGCGGAGACCTCCTTTGTAGGGGCCGATGCTGTTGTTGAACTGCACTCTCCAAGCTCGGTTGGCGCGGACGTTTCCAGCATCATCCATCCATGTGACGCGGAATGTGATAATGCGATCTGGCTCAGTCATGCGCTCTAGAATGCTAGCGTCTCTGTATTTCTTAGAATCGTAGACGAGGGGCATAACGCTCTCTACGACCTCGTGGACAGCCTGTTGGAAGTTGGGTTCAGCTGGGTTGCGGCGTACAAGCCCTTGCATGAAACAGTCGAGGTCACAGAATTCTTTTTTAGTCATAGCAGATAAGAGGAGAAGTATTGGATGTTATTCAAAATATTCTAACTTACCCAAACTCATGCGCCAAGGAACATCTGCTAGAGGCTGCTGATTTGCTAGAAGTGCTCTATTGCTGAGTAAAAGTTTGCTCGTAGGAGTCTCGAACAGAGTCTCTCAATAGTATGATAAATGTGAAGACACCAAGGATGGTTCCAAAGGGCATTTGGAGGCAGTTGATCCCAGCTGTAACGAGAGAGAATGTACGATTTTTACGAAGAGTGAGAAATCTGGCAGAGAGTGTATTTAAAACTGCTATCCCTACCGCAATGAACCCCATGAGAACATACATCCATACGAAATAATCAAGGAACTCAACTGGTGAGAAAGCGATTTCAGATGCTGAGTTTTTTTCTATTTCGCTGAGGAAATGAGGATTGCGAAAGACGCTACTCATAATGAAGTAATGCAAACCGAGGAAGAGGATGCCTAGAGCTGAGAATCCACCAAGAATGTAATGGCAAATGACGAGTAGCTTTAGCTGGTCGTTGTCGTTTTTCTGAACGGGTGTGAGAGGAGGCTGGGTCATGTGGGGGATTATTTTAAAAATGAATGGGCGAATATTGCAGTGCCGGTGACCCAGAGAAAACAGGCAGCGAGGAGACCAGTAAGCCCAAAAAAGGCGGCTAAAAATCCTGCTAGAATTATGAGGCCGCCGATGAGTCTTCCTTTAGACATGGTGGGGGAGTTTTAGCTGCGGCACTTGTTGATCAAGTCTTCGAGATAGCTAGTAATTTCTAGCAATCCTTTGGTGTAGTTATTGTCTTCGAGGCAATTGAGGTTGTTTCGTGCTTCATCGAGCATCTCAACAGCGGTGTCGAGTGAGGCCTCAATAGATGCCGCATAGGCTGTGGCTCCTACTAAGCCTTCAAAGTCGAGCGGTTGCTGGTCCTTGATGTTCTTCTGCAGTTGCTTTTTAGTGCTGTTAGGAGCTGTTTCTAGCAGATTGAGAAGGGGCAGTGTGAGCTTACCTTTTTCTAGGTCGGTGCGCAGAGTCTTGCCAACTTGGTCTTCGGAGCCGACGAGGTCGAGGCAGTCGTCGTAGATCTGGAAGGCGGTGCCTAGCTTGAGGCCGTAGTCATAGACTTTTGCTTCGGTTTCTGCATTCGCACCTGAAAGTGAGGATGAAATACCAGCCGAGGCGGCAAAGAGCGCGCCCGTTTTCATGGCTATGACGCGGAAGTATTCTTCTTTTGTCAGGCTGAGGTCAAATCGGCGTTGCGTCTGAATGACTTCGCCTTGGCAAACTTCACGTGAAGCAGTGCCGACCTTGCGGCAGATGTCGATGCTTCCAAATTCAGTGGCCAGTAGAAGGGCGTGAGAAAATAGTGCGTCACCTAGTAGGACCGCCATTCCGTTGCCCCATTTGGCATTAGGTGTGGGGCTTTTACGGCGAGTGTCGGCTTCGTCGATGATGTCATCGTGAACCAGGGTCGCCATATGAATGAGTTCAAAAATGACGCCAATCTTGAGGTTGTCGTCAGATATTTTTCCTAGAGCACCACCTGCGAGGATGGCGAGGGCTGGGCGAATGCGCTTGCCGCTCGTGTTGCAAATGTAGTCGATATACGGCTCCACTTCAGTGTCAAAAGCTTTGACCTGTTCAGAGATCTGCTTTTCTACTTGTTTGATTTCCTTGCGGACTAGATCGAATGCGATGCGTCCTTTTGAGTCAGAAAATGGTTTTAGCAGTGCCATGTGGTGTGTGTGTGCGGAAAGAGCTTTGGCGGAGTAATAGAGAGCGGGATTCTTCACACTCGGAGCTTAGATGCAACCGTAATCGTGTCTTTAGGCATGTCCAAAAAAGTATCGGGCACTCTCGAGAATGCCGTGCGCAGTCTCCGCGATATTGAGACCAGACGTTTGGAGGCGTAGGTGTGAGACTTCTTGGTAAATGGCATTGCGCTGGTTGAGCATCTTTTCGATGGTTTCCCGTGGGTTCTCAGTTTGTAGTAATGGCCGCTTACTGTTGCGGGACGTGCGCTCCAGTAGAGTGTCGGTATTCGCATCGAGCCAGACCACGTAACCGAGTTCACGTAAGAGCGGTCTATTTTGTTCTTTCATAGGTAGCCCGCCACCAGTGGCGATTATGTGATGGGTGACTCCGTCGCTGATGAGTTGATCGACAGCTTGAGTCTCGCAATTGCGAAAATAGCTCTCCCCTCTAAGTGAGAAAATGTCAGCGACGCTGAGTTTCTCAAGTTCTTCGATTTTACTGTCGGTGTCGATTAGCGGGTAGCTGAGGAGCTTGCCCAGCTCGCGGCCGATGGTTGACTTTCCCGAACCCATAAAGCCAACGAGGATAATATTCCTAGCTGGCATGGTGTTCGTTGTTTCTGCATTCATAACGCGAGTGTAGGAAAGATCGTTAGCATGACCAGAACGGAGATGACTTAAATGGTGCTCAGTCTAGCTCAGACGAATCATATCCTTGATAAATTGCTTCCACAGGAAGCAAAGTCCACGGAAGGAGTAGCGGAATTTACCATCCTCAGTGATGGAGATGATACCGGTGTCGAGGTTGTGGCGGATTTGATCACGCATGTCATTCTCTACTTCTTCGTTGAGGATGTCTGGGTCAGGCATCATGAGGTTGTCAAGTGAACCACCCTTCTTTTCTATAAAGTGTTTATGGGAATCGAGCGATTGCTCAAGTGAGCAATGACGACATGCAATCTGATTCCAGGCCACAGCTGGGGAGTTCTTTAATGTGGGTGAGAAGGGGAAATTACTAGTGCGGTAGATTTTTCCATCACAAGCACGGGAGGAGATAGTGACGTAGGAAAAGGCAACGTTTGTCTGTTTGCAGAGGCAGACTGTGACAACGGCTCGTTCTTCTGGGTGCCAATAGAAGCTGTAATGTTGAGCTGAGCCGTCCCAGTCCCAGCTGTAGTCTGAGCTGTGTTCGAAATCGAGGGTTTCGAGTTCGTCGATATTGTGGACGGCTTCTGGGAATTGCTGGAGCCTTGGGCTTCTTTCCTCGTGGAGGTGGTTCTCTAGCGGTAGGCGCAGCTTACGAATTCTCGAGCCTAGCTCGATCCATGGGAGGAAAAACCAGACGAAGATAGAGGCAATAGAGAGTGGGATGTTTTCCGATATAAAGTAGACGACGGTTCCACTAGCGAGGAGGTAGACGAGAGCTCCGATCTTTCTGAAGATGCGACGCCGGCAGGAACGAAGGGCCATGCCGATGAGGATGATGCCAATAACTGTAAGAGATTCGTGCATAAATAGGGAGTTGCTTCCGCGATGGTGATACAGAAGGGATATAGAATCGCTTAGGAATACGTCAAGAGCAAGGGAGTTAAAAAAACCATTGTGAGAATGGTGTTGCTGCATACATTAGGTGTATGGCGATTGAGTCTTACGAAGAATTTTTACCAGAAGTGCACTTAAGTGCCTTTGTTGCAGTGAGCGCTGATTTGATTGGCCGTGTGACAGTAGGAGAAGAGGCGAGCATTTGGTATAATACGACCTTGCGGGGGGATATTAACCAGATTGTGATCGGGCCTCGCTCTAACGTCCAAGACAATGCGGTTATTCATCTTTCTGATGATTTTGGCACGTTCATTGGTGAGTACGTGACGATTGGCCATGGAGCTATTGTCCATGCTGCGACAGTAATGGACGAGGTGCTCATTGGCATGGGTTCCTGCATTTTAGATGGAGCTGTGATTGGTGAGCGATCGATTATCGGGGCAAACGCTCTGGTGACGAGCGGCACAGTGATCCCTCCTGGATCTTTAGTGATGGGTTCTCCGGCAAGAGTGGTGAAAACCCTGGATCAGGCGGATCAGGCGAAGGTCAAGCACTGGGCTGAAAAGTATGTGGTTCAGTCCCGTAAATATTTAGCACGCTAAAATTATGCCAGCAGATGTAGTGAGAGTAGAGCCTGTAGCGCTGATGCCAACTCAGGCCGGATGTGCCGTTTTCCTAGGTGATGGGGAAAAAGTGATTGTCTTTTATGTAGATCCTTCGATTGGTGCTTCTATCAATATGGCCTTGGCCAATGAACCTGCACCCCGCCCACTGAGTCACGACCTATTTACTGATAGTCTAAAAGCGATGGGAGCACGGATGATGCGTGCATTGATCGTAAAAGTGGAAGGTGAAGTGTATTACGCACGACTTTTTCTTGAGGCTCAAAATGAAGTGATGGAGCGCAAAATTATAGAGCTCGACGCTCGTCCAAGCGATTGTATTGCAATGGCTGTTCGTTGTGGAGCCCCTCTGTATTTTCTAGAGTCGATCTGGGATAAACTCGACGATATGTCTGGAGCTTTAGCGGAAATGCGAGCTGAAGAAGGTGGGTGAGCTATCAGTCGTGTTAAATTGGGGGTGGATTATTTGTAGGCTAACACCTATATCTGCATGCGATGAATACGCTTATTGCCGCAATTGATATGTCCGTCCTAGCAGCTCAAGGAGTTGACTGGGGAGTTAAAATTCTCTTGGCTCTGATCACTCTAGCCGTCGGCTGGAAGGTGGCGGGGTGGATCGCTATTTTAGTTGGAAAACAGCTCGATAAAAAAGGTGTGGATCCAACGATCAAACCTTTTATTTGCACACTGATATCGACTTTAGTGAAGGTGGGTGTGGCTATTTCAGCCATTGAAACCGTTGGGATTCAGGCAACTTCTTTCGCTGCCATTTTCGCAGCAATGGGTCTAGCTATTGGTATGGCTCTCAGCGGTACATTACAGAATTTCGCTGGCGGTGTGATGCTTCTTATCTTCCGTCCATTCAAGGTTGGCGATGTGATCGAGACTCAAGGGTTCACTGGCTGCGTGAAAGAGATTCAGATTTTTCAGACTATCATGCTGACTCCTGATAACAAGATGATCCACCTGCCTAATGGTAAGGTTTCTAACGACTCAATGGTAAACTACTCCACTATGCCTGAGCGCCGTGTGGATTTCACTTTCGGAATTGGTTATGGCGATGACATCGACCAAGCGCGCGAAGTGCTGAAGTCGGTCATTGCTGCAAATACAGAAATCATCACCGAACAAGACGGGCGCGATCCATTTATTGTGGTGGGTGAGTTAGCTGATAGTTCAGTGAATTTTACGGTTCGCGTATGGGTGAAGGCAGCAGATTACTGGGGTGTGAACTTCTCGATCATTGAGAATGTGAAGAAGGCCTTTGATCAAGCAGGAATCTCTATCCCATTCCCACAGCAAGATGTGTACATGCACCAGGCTAACTAATTTTTAAGAAAGCTCTAAACTAAAATGGCCTCACAGCGGATATGCTGTGAGGCCATTTTTATTAGTAAGAGTGTTAGCGCTTAGTTTGTTTCCATGCTTGGTAATTTTGGTAGGCGAACATGCCCATGAAGAGGGTTCCAAAGATGCGGCCAGTGTAAAGGGATAGAAGTCCCAAAATTGTGGCGGTGATGACACCCGTCAGGTGAACGCCAGCTTTACGCTTAGGTCCCATGATGGCGCCTAGCATTTGTCCGCCGTCGAGCGGTAGGATTGGGAGGCAGTTCAAAATTGCCCAGAAGAAGCTGATGTAGATAAATATTCTAATAAATTGATCAAGCATGTTGCCCTCTAATCCAATATAAGGAGCGACAAACCAGATCATTATAGCTGCTATGATTTGGATGCCTGGACCTGCAGCAGTCACGAGGAATGACTGCATACGGTTTAATATGCCAGCTGGGTAGGTAGCGTAGCCACCGAAGTTGGAGAGCACCACTTGGGTTGGCAGCTTATAACGCTTAATCATCAGAGCATGACCCATCTCGTGAATGAGGATGGAGATGAAGCCTGCTAGAATGAACAAGGCGAGCCAGAGTAAGTCCTCGCTAGAGCGAGGGTCTGATGACATGAGACCGAGAAATCCGAGAGTGAGCCAAAAAGTAGGCTCCACCCGGATTGAAATACCAAAGAGTTTGAAGTCAACCATAGCGTTATCCGTGTAGAAGGTTGTAGGCGCTGACGAGTGATTTGAGGCCGGCTAACTCGATGGATGGATCGACGCCGCAGCCCCACAGAGTTCCGGTGCCCTCATTTGAGCGTAGCTGGATGTAGGCTGCAGAGTCTGAGTCTGAGCCGCCACGGATAGCGTGGGAGCGGTAGTCTGTGAGAGTGAAATCCTTGAGGCCTGCCGTTGCCAGCGCGTGCACGAAGGAATTGATCGGGCCATTACCTTCGCCGGAGATCTCCTTTTCTACGCCATCGACTATGATGCGAGCGTGGCAGATCACTTGGCCGGTTGCTGTGCTGTTTTGTTCGAGTTGGTATTCGATGAGTTGGAGTGGCTGGGAGACATTGACGAAGTGTTCGAAGAAGGCTTCGCGGATCTCGGCAGCGTTGAGCTCTTTGCTCTGTGAGTCGGCGAGATCGTAGATACATTTACCAACCTGAGGGTGCATTGTTTTTGGGAGGTCAAAGCCATGCTCGCGATCGAGGATGTAGGCTACTCCACCTTTGCCTGACTGCGAGTTGATCCGGATGATCGCCTCGTAGGAGCGACCTATATCCTCTGGGTCGATGGTGAGGTAGGGGACTCCCCATGCGAGGTCGGGTTGTTCGACTCGTTCTTTTTTACGGCGGTCGAGACCTTTCTTGATGGCATCTTGGTGAGAACCTGAAAACGCGGTGAAAACGAGTTCACCCGCATAGGGTGAGCGGTCAGAGACAGTCATGCGTGTGACGCGCTCGTAAACTGCGCGAATGGATGAGAGGTCGCTGAAATCGAGACCTGTTGGGATTCCATGAGAGTTCATGTTGAGGGCCGCGTTGACTATGTCGAGGTTGCCAGTGCGTTCGCCATTTCCGAAGAGAGTGCCTTCTACCCGGTCAGCGCCAGCCATGAGGCCGAGTTCAGTTGCTGCGGTTCCTGTTCCGCGGTCGTTGTGGGTGTGTAAGGAGACTAAGAGTGCATCACGGCGATTCAAGTTTCGGCACATCCATTCGATCTGGTCGGCGTGGATGTTAGGGGTGGCCCACTGGACCGTGTCCGGTAGGTTGATGATCATTTTCTTCTCTGGAGTCGGCTCCCAGATGTCGATGACGGCATTGCAGCATTCGAGAGCGAAGTCTAATTCAGTGTCAGAGAAGGATTCTGGGGAATACTGGAGGACTATTTCAGTTTCTGGAATCGTAGGAGTAAGCTCTTTGACTAACTCGGCCCCGGCCACAGCGATGTCGCGGATTTGCTCGCGTGAGGCGTCGCTAAAGGTGACGCGGCGCTGGAGTGGGGATGTGGAATTGTAAATGTGGACGATGGCGCGCTTGGCTCCTTGGATGGCTTCGAAGGATCGACGGATAAGGTGCTCGCGCGTTTGCACGAGAATCTGGATGGTCACATCTTCTGGGATGCGGTTTTCCTCGATCAAGCGACGGCAGAAGTTGAACTCGGTGTCAGCGGCGGATGGAAAGCCAATTTCGATCTGTTTGAAGCCAATTTGGCAAAGAAGTTCGAAAAATTCGAGCTTCTCTTCGATGGTCATGGGCTGGGGTAGCGCTTGGTTTCCATCGCGCAGGTCGACTGAACACCAGATCGGAGCAGAGGTAATCTGCTGGTCTGGCCATGTGCGGTCGGTCAATTTTACGGGGGGGAATGGGCGGTACTTGCTAATGTTGTCTGATTTCATGACGATGCCTAGGCTGATGCTAGGGGTGATAAGTGTGAAGTGAAAAGTGGTGGGTGTTACTCAGGTTTGCGGAAGCGGGCGCGTTCGATGACTTTGCCCTCGGCTTCCCACTGGAGTTGGAAGTCGGTCTTTGGATAGAAGAAGGCGTCCTCTGGCCACTCAAGTCGTTCGAGTTTTTGGAAGGTTTTTAGTTCTTCTTCGACCCATTCAAAGTATTCTGGATGATCGGTCTTGAAGCAAAACTCTCCACCCGGCTTGAGTGCCTTATAGAGGGCTTCGAGAAAACCTTGTTGGACAAGACGGTTTTTGTGGTGACGAGCCTTTGGCCATGGATCTGGGCAGAGTAAGTGGACCCGATCGATTGAGTTCTCTGGGAATAGCCATTCGATCACGTACTTTGATTCGAGACGGAGTACTTTACAGTTATCGAGTTTTCCTTGCTTGGCTTTGCGGCAAACGCGCTTTACGCGGCCGAGTAAACGCTCGACTCCAAGGAAGTTGCGATCGGGATGGTGAGCAGCCATGCCGATGATGAACGATCCGTCGCCACTGCCGAGGTCAAGCTCGAGTGGTTGGTCGATGTCGAAGATTGTTGATGGATCGAGTTTCGCGAAATAATCATTCGGCATGAACTCGCATTCCACCGGCTGGCGTTGCTGCTCAGATTTCATCGCGGCAGTCTGCTAAGAGAATTTCGGATATGCAAGGCTAGGAAAGGTGAATTTCTATTCTGGCTCATTGAGTTTTTCCTTTGTCTGAAATCGCTGCGGTGTTAGGTATTATAGGATCATGAAATACCCGACCCTCCCAACCCTCTGTTTTATCCTTTTGCTAGCAAGCTACGTCGTCGCATTTGCTTTAGGTTAGTAATGATATCGGCGGTTGCGCAGGACTAAGGAGTTGTGCTAGCGTTGTCGATAAGATGAATGAGGAACGGTGCTTAGCAGCTGCGGAAGGTTACTTGCAATTAGAGATGCCTGTTGAGGCTGTGTTGGAAATTGAGCGCCTGCCGGTGAGTGTGCGACAAGGTGTGCATTCTTCCGAGCTGGAACTGGCTGCTCAAATGATGCAGAAACATTGGAATCGAGGTGCAGAGTTGGCGAGACTTCTTTGTGTGATGAAGCCCACCAAGCGCGCCTACTTTTTACACGCGGCCTACTGTCTTCATGAGACGGGTGACACGCTGGCGGCCAAGAGCTTCTTGATGAGCGGGCCAAAGAGTTTGATGAAGGATGCGCTCTTTCATTACAACATGGCGTGTTATTGTGCTGTGTTGGGGGATAAAGATGAGGCTAGTCGCCATCTAGTGCCAGCTTTGGAGCTTGATCCTGCGCTGAGAAAAACTGCATTAAGCGATGAGGATCTTAAGGGGATTAAGTTCTAGCTGAGCTGTTGAGAGTGTGGGTGTTTGGCTGT
>CAXMPP010000070.1:0-231 GCA_964195395.1 uncultured Thermodesulfobacteriota bacterium
GGCTTTTCATTGCACTCAAGAAGAAAATCTACCTACAAGATCTCGCACTTATCGCCAGCATCATCCCTCTCGTCTGTGGCGGCATTCTCAGTTTTCACTATTTCAACTCAGCTAACTCTCTCGGTGTTGCACTGCCCATCATCGGACTCGGCATGTGGTGGAGTACGAAACAAATCTTCCAGCTACAGCAACGCAGCTTTGACCAGGCTCCGCTTACACCTTGGAACGACA
>CAXMPP010000070.1:241-10388 GCA_964195395.1 uncultured Thermodesulfobacteriota bacterium
TATCAACTCGTTAGTCTCAGCCCGACCAGCGACCTCATGTGGCTCTACTTTGGTGGAGCACTCGCCATTCTTGCTCACTTTTTAGCGATCATCACCAAGCGTATCAGCATCGCGATCCCAGCGCAGGTCTTCCACATTCTTGC
Organism: uncultured Thermodesulfobacteriota bacterium; assembly: GCA_964195395.1. Classification (GTDB taxonomy): domain Bacteria; phylum Verrucomicrobiota; class Verrucomicrobiia; order Verrucomicrobiales; family Akkermansiaceae; genus Rubritalea. The sequence goes on from CAXMPP010000070.1 coordinate 385, forward strand.
TATTTTAAGTATAAATAATCATTCGCCATCAGCGTCGCTACTCCCCTTTATGTTCCTAGGCCTCCACCTATTTCTTAGCGAGTATCTCTGGGGAGCGAAACCGATTCTGCGCAGATTCCTCGCACCACTAGCGGCCATAGCCCTCTGCAGAGCGACCGATCACCCTGAAATATTCCTCACTGTTTTGGCTCTCGCATTCTACGGACTCGCATTCTTCAGGAAAGACAACTTACTCACGATCACTGGCGCACTGGCCACTCTCTTCATTGCTTCATTTGATGGCATTATTGAGCCATATCATTCTTTTGAACTCCTCGATTACCTGCCGATGGCAGCACTGCTCGCTATCTGCGCTATTCCTAACTGGAGCGATGAAAAGCTCACCAAGCCTTGGAGCTTCGCGAAAGGTGGATTCAAGTTTGGCACACTCATTTTGCTCTTTGCCTACGCCTCAGCTCACACCCTGGATCACTACGTTGGAAATGGGCTAGCAATCTGTTGGGCATTGCTCGCCGCTGCCATTTTCAGCCTCGGACTTTTCACTCAACACCGCAGCTACAGGCTCACAGGTCTGATCGCTTTAGCGGCATCTATCATCCACGTTGTCACCATCGATGTCATGGCTCTCAACACCCTTGGCCGCATCCTCAGCTTCATCACCATCGGTCTCATCCTCATGGGCCTCGGTTACCTCTACAATCGCTTCCAAGAACGCATCTCTAAATTTCTCTAACAGTCCGCGTTCTTACTTGTACAACTTGGTTAGAAAATCGGTAATCTTAGCACTAACAAGCTCAGCTTGCTCGATCGAAGCACTATGACCCGCCTGAGGAATCACGCAGAGTTCTGCACCTTTGACACCCGCCACGATGTCTTCAGCCTTCACTATCGGTGTCGCGGTATCTTCATCGCCTACCATGATGAGTGTTGGGCAGAAAATAAGCTCTAGCCGAGGGCGGTAGTCCTCGCGCTCTATCACTCCGAGGGTGGCGCGTTGCACTCCAAATTTAGAATTAGCCTTGAGCTTCCCTAACCAATGACGACGTTCGCCAGACCTCAGAGCGTCTGACATAAAGGTTTCACCAAACATGATCGGCATAATCCGCGAAGCGATCGGTCCGATTCCAAACCACCGCGTCACCCATGCGAGCCGGCGGTATTTCACCTGTGTCTTGTCCGGTTCAGACCCAGCTGAGCTGCCAATCACGGTGAGACTAAGAACTCGCTCAGGCTCCCACGCGGCTAGCCGCATTCCGATAAACCCACCCATCGACAAGCCGACAAAGTGGTATTGAGCGATAGCTAAGTGCTCAATAATCTGCTGAATGTCCATTCCCTGGTCGCTGATGGAGTACCCCGTTTCAGTCACTTCAGTTTTACCCTGCCCCCGCAGATCAATCGCTATGCAACGATAGCTAGACTCCAAGGCGGCTAACTGATGCTCGAACATGAAGGAGTCCCAGAGAAGGCCGTGCACAAATACAATCACCGGGACGCTTCGCCCATCTTTAGGACCACGATCTTGATAAAAGAACCGACATCCATTCACTTCGCATTCCGCCATAGCAATAAACAAGTCGATAGGTCCGCACGCATCAAGCGCGAAGTTCCTCCCGCTAGATTCTTTCCACTTGTAGCAACTGCGATCTAGAATTATACCACTCGGAGCAACTGATAGAACGATGAAGCCACTCATAAAAACAGCCCTCGGACTCATCGGGATTTTCCTGCTCATTTTCCTCCTGCTCAACACTACCGGATTGCTGACTCAGGACGACCTCGCTGAGATACTGCGCAATGCTGAGAATTGGGACAAACGGTGGATCGGCTTGCTAGTGATCGGACTGCTTATTTCCGATATCGTCATTCCAGTACCAGGGATCGTGGTGGTGAGCATCGGAGGGTATTTCCTCGGGCCATTTTGGGGGGCAGTCTGCGGATCACTCGGTCTCACCCTCGCGGGAGTCACGGGCTACGTTCTTTGTCGCATCTATGGCTACCGTATGCTCATGCGCATCTACCGAGACGAAGCTCACCTAGCAGACATGAAGGAAACCTTTCACCGCCACAGCACTCTGGTGCTGTTACTTTCCCGGGCGCTTCCTATGTTCCCTGAAGCCGCGAGTTGCCTCGCTGGCGCCACCCACATGCCATTCTTGAAATTCCTTCTCACCTTTGGTGCCAGCTGTACGATTTATTCGATCGCGGTGGCCTACGCTGGCTCACTATCATCAGCAGAAGACCTCACTCCAGCATTGATAGCCTACCTCTGTATCATGACCGTGCTTTGGTCGTCTTGGGCGCTCTTTATAAGAAAAAGTAAACGTGCTAAAACCCACAGCTAAGCTCGCAAAAATCACTCATGAACGATTCCACATGGCTCCACTGGAGTGGCGGCAAAGACTCGGCCTACGCCCTCAATAAACTCACTCGGCAAGGAGGCCAGTTAGCCGGTATTGTCACCGCACTCAGCTCCGAGTTCCGCCGCATTTCCATGCATGGAGTGCGCGAGGAACTGCTCGACGCCCAAGCCGAGGCGCTCGGTCTACCACTGCAAAAAATCTTCATCCCCCGCGACTGCAATATGGAGGACTACGACTCTATGATCTCGGCTGAAATGGCTAAGCTTAAAACGATAGGTGCGACCCATTGTGGCTTCGGCGACATCTTCCTCAAAGACCTCAGAGCCTACCGACAAAAGCAAATGGACGCCTGTCAGCTCGAAACCGTTTTCCCCATTTGGAAAGTGGCCGACACTGCAACCATGGCGAAAAGCATCATCGACTCTGGCATCAAGGCCATAGTCGTCTGTGTCAGTGGCAAGCACTTTGATTCCAGTTTTGTAGGTCGTGAGTACGATCTCGATTTCCTCAACGACCTGCCCGAAGGTGTCGATTCCTGCGGCGAAAATGGCGAATTCCACAGCTACGTCTACGACTCACCAGACTTTTCTCAGCCAATCCCAATCAAGCTCGGCGAGAAGGTCGACAAGCTCTACACCCCAGCCACCAACGAAGAAGACGAGCCCAAATGCGGCGCCAAACCAGCCTGGGACACCGAGTTCTTTTTCCAAGACCTCCAGCTCTAGACTAAATCCATTTCATACAGAATGATCAGAATTTCTCAGGATTCACAAAATGGTTCTCTGACACAAAAACTCTTCATTCTGTAAATTTTCAGAAATCCTGCAATTCTGTATGGAAATCCTCCTGTACTGTGAGCACCTGTTGCTCAACACGTAATGTGATGGCTAGAAAATCGCCGATTAGCTTCGCCAAAGTCCCAGCACTCTCCTACACCGAGTCCATGAAACTCGAACAGGGACAGATTTGGAAAAAAGGAGACAAATTTCTACTTATCACCACGTGGGAACGCCTCGACATCGAATACAAGGAAATGACCGACCTCGAAACGCGCGAGGGCACAATCCACGATGTCAGTAAAAAAGAATTCTGCCGACTCCTCAAAGGTGCTGAGCTCTATCAGCCAGAGCCAGAAATAGTCGCAGAAGAAAAAACTGAAGACTAATGGAGATTCAACAAGCTCTAGAGATCGTCAGCTACAAGCTTGGCGCTAAAAATGGTGAGTCAGCTCTCAGCGATTCTGTACTCATCAAACAGGAAATCGAGCAAGCGATCAGTGACAAGGCGAATGAATCCCTCCGCAAGATCGATGCAAGGTCCTACATGATGGCAACCAAACTGGTGAAGGCCGAGCGCCTCAGACTAGCTCGAATAGCGGGTGAAGCATTTCTCTCAAAGAACGCCACCGTAGACGGAGTCAAAACCACCGCTTCTGGGCTCCAATATAAAGTTATACAAGACGGCTCTGGCCCATCCCCACTGCTCTCTAACCAAGTCACCGTCCACTACCACGGCACACTGATCGACGGGACAGTCTTCGACAGCTCAGTCGAGCGCGGCAGCCCAGCGAACTTTACAGTGAACAAAGTCATCGAAGGATGGAAAGAAGGCATCCAACTGATGAGAGCAGGCGCAAAGTTCCAGTTCTTCCTCCCACAGAACCTAGCCTATGGTGACCGCGGCACTGAGACCACCGTCCCTCCCTTCGCCACACTCATCTTTGAAGTCGAGCTACTAGCGATCGACTAAAGCATCCACCAAACGTGGCGGCGGTTTCTAACCGCCCAGTCCAACTCCCCTAGCAGATCGCACTCACAAATTTAGACATAGCCAGAGGTCTGATCTCCAGTTCAAGGAGATAACTATTTAAGTGGTATAACTCTCTGCACACTCCATTTAGTCAACGACATCTCCTTCAAAAGGGTATAAGTTCTAGATATTTATAACCTTCACACACCTTCTTTCGTCGAATTTCCCACCTCTAACCATCATGCATAACGCGTGAAGAACCCTTAAAGAATGGAGCGAGAGCTTCATTCACAGCATCCGCAGTGCGTTGCTTGCGCTGTGCCTCCGTCGCACCATTCACAATGTCTCCAACAGATACATTGCGGAAAATCAACTTGTTAGTCTTCGCGTCAATCACGTCGACGACCAATCCGGCACGCTCGAAATAATCTGGGCGATTGCCATCAATCACGCCCTTCTTATGCGCAACATCGAGGATCTCACTACCGTCACGTCCATAGCCAAAGTAATCGTCAAATGAAGTGGTCATTGCGTTGTCTTGATAGACAACCATGTAGCCAACTACGAGGTCTGCATCTGGAGCATTGTAGCCCATTCCGCGCGCCTTAAATTGCGCTTTAATGTTGCCTTGAATGCGGCTGTGCACACGCTTCTCACGTGACGAAGTGATGGCTGGGCTATCTGGACCACGCTTCACTAAGCGGGCAGATGTGTAACCTTTGCTGTTACCCTTAGGCATATCAACGCTAGAAGAGCAGGAGGTAAATACCGCAGCACATGCAGCGACGGCTAGTAAACTTAGGACTGTCATAGGTAAGTCTCTAACGTTTCCCCTCTAGCATAACAAGGATTTTGTATCCAACGGGCTGCTAGGACTCATCACAAATCACTGGATCTCCTCTTTTAGAATCTGTCTCAGACATCGCAACCGGGAGATCGTTAACATCAGTGAATTTGTTCTGAGTCTCCTAATTTCATCAACGCCTCCCTCTCAAGCCAACAGAGAAGACACGTAACTCCTTTTGTTTGAGCAATAAGAGCCCCTAGGATATACTGTTGGAGAATGCCCCTGTCCCGCCCAAGTGGAATACTCGGTCAGCCAACTAACTCATCACCCAAATAAAACCATGATCACTACAAAACTCAGAGAGCACCTAGATGCTCACAATGTCAAATACACCTCCACCAGCCACTCTCCAGCATTCACTGCCATGGAGGTAGCAGCCATGGCTCACGTACCAGGCAAACAAATGGCCAAAGTCGTCATTATGAAACTAGAAGACCAACTCGCGATGACTGTGCTTCCAGCCAACTACAGAATAAACTCGGATAGGATGCAACAAGCGCTCGTAACAGCCAATATGAGGATCTCCAGTGAAACTGAATTTGGCCACCTCTTCCCAGGCTGCGAACTAGGAGCCATGCCACCGTTTGGAAGCCTATTCGGCATGCAAACCTACGTCGCTCAGAGCCTGCTCGAAGATGAAAACATCACCTTCAGTGCTGGCACCCACGACGAAGTTGTCACTCTCCTAACAGAAGACTACATCAGACTGGAACAACCACAGGTCATCTCATTCACCGATAGACTCAATCGTCTCCAGCAGAAATGGGATTCCTGATTCCACGTCACCCATAGAAAAAACTCCCAATCCTCCTGCCGCTGCGTCAGTTATTTTACGACTTCGCATTTGACTGGGTTAGAATAAATGTATCAGTTGGAGAAGCCTGCTAGCAACTCTTAGGTTTAGCTCGGCAGAGAGATGGTGTGAATTTCTGCTAATTTTTTTGACTCTTCAGAGGGCGATTTGTTAGATTTCGGGATCAACTTCGATGTCCCCTGAATGACGAATCTCGTTCTCAAGCCACTTCATCAACTCAGAGATCCGCATTCTCGTCTCTCTCAGGAAGAACCACGCCACTACGGGCTCAACGATCCATCGAAGAGCGCGGGGACGGCAGGTGAAAGTGTATTCGCCCCGCCAACACACACCTCCACCGGCGATCTCATCTAGATGGGCTTTAGCAAGGAAGGATTCAAAAAACCACGGTCCCTTAACCATCTCCAACTCTGCATCAGGGAACTCACAGAGGGTATAAAGGGTGTCCATCACCACCCCGCCACTCAGCCAACGTGAGTAGGATCGCACAACCAGTCCTGACACCAAAGGGGTATTAAGGGGCAGGAGACGTCCGCACGCAGTGAGTACCTTTGCATCCCGGAGTAAGGTGTCCCACTCCAGCCGCCTCCCATAATTATTGATCGTCTTGAAGACGAGTTCAGGTGGAGCGGCAATTTCCTTGGTTTCGATCAGGTGGATCATGAGCTACGGTAAGAAATGGTACTATCGCATTTTTTAACCCTAACGTAAAGCACACCGATTGTTCGTTAGCTGAGATACTCCGCGACTTGTTCTGCCTATTTTGTTACTAGGTATGTCGACTGAACGAATCCAAAATTGTATGCAATAGTCTTTTTGTGAGATAAAGTAACCTCTTCTTCAAGTGGTCCAAACAACGGTATGCCGTCCCCGAGAAGCACTGGCATCACCGTAACTGTAATCTCATCGATCACTCCTGCACGCAGAAACCGCTGGATCGTAATTCCACCATCCACATAGACTCTATCTACTCCCTCTTGTGCTAACCTACTAAACAAATCACACGGAGACTCCGAAGAATGACTAAGCGTAGATGGAGCATCATCTGGAAATACAAAGCTATCTCTACTCTGCACTATTACAGGAGTATCGCCATACGCCCATGTGCCAAACGAGGCAACTTTCTCATATGTCTTACGCCCCATCACTAAAGCACCCACTGATTCCATGATCTCTTTGAATCCGCAATCCTCATCTTGTGGAACCATAGCACTTGCCTCGTCAAGCCAATCAATAGAGCCGTCCTTCCTTGCTATGTAACCATCTAGGCTAATCGCAATATACACTATACCTTTTGTTTTCATGTGAATTTATTTTTTTGCAGAACGCAAAGCACACCTGTCGCTGGCGCTCGGCGCACTTTGGTAGTTGGTTGTTGTGGAATTGCCTCATTACTTGGACCCCTCAGATCGTCAGTGATCAGTTGCTGCGACTTGTGTGTGCTCAACATACATTTAACCCAAAAGGGGTTCAAGTCCCCTGTTTATACATGAACCACGTAAAAGGCAGCGCCCACGTGGTGTATTGACGAAGGGAATGTGATGCTTAAACTGTTAGGCATAAACAAGGATTCCCTACGAGTTCGGCTGGAGAAGATGAGCTGATGCAGGCAAACTATGAGTAAGAGCTCGGCAGTTTCCAAAATGCTCTTCATTTAGCACTGGAGGCAAATGGGACGTTTGGATGGCGGAGGATAAATTTCAAAGTATTCTGGTGAATGGAAGCGGAGCGGACATAGCCGACCGAAGGGAAGCCCGCAGGGTGAGTTGAGCGAATCCAATCTCTTTGGCTATGCGCTGTGTGCAAACACAGAGTGTCCATCGTGGAGACTCGGTGGATATCAGACAGAAGTCAGCAGAATCCATAGTAGTTGGTATAAAGAAATGAGGGTCGCTATCCCCGTTTAAACAATGAGATCCATGCAACGAACAACCCAACGAAGGACTGAATTTATACGATGAACCGACCAGATCTCCCATCTATGGCTCTGGAACCGACAGCTTTAGGAAAGCATGGACATCGAAATTTGGCAGAGCAAGAGAGTTCATGTGAAGCAACACTGATCGATGTCCTAAGTTTCCAGAACATGGAATAGGCTTGGACCGCTACGCACGGAGTGCCTCTCTTATGCTGCTAAGCCTGACCGCAGAGCCTGAGGAACGAAGGATAAACGAGTTAAAGCCAACAAAGGAGCGGCAGGCATCAATGGCATGAAAATCGAGAACTCCCTCGATTTTGCCAAAGAACATTGGGAAAGAATACTCTGCAAAATTACGGCAGTCTCATATAGTCCATCGTCAGTACGCGGAGTGCAAATCCCCAAGGGTGCGGGAAGTACCGCCAACTCGGAATATACCAACGGAGTTAGATTTTGTGATCCAGCAAGCAATCAGCCAAGTGTTGACGCCCCTCTACGAATCGCAGTTCAGTGAGCACTCGCACGGGTTTAGACCCAAGCGCAGCGCACACGATGCTATCATTCCGAGAAGCGTCCTAGCCTGATGATTGTTGTGAATCGCTGGCAGAAAACTAGTTTCATCGCACAGGCCAATGCGTCCTATTTTGTAATTTCAACGATGGGTAGATGCATCACTTCGCTGAATTGGTGGATTGAACTCCACAGTTGCTTTTTCTAATTAATTAGGGAAACTTAAGTTCCTTAATTTACTTATGTCTCGCCACGCACGAAAATCGACACCCCGCCGCCGTTCTCACGGATCAGGTAGACGTGCCCAGCGACCTAAGCTATGGGAATCGATCCAAGGAGCGAATAAGCGAGCCCACCAACGAGCGAACCAACGAAGCTGGCGACGCCAAGGACTGACCTCAGTCCATGCGGCGATAGCCGATACCTATGAGGACGACTATTCCCTGCCAACTGGCCAGCTGCTGCTGCGTACCTTTTTGGCTCTCTTCCTTGTCCTCCCTAGTGCTATCAGCACTCTAGCTCTGTTCACTATTGCTGAGCACACTGGCAAATCGCACTTCTGGATGGAGCTGCTGCGCTCCCGTCCGTTCATCTTCTTTTTCACTGGCTGCTTTCTGATGTGCGGGTGGTTCTACTCTAAACTGCTGAGTAACTTCTTCCTCTACCTCTATGTGCTAGGGCACGAGCTCACCCACGTCATTTTCATCTACATCTGTGGCGGCAGGATTTCTGGTTTCAATGTGACCCTCGATGGCGGCTACGTGATGACCAATAAGTCCAACATCCTGATCGCACTCTCCCCCTATTTCGTCCCCTTTTGGTCGTTTATTGTCCTGCTTATTTCTGGAGTACTTCGTCTATTCTGGGACATCCCTTACCACGACTATGTGCTCTACTTGGCCATCGGAGGGACATGGACATTCCATCTGGCATGGACGATATGGATGATCCCGCGCGACCAGCCAGACCTCAAAGAGAATGGTACATTGCTCTCAGTTGTGCTCATCTATTTGGCAAATGTTCTACTACTAGCGACGATGCTGTGCCTCGTACCAGGTGGGCTTAATTTCAAAAGCTATGCCGTCCACTGGGTGAGCCTATTCAGTGGAGCAATGGATTTCTCTGAAAGCATCCTGCAACAAGTAGTCACGCAGCTCTAAGCCTCTTAGTTAGATGAATTTCACCCTCGGCCCAGTCTAGCTCAGGTAAATGGTTGACAAGCGATGCAATATTTGCAATCTCCCCATCCCGCCGCGTTGGAAACGTGGCACAACCTTATCAAGACTATGAAAGCTGATATCCATCCTGATTACCACCCGGTAATCTTTCAAGACATGACATCCGGCAAGCGTTACGTAACACGCTCGACCGCGAAATCCGGCAACAAAGAGACTATTGACGGTGTAGAGTACTACATTCTCTCAATGGGCGTAACTGCTGACACTCACCCGTTCTACACGGGTAAGTCCACATTTGTGGATACCGAAGGTCGCATCGACAAGTTCCAAAAGCGTTTTGGTTCCTCTGTCCGTCGCGCGAAGAAGCCATCACTCGGCTAATTCCCTTTCGAGACACTTTCAAAAAGCTTCACGAGTTCTACTCGTGGAGCTTTTTTTATGTGGTGCTACGTATTTAAGTTCAAGCTGCTTTTAAAAACCATAAATTCGCCGTCACCTTGTTGGCTCGACCCCGTCTCTTTGACATTTAAAATCTTTGACTGTTTGGAGAGTTTCGGGTTTGCTTTCCGCGTTCCTGAAAAACAAAGTTTCTAATTTCAAAATCCATGAGTAAACGCGTCAAGTT
>CAXMPP010000071.1:0-10361 GCA_964195395.1 uncultured Thermodesulfobacteriota bacterium
GACCGAGTCTCGATGAACTGAAGTTAGTTTCTCTCGCGCTCCCTGTGGCAGGTGAGGCGGGCGCAATCTACATATTTATCGAGCCACCGCAAGCTCTTTCGATACCTTTTTTAAAGTTTTTTAGACCCGCCTTTTATAAGTGGCCCTCAATAGCCTTAGTGGCAACGATTTCACCCAATGTAACAGCGTCTAGAATCATTCATTATTTTGTGAACTCAGCACTCAATACTCACAAAAAAGCCCGACTGTAACCAGTCGGGCTTAGAAATTTATGTATTTAGGTCTACTTATTTGATTTTAACGAGCTCTACGTCGAAACAAAGCATGCCGCCTGGGCGACCACCACCTGGATTTTCTCCGTATGCGAGTTCTGCAGGAATCCAGAAGCGACGCTTCTCACCTTCAACCATGAGCTGAAGACCCTCAGTCCAACCTGGAATCACCTGATTGAGGCCAAAGGAAGTAGTTTCACCACGTGCCACTGAGCTATCAAACATCTTACCATCCAAAGTCCAGCCACTGTAGTGTACTTCGACAGTAGCGGTCGCCTTAGGTTTTTCGGAACCTGCGCCCTTCTTAATCACTTTAGATGCGAGTCCAGACGCAGTCTTTTCAGCATCAGCTGGAGCTGCAGCTACATCACTTGGAGTAGCTGGAGGTGCAGGCATGCTCTTAACATCGAGAAGATCGATTTCGAAACAAACCGCGCCTTTAGGAGCCCCTGGAGGTGGATTATCGCCAAATGCTTGTTGTGCGCTGAGCCAGATAAGACGCGTCTCACCTTTGGTCATTAGTTGAACTGCTTCGCTCCAACCTGCAATAGGAAGTTTATTAGGAGAAACCACGATCGGTTGCCCCTTCATCTTTGAACTTTCGAGTAAGTTGCCATCCGCTAGCCACACTGCGTAGTGCATAGTAACCTGATCATTTTCGCCAGCTGTGATTGAGCCCTTACCTTTAGTGACAACTTGAGTTGGCACACCAGAAGGAGTTTTTAGTGCGTCTGCTGGAGCAGCTGCGACATTCTTAGGAGGCTTTGGAGCTTCTGGAGCTTTTTTAATCTCGAAGAGCTCGACATCAAAACAAAGCATTCCACCTGGACGACCACCACCTGGTTTTTCTCCGTAAGCAAGTTCAGCTGGAATCCAGAAACGACGTTTCTCACCGACAACCATGAGCTGAAGGCCTTCAGTCCAACCTTTGATCACTTGATTCAATGGGAAAGAAGTCGTCTGACCGCGCTCCACTGAACTATCAAAGAGCTTACCGTCGAGAGTCCAGCCACTATAGTGGACTGTAACTTCGTCACGTGCACCTGGCTTTTCTGTGCCTGTTCCCTTTTTTAATACCTTCGAGGCTAAGCCCGAAGCCGTCTTTTCTGCTCCAGATGGGGCTGCTGCCACGTCTGCTGGAGTCTCTACATTTGCTGCATTCACAAGATTTATAGTGCCGCAAGCAAGCATGGCTCCCATGCCGGCTACGATCATTTGTTTTGTTCGAGTTCTCTTCACCCGACGACTTTTCGACAGCAAGGACGGCATGTCAAGGAGTCGCTTTCCTGTGACGCACAATTTATAAATTTTTACTTCTCGCAGGGAACAACCAGTACTGGAACTTTGGCTTGGCGAACCAATCCACTAGCAACACTTCCCATAAGCACACTCCCTATAGCAGAATGCCCGTGAGTTCCTACAATCACCATATCGGTGGCAACTTTAGTTGCAAAGTCCATGATTGCAGCCTGTGGCTGACCGTCGAGGATTTCCGTAACAACAGTCACCCCCATACCCTCTAGTTTAGCTTTAGCTTCCTCCATTTTCAGTTTGGCCCTTTCACTGGCAAGCTCGCGGTATTCAGCCATTGCCGGAATCTCTTCGGGATACATTCCATACATGGTGTATAATGGAGTATCATCAATCACATGCACTAGATAAACATGCTCCTGGAGAGCCTCTGCCAATTTACTCGCGGCTTTAAGAATACGCTCAGTACCATGGGAAAAGTCAATCGCTACAACAATGGTTTTCATACTCTTCTTTCTAAACCACAAACGGCCTGAAGTGAAGTTCGAAACCACACAAAATTGGCTTCTCCATTCCTCACTGTCAATTCTGCCAGATTTTGTTATCAATAACACATCACTTACGACCAAGATTATTCAGTAATGGAAGACCAACACCCAGCCCTAGGAATTGATCATGGCGAAGCCCGTATTGGACTCGCCATCACTGACCCAATTGGAATTTTAGCCCATCCGTTAGAGACGATTCATGTACAAAAAACGCCTCCGTTAGAGAGGATAAATGCTCTTATTTCTCAAAGGCAGGTGAAGCAGATCATTATTGGTCTCCCCTATCGCATGGACGGCTCAGAAGGAACAGCTGCCGAAAAAATCAGAACCTTTGCTGACGAGCTTGAAAAATCACTTGTGAGTCCACTGCCTATTATATTCATCGATGAGCGACTGACCACTGTGTCGGCAGCTGAAAAGCTCCATGCCGCAGGTAAAAATGCGAAAAAACAAAAAGGACTCATCGATCAGGCTGCAGCAGTAGAGATCCTTTCTGATTGGCTTAGTCAACAAACCCCCATGTACTAGATGCTAGAAGACGACTTCAATGATTGCCTTAGCAAAGCCATCCGCGGCCACGGCTGCACGATTGCTCAGTTAGCCTTGTTAGCTGGAATCAATGAACAACGCATAACTGCATGCCTCAATGGCCAAGAGGACGCGGCAGTAATCCACATGCTCGCGCCTCACCTACAACTCGATGCGGACAAACTCCTCTCTCTAAAGCTGTATAACCCGGCTACACATTGTATCCTAGGTCTCACAAAAGTTGTTAGTCGATTTGGTCATGTCGGAGTCAATGCGTACATCGTGCACTCTCGTAAGAGCACATTGATTTTTGATACTGGAACGGATTCGAGCGAGCTACACGATCTCGCTCCCAATCCAGCTCACTTGTTCATCACCCACAACCACCCTGACCACACAGCTGGGGTGATCGAGTTCAGCCATTGTAAAAAAAGTTTTCCAGAAGAACTCAACCACGGAGAAAGCATGAAGTTCGGCGGGATCGACATGAAAATTCTCGATGTCACTGGCCACTATAATCCAGCCCGTGCCTATTTTATTCAAGGACTAGCTAAACCCATTTGCATTGTGGGAGATTCAATCTTTGCGGGTTCAATCGGAAAGTGCACGAGCCCAGAAAGCTACTCGACAGCGCTCGCGAACATTCGCGATCATTTGTTACAATTGCCAGACGAAACAATTCTTTGCCCTGGGCACGGGCCACTCACGACAGTGGGATTAGAAAAGGCTAACAACCCTTTTTTCTAGAGGCACAAAAAAGCTCTACCTCGCTAGATAAGCAAAGTAGAGCATTAGAATTGTAACAGGTTCCTGAAAGCTTATCTGTTGTGGCTTGAGCGTTTTTGACTCGCCATTCCACCGCGTCCACGTGTGCGACCAGCACCACCGGAGCTAGGGCTACCGCCACTGCGGGAACCACCAAATCTCTTTTCGCCACCACCAGACTTATTACCACCTGGAGCGCCGCCTCTTGAATTTCCACCGCCACCACCACGGCGACCACCGCCACCACGATTTTGCTGCTCCTTTTTAGGGCGCTTGATTGGGCGTTGTCCCACACGGGATTCAGGCAAGGGTTGAATTACACTGAAAGCGTCGAGCTCTACACGTGGAATCAACTTCTTGGTAAGATTCTCAATGTCCACTAGTTGAGGAAATTGATCAGCACAGACGAGCGAAATCGCCTGACCTTCTGATCCCGCACGGCCTGTACGACCGATACGGTGAACGTAATCTTCAGGGACGTCTGGAAGGTCATAGTTTACTACCTGCGGCAGTTGATTGATATCGATACCACGAGCGGCAATATCAGTCGCGACTAGAGCACAGATTGAGCCCTCTTTGAAACCAGCGAGCGCTCTAGTACGTGCTCCTTGGCTCTTGTTTCCGTGAATAGCAGCGGACTTGATTCCTTTGCTTTCAAGGTGACGAGATAAACGATCTGCGCCATGCTTGGTACGGCTAAAGATGAGAACTTGCTCCCAACCGCGATCTTTGATCAGGTGGGTCATCACTGCTTGTTTCTTCTCCTTGTCTACAGGACACAACCACTGATCTACGGTGGGGGCCGCAGCATTGCGCGGGGTCACTGATATTTCTACAGGATTGTTAACCAAGCCTTTTGCTAGCTTGCGGATGTCATCTGAAAATGTTGCTGAGAAGAGGAGATTCTGGCGATTCCTTGGCATTTTAGCCAAAAGCTTCTTAATGTCGTGAATGAATCCCATGTCCAACATGCGATCCGCTTCATCCAGCACTAGAATCTCAAGATTCTGCAGTCGTACTGAATTTTGGTTTACGAGGTCGAGCAAGCGACCAGGTGTGGCAACCAAGATATCTGCCCCCCTGCGCATTTTTGCCATCTGCGGGTTGATCTTTACTCCACCAAAAACGACCAGAGACTTGATCGGCAAGTTCTTGCCGTATGTCTGGACACTCTCGACAACCTGAGCAGCAAGCTCGCGGGTTGGCGTCAATACCAGTGCGCGCACTTGATTGGGTTTAGCTGGAGCACCTTTAGAAAGGATCTCCAAGATTGGGAGTGTGAATCCGGCAGTTTTGCCGGTACCTGTTTGAGCCGCAGCCATCACGTCTTTGCCTTCGAGCACAGCTGGAATTGCTTGCGCTTGGATTGGAGATGGTTCGTCGTACCCTTTTGCAGCGATTGCTTTAAGAATGGGTTCGGAAAGTGCTAGATCTGAAAATTTCATATACCTAAAAAAGTAGGGGTTTTTTGAGCGTAAAGTGCTCTTGATCCGCAACCTATGCAGTAATCTAGCATACTGGCAACTGCTATCTCGTTCAATAAGCAAGAAAAGCTCCATAGACTCAGAGATACTGAACCATGGAGCTTTATTTATTTAAATATGGATCGCTATTATTAGAGCTCCATCTTTTTCACTGAGTTCACTTCGATTTTATAGCTAGAGAGAGTCTCCTTCACAGCTTTCTCATCGAGAGTTAAGTCCTCACTCAGATGAATTTCTAGCTGCTTGTTCACATAAGCAGCAGCAATTCCTGGTAATTTTTCTAAGGCTACACGAGCCTTATCGTTGGTAGTTGCTCATCCGGCACCTTTCACCATGAGGGTGTAGGCGGCCTTAGGCACAGCCTGCTCTTTCTCCTCAAGCGAGACAAAAGTCACAGGACCTTTGTCGAACACCTCTTTGAGTTTGGCTTCGTCCAGTTTGAGCCCGTCTTTCATGACGACGGTGGTTCGCATACCTGACATTTTATAAGACTCTACGCCTTTCTGACTTCCAATGGCCGCACGGACCACTTTACCAGCTCCTCATCCACCGCCTTTAGCGGTGACAATGAAGACTTTCATTGTCTCTGCTGCAGGTACAGCAGCCTTCTCTTTTGATGCACCTGTAGTATTCTCTGTTAGTGCGACAGAAACGCCGCCGATAGAGATCACTGCAAATGCTGCGAGTATTGATTTTGCTTTCATAGCTTATTTAAGATGCAGCCATTCTCACAATATTCCAAATAGTTTCTCACATCTGACCACTTTTTTATATCCTCAATCCGGAAGAAGCATGGAAAGCGGCTCCATTATAGATCCTCGTCAATTCGATTGATCTAGCTCAGCTCACGCATCTGCAGCTTGCTTCATCTGAGCGACCTCTTGCATCTGACCAGTCTGAAAATCTGCTTTGGGAATCCAGAGGTATTGCTTTTTATCTTGGTAAATGAGCAGGCCTTTTTTGGTCGGTCTCACTTGATAAAATCCGGACCACGGCACATCGGCATCCCCGGCACGGCCCGACATTTTTATACCCTTTTCTGAGAACTCATAGTGAACCTCAGTTTCGTAGGCTGGGTGCTTTCTTAAACCACGTTCGTGCCACATTTGCCAAAGCATCGGCCGCATGAAGCCTAGGGAGCCCACCATCACCAGAAACCCACCAAACGCTCCACCTTTAGTTCCAGGTTCTATTAAGTAAGCACCAAAACAAATCGCTATAATACAAAGAAGCGAACGTAAAATAACCCACCAGCGGTAGCGACACCACATGTGCTTGGTAAACGATCCATGCTGGGATGGTCCGTCGAATTTCGAAGTGATTTCAATTATTTTTTTCATAACTCTAGGCATAAAAAAGCTGCGTCCCTCATAGTGAGAAACACAGCTTTAGCAAATAGAATTCCTTCTCTGGAATTATCCAATCTGTGGAAGAGAAGCCGCTGCAACAGCTTGGCCGTGGCGCTTCATTTTCTCATCTGGCTGAGTGATGTTGATCTGCTTAGCTAGCTCAGGGAACTCCAACTCGAGAACCTTCTTAGCTCCGTCGATCATGATCTGACCACCTTCACCCGTAGTCACGCGACCCATGATGATAAGTGTGCCAATTTCGTAGAACTCAGCGTAGTGAGCGATAGCGTAACCGAAACATGTGCCGATTGTGTCATAGATCTTTGCTGCTGCTTCAGAGCCGTTCGCCATTTCCTTCTGCACTTCAACAAGTTGCTCAGGGAAAGGCATGTCGCCGTAGTTGAAGCCTGCTGCTGGAGCGAGACGTGCTACACCCTGCTGACAGAAAATCTGCACACCACAACCGATGTCACCAGACCACTCATCTATAGGAGCGTCGTCACGGTAGTCAACCGGAGCGAATGCGAGTTCGTTGATCTGAGTAGTTACGTTGCCTTCTGGATCAACATAACCAACAGCCTCTGAAGTTCCCATTGCTATACCGAGAACTGAGTTTGTATTCATGCTTATAGAACCAGCAAGTGCTGTTACTTCACCGTCGTTGATCACCTCAAAGGGAACACCCGGGTATTCAGCATCGAAGATGTCTTTGAACATAGGAACAACATCCTTCTGAAAAACCTCTTGGTTCTTAATGCCACGGAAAAGGGAAGCGATGCGTACTTCGTTGTTAATGTAAACACCCGCGGATGAACCACCGATTGCATCAACTGATGGAAGGTGTGCTGCTGCGAGCTTGAGGGAATCGACGATTCCTTGGTACTGGTAAGATGGATCTTCCTGGAAGTATGGATCCCAAGGGACTTCTGTTGAGAAAACCACTTCACCGTCGATCACTGCTGCACACTTACGATCAGAACCACCAAGGTCGAAACCGATGCGGTTACCGCCAAGGTGACGGCCGATTGCGTCTGCTGGGCTGTTCTGGGCTGGAACGTCCGCTAGAGCCATTGCTTTCACTTCGATGTTCTGGCTGAACATTCCCCTACCTACGATATCCCAGTCGAAGCTACGTGCTCCGTTTTCTGAGTAAATCTCACCAAGAGTCGCTGCTATATCGTCGTTACCAGCAATAATCACTGTGCAACCACCCATACCCCAAAGCATAAACTTCACCAGACGCTCTACGTACTTTACGTTGAGAGCTACATTCTCACCTTCGTGGGTAAGAACCTGCACGTCCTTGCGGAACACTGTGCCGTCGAGACGAGTCAGTGCGATCTTTACATCGTGAGCACCTGCGTCTGCAGCTACGAGCTTACGGTATTCTGCATTCCAGAGAACTGCAGGGACAAATCCCTCGTCGAGGACCGGCTTTACCTTGGGTTGAATATTCATAAATTTTTTCGTTTTAAAATTGTTGCTTCATCGAAGCGATACAAGCTATCTACGTCATCGGAAATAGTTAGAAAAGAGGTTTTTTATAAAAAATTTAACCATTCCGACTGATATCAATATTTACCGATCATCCGCATTCAGTTGTGGATTTGCCATTCTTGACGGTTTCTACTCAATCAACAAGAGAGGAATTACCCGAGATCACTGCTGACAAATCTGGAGAATCTTGGAATTCGCCTGGACGAATCTTCCAAGACTTAGCGGGCTTGATCCACATTACCTTCAAGGGTTGGCCTTATAGCCACCACACAAGGTAGATAAAAAAGGGCAGGCAGCCCACTCGGGCGCCTGCCTGTGACCCTTCTAAGGAAACCCTCGTTGAAAGGTTAAAGCCACACGCGCCGCTTACGCACGCGGTCAGCACATGTCAACCCTTCCCAATAAAAAAAAACTCAAACATCTTACTAACGAGTCACCACTTCACACCTGCAACTTCTCTCACCAAAGCTGCTAATAGGACTATGTCAGATTCAATACCTCCCATCTTCTAGAACCCTTTTAGAGTCCTGGGAAACCACCTCACTCAGCAACTAGTCCCAGCCTAGCGATTGGTGAAAATTCGTGTCATTCGTGGTAGAAACGCTTCATCGTACTGGTGGTTTCAACGCTTTCGCGTATTTCGCGGTAAAAAAGCTCCACACCTTCTGGCTTTCTTCACAGGCAAAAGTTTCTTATTGCAAACGAATCTCAACTGCATTAATAGTTTGTGTGATGAAGTTATTCAAGCGTGCCACCGACATTCAGACTGACAGTGCAATGACACTGGCTCAGGCGAGTGTGGGGTGCTCTGTACGGATAAACTCGCTCAAAGGTGCCGCGTGTGACCGCTTACGCAGTATGGGTTTTTGTGAATCCATGGAGGTCAAAAAGCTCAGTAACGGCCACAACATGCTCTGCACTGTGTGTGGCACTAAATTGGCGCTCAACAAGAAGCTCGCAGCACAGATTCTTGTCTGCCCAGTCTAAACAGTTTTCTCTTATTTTTTATGTCTTCTCCATCTGAGCAACACCTAGTTGCACTCGTCGGGAACCCAAACTCTGGTAAAACCACCCTTTTCAACGCTCTCACGGGTGAAAACCAAAAGGTCGGCAACTACTCAGGCGTGACGGTCTCGCGTAAGTCTGGCAGTTTCCGTACACCCCATGGCCGCAAGATCGAATTAGTCGACCTCCCGGGCTGCTACTCGCTGAATGCGCAGTCACCTGACGAGAAAGTCACGCGCGACTTCCTGCTCGGCGAACAAAAGGACGAAATATTTCCCTGCATCAGCGTCTGTGTGCTCGATGCCTCAGCTCTTGAGCGTCACCTATTACTGGCGATGGAAGTGATCGAACTGGGCCGCCCAGTGGTGGTGGCTCTGAACATGGTAGACCTCGCGGAGTCGCGAGGAATCCACCTGGACCCGACTATCCTTTCTGAGGAACTCGGCGTCCCTGTTGTACCCCTTCAGGCGAATAAAAACAAAGGCACACTGGAGCTCAAGCAGGCTCTCCGCCTACCCCTCCCAGCAATCGATTACCCCAAGTGGGAAGTCTCTGGGTCTGAGGAAGAACGCCTCGCCGCACGGACGCATTTCATCCAAACCATTTGTGGTGAAGCTGCCCGCCGTGAAAACGATGGCACACTGACGCTCACCGACAAGTTAGACAGCTTTTTACTGCACTCGTTCACCGGGTGGGCTGCGTTGATAGCTATCATGTTAGGCGTCTTCTGGACGATTTTCTCGCTCTCCTCCTATCCTATGGGTTTGATCGAACAAAGCTTTGGTTCACTAGGCGAATGGACTGCCACATCCTTACCAGAAGGAGATTTCAATGACCTAATAGTCAATGGAGTGATCGCCGGCCTTAGTGGCACGTTAGTTTTTCTTCCACAGATCGTTCTGCTATTTTTGTTCATCGCTCTGATGGAGGCCAGTGGCTACATGGCACGCGCTGCCTTTTTGATGGATCGAGTGATGAACTTGGTAGGCCTTTCTGGTAAAGCCTTCCTCCCGCTACTATCTTCACACGCCTGCGCCATCCCTGGCATCATGGCAACCCGAACCATCGATAGCGCGAAGGAACGGCTAATCACTATTTTGATCGCACCTTGGATGTCCTGCTCTGCACGCATTCCAGTTTACACATTGCTGATCACTATGCTCCTACCTCAGGCGAAATCTCTCACCCAAGCGATCGTGATGCTAGGTATTTACGCACTTGGAATCGTAACGGCACTCATCGCGGCTCGTGTACTAAAGGGCCGCATTGCCGAAGACGAAACACCGAGCCACTTCATGCTCGAGTTGCCCCCCTACCGACTTCCCCAGTTAAACTACCTACTGCGGCACATTTGGGATCGAGCTTGGGCATTCCTAAAAAGAGCTGGCACCATTATCTTAGCCCTCTGTATTATCCTTTGGGCTCTTGAAACGTACCCTAAACCAGCCGAAGACAGTGCAGCTTATGAAGACTCCTCGCTCGCTTTAGAACAATCCTACATGGGACAAATAGGCCACGCTGTAGAGCCCGCCTTTAAGCCACTCGGTTACGACTGGCGCACAAGCACGGCAGTCATGATGTCCTTTGCTGCACGAGAGGTTTTCAAGTCCTCACTCATGGTCACTTACAACGTCAGTGAAGACGTTGACGATGACACCAAAG
>CAXMPP010000072.1:0-10289 GCA_964195395.1 uncultured Thermodesulfobacteriota bacterium
GAATCGTACGTAAGCCCGCCAACTGTGCGACGAAGCCCACAATATCATCTGGTGGACTGTGCTCAGCATTGCGCAGCAAGCGCTCGCAGCGCTCAGAAACGTCTTCGATGCGCTCAGCTGAACTCTTACGAAGTCCCTGCACTTTATCGAACTCTTCGATCGCGCTATTCGCAGCCTGCTTAATACCCGCTAGAGGTTCAGCTAGATTTTTAGTTTCTTCGTTAGAGATCCAGAAGTAGCTATCAAGCAAAACTGTCGCTTGCTTCACCAAGTCGATGTAAAGCCCTGCATAGTTGTCGTCCTTATCTAATAAGGTCAACAACTCGCGACACTCAGCCATTGCTGAAACCAGCCCTGCGTTACCAATTTTGAAAAGATAACTCCCTTGATCCTGCTGTTGGGAAGCGACGGCGTCGGCACTCAGGATTGGAGTCTGCCAGACCTGCAGGGTGTGATGCTTCTGCGCCTCATCCTCGGTCTTAAAATAGATCAGCTCGCCATTGTCGAAGATCGAGTACCCATTACAGACTACTGGAGTCTCCACTGTTTGCTCGATCAAGTTGTAGTTGAGCAAGACATAGTCGCCGCCGGTGCGGTTGTAGAATGCATAGAGCGTGTCTTCACCATTGGCGGACGAAATCTTGCGCTCGAAACGCATATGATCGAGTCCATGATCAAACGTCTTTAACTCGCCAGTGAGTAGGTAGTAACCATTGGCAAATACGATGCCGTGGTCCTCTGGTAACAACACACAGGACTCACCAATAGCATCGATCCTGTCGACTGATTGGTTCTTTTCATTAAAGACGAGATAGCGGTAATTTTTCTCCCTGTACGGAAGGATTTTCAAAATGATGAGAGGTCCGACAACCGCGTATGAAATTTCCGCGTCGTCGAGAGATTGGTCTTGGTCAATTACCTCCTCAGAATAGATGCCTTTACCATCCGAAGTGTTGTCCTCGATCTTGATTGTTAGATCTCCCCCCACGGTTTCCACAAAGACTTTATCTTCGATAGAAATGTGTGGATGCTCGCCACCGCGATGCATATCGCGGTTCACCCGCACCCAACTAAAACCGTGTTGATCGGGGAAAACGTATTCGTGATCGAAACGATTTCCCATGTACTTCAGCGTGCCATCACCATTGATGACAAACTTGAAGGTCTTTACGTCCGTGATGTCCTTACCAACGCGTAACGCGATATACACATTCGGTCCGATGTGCATGAACTTCGCAAAGATCGTTTGCTTGTAGTACTTGTAGAGGTAGGCGAAATCCGTAGAGAACTCGTTATCGTCAACCACGGCATCAATCGACAGTTTGCTAAAGCTATGGTCAGCAGGATCGTATTGATAAACGGCAAAGACATCTGCAAGGTCGGTTGTCTGCTTCAGTCCAAATTGGATATTGTATCCGAATAGGAAGCGATTTTTACCGATCGCTATGAGGTCACGCGGCACACAATTGTGCTCAGTGGTGACACGCTCGGTCGACACGAGTGACGACTCGACGGCTCCAAAAATCGACTTCCGTTCTTCATTCAACGCCTCTAAGCGCGAACGAAGTTCAACCGATTGCTTCTCCAAGCGAGCCCGAATCACTTCGTAAGCACCACCTTCTAACTGTTTATTCTCTTCTGACATCTTTTATTTAACCACAGACCACACAGAATCCACGGAAAGCTTTTGAAATTTATACGATTACCCTGTGGAAGGACGCTTTAGGATAACTCCCAAAGTTAATCACGTAACCCACCCTCATACCCGTAGCTTTTAGATAATTGTGAAGTTGGGCGATGTGGGCGGGGTCAATCGATTTACATGCCTTTAGCTCCAATATGATTTTGCCGTAGCAGATCAGATCCGGCTCATACATTTTGCGAAGGCGGTGCCCTTTATACTCTAATTCAAGTTTAGGTTTGAAAACCGCAGGGATTTTTTGATCTCTCAGTTCGATCTCCAAACACTCTTGATATACAGCCTCAAGAAAACCACAGCCCTTGTCTTTATACACTTCGAAAACTGCACCTAGGACTGCGTAACTTTCATCTTTATATAAAAACTCCATTTAGCAGGCTTTCTGTGATTTCCGTGTAGTCTGTGGTTCTCCTGTTTCCTCAGCTTAGAGGAATTTTGAGGCTGGTGAGTTGGTTAGGCCGAAGCGCTCGGCTGCTCCTAGGAGTCCTACTAGCTTGCCGCGAGTTTCGCTGTCAGCTTGTGGGATCATCTTACCTAACAATGCGCTGACTGTGAGGTTCTTGACGTCTTCAGTGTCGATTCCGAATTGGTCAATCCAGCTTGCGATTTGGCTCTTGAAGTACTCAGGATCGCCATTGAAGAATGTTTCCTTCACGTCTGTGAGGACCTTGGAGTTATCCACGATTCTATCAGCAACCTTACCCTTCGTAACCGCGCTAGTAATCTGATTGAAGAACTCTGACTCGCCACCGACGATGTCGATCTTAGCTTGCTTGAGCGCTTCACCGATAACGATAGCTTGTTGCTCCGCGACCTGGCGTTGGACATCGATCTCGGCGAGTTCGATGATCTTCTGCTTATCAAGCTCGAGCTTGAACTCTTCGTGGTCCTGACCAGCTTCTTCAAAGAGCTTCATGGCAGCAGCTTTCTGCTCGATACCCTTCGCTTCTGCGGCAAAGCTGAGAGCGTCTACTTCAGCCTGTGCAGCACCTTGCTGTTTCAGAGCTTCTGCATCTGCTAGCTTCACCTCTACCTGGCCGAGACCTTCAGCAGATGTTTCCTTAGTGACTGCTTCAGCGAGCATCTTCTTAGCACTTGCTTCTTTCTCAGATGCTGTGAGTGCAGCTTCAGCTGTGATGATGCGCTCTTCAGCCTTCATCTCACTCGCTAGCTTACTCGCTTCAGCAGACTTCTGAACTTGATAGGCTTCTTCGTCGGCCTTGAGAATGGCAGCTTCTTTACGAGCTTCCGCTTCTTTGACCTCACGGATGAGACGATCAGCGGCATCTGCTTCCGCGTTTGTGACAGTCACTTGCTTGTGACGATCAGCACCAGCAAAGGCTTCTGTATCCTTGATCTTCTCTTGCTCGATAACCACAGTCTTCTCTAGAGCCACACGGTCTTTGATGACTTCTTGGATGTTCTTCTTCTCGATCTCTACAAACTTTTCTTTCTCGATCGATTTGAGTTCAGTGACTCGCTCGCGCTCGATGATTTCGAGGTCACGCTCACGGATGACACGCTCGATTTCGACAGCATCGGTACGCTCTTTATTGCGTAATGCTACGAGCACCTGGCGTTGCTTGTTCTCTTCAGCCACTTGAATTTCCTCTTCTGAAGAAATTCGAGCACGTTCAGCTTTCTGATTCTCCTCTTCACGAACCTGATCAGATGCTGCTTGCTCACGGAATTGTGCCACTTGCACTTCGCGTTCTTGCTTTGCTTCTGCCTCAGCTAATTGGCGTTCAAGTTCGAGAATCGCTTCTCTAGCTTCCACATCTTGTTGCTTAATGACCTTTTCTTTATCCCTTTGAATATTGTTAGAGAGCTTTGCTTGATTTGCCGTAAGCTCAGTAATTTTCTTAATACCTTCAGCATCGAGAATGTTATCAGGATCAAGAGATTCAATCGGAGTTTGCTCTAGGTAATCGATCGCAGCGTCATCGAGGACGAAACCGTTGAGGTCAGTGCCTATACATTTGAGGATTTCTTCACGGAATGTGTCGCGCTCTTCGTAGAGCTGGATGAAATCAAATTGCTTACCCACTGTCTTGAGTGCTTCGGAAAACTTCGCATCAAAAAGCACACGAATTTCCATTTCGGAAGATGCTCGGTCACAGCCGATCGCCTCAGCCACACGGATCACTTCTTCCTTCACGTTGTTAACGCGGACAAAGAACGCGACCTTGATGTCGGCACGCATGTTGTCCTTACAGATCAATCCATTCTTCCCAGTACGGTCAATCTCGATGCGTTTCAGCGAGATATCCATATGCTCAGCCCGGTGGATCACTGGGTAGACCATCATGCCAGTGAAAGTCACCTTAGTTTCTCCCAAACCTGTACGAATCAGCGCTGTGCCTTTTTCAATTTTTCGGAAGCAATTAGTGAATGCCCAAACAAGGATCACTAAAAAAACCACTAACAACCCAACTCCGAGCAATGCTCCTTTACCTACTGTGTCGGCGAAACTCGCAACAACAGTGCTGTGCGACATTATATTTTGTATTTCTATCATTATACTATCTTCTTTTTTATTATTAAATTTTCTTTCCTATATAGAACTGAGTTTCCTCATCACGTCCTATAACACTTAGTGTGTCACCTTTTTTAAGTGGTGTTTCTCCATCGGCCAAACGGCAATGAACTTGAGCTGACGCGCCCTTTTTACGAAGCACACGCACCTGCCCAAATTCTTCAGTTAGTTTACTAGTCACCACAATTGCTTCTGCACCAATAATAGCTTCCTCATCATCTTCTCCGGCTTTGAATGCTTTAAAAAGAGGCACTAACGGCCTAGTCACGATTGCCGCGATCAAACAACTCACAAAGAACCCACCAATCCACGTCAGTATTCCAATCCACCAAACTCCTGCAGTATTGAAGGTTAGTAAGGCTGCAATGTTGATCAGCCACTTACTCACACTCATCACACTCACTACAAACATCAGAGGGACTTCCGTGGCGTTGATAAACTGAAGTAAACTCGCAAAAACCCCTCCAGTCCCTCCCATTGCGCCATCAGTATCTGAATCAATATCCAAATCGATATCAAATGCATCCATATCGATTGTGCCTAAAAGCGCTAATAGCCAATAGACACAGCTAAGTACAACCATCACGGTAAACGGCAATACCCAGGGATTTAATGAGAGTTCGAAGAGTTCTTTCACGACGAAAACACTAGATGAAATTCTAGCCATTTCCGCCATTACAAAGATTAGAAATTTTTCCCACGAGCGGGAGGAAAGATTTCACTAGCTTGATTCTTGCCATGGTTAGATCAATCAGTTAAATCAAATACCACTCAAATTCGAGTGCTACAAAATATACTCATAAAAATATGCCCTTAAAAATTATTGGCGGAATCTTATTCGCATTTGGACTAGTCGATCTCATTGGAAGTTATTCAGGTCTCGATATCTGGAATGACTGGCTCCACATTCAACTCCCTGAAATACTTTGGAGATTTTCCTCCTACATTGAAATAGCTTTGGGAGCCTTCCTCTTTAGGCGGAACTCTCAGGAGGTCAGCGAATAGGTTTTGCTCTTAAAAACTCTTCTTCAACAAAAGTTGAAGAAGAGCTTACTTCCATTCAACGGCAACCTCTGCGGGATTACCTCCCTTATCTTCGTATCTCACGACGCCGTGCTCAATCCCGTATTCGTGGACGCACTTGGTGACTTTGACGTCAAAGCAACAGTACTCGGCAATCTTCATCATGTAAGATTCGTCGCCAGTCTTCTTGTAGGCATTCCACCACTTGAGGGCGTCGAGGCCGTCTGCAGTTTTACCCATTCCTAAGCTCACCTTTGCCGCTGAGTCTAACTTCAAGCGGAAGCCTAACTTATCTTCAGCTTCTAGATATTGCATCATGTCGAGGTTCATCGTCTGCGCCTCGAGATCGTAAATTGTGTAACCTTGGAGGACGGGATAGTCGAACTGGATGTGATTCCAGCCAACGACTAAATCGGCACGGACAAGTTGCTCGACGAGCGCATCCAATTGATCTTCGCCATAGACGATGTATTGCTCGGACTTAGTAGAATAAGTCACGGCCACAGAGATGCCCATCTTCGCTTTATTTTTGGCACCACCGACGGCAGAAAAACTTTTTTGGGTCTCGAGGTCGAAGTAAACAATATCGCGCATAGCTGAATTTGGGTATAAGGATTTAAAAGAACGACTGCAAGTGTTGGCTCTATTTTTTCAAATTATCTAGAAATTCTTGCGCCCAATTATCCTTCTTCATCTCGTCTATCATGTCTTTGGGTAGACTCACATTGAGCAAGAATGACATAGCGAAAATACTCGCCACGTAGGCTAGCACATGGATTCCTGAAAATGGTCGAACCACCACTCGATAGCGCTTAGGAGTGTCCCACAAAAAGTATCCGAACCTTCGCGATAGAAACCACGATATACCCAGAGAGAATGGCCAAATTTCGACAATCCCCATACCTAGCCCCAGTATCCACACCCGCAGTGAACGCAGTACGGAAAACTTTAAAGGAATCGCATGGCCTAGAGCATCGGTCGTTCGCAACCCTAGCAAAAACTTCCCAGGTGAAGCCTTCCACACATGAACCATGATGGCATCTAATAAAACATAGGCAAAACCTACAGCAAGCAGCGGCAGCACAGAGTCGCCTTGCGCCATTTCAAG
Organism: uncultured Thermodesulfobacteriota bacterium; assembly: GCA_964195395.1. Classification (GTDB taxonomy): domain Bacteria; phylum Verrucomicrobiota; class Verrucomicrobiia; order Verrucomicrobiales; family Akkermansiaceae; genus Rubritalea. The sequence continues at coordinate 6,367 of CAXMPP010000072.1, forward strand.
AACTTTGTCCTGAAAGACGACAAATATAAGAACCATGTAGAGCAGGAAATCATGCATTCTAGCAAAAAAACGACGGACAGCGTAGAGTGGTGGCGCCTTACTTAGTTCCTCGGCTATCGCTTTCTTGATCTTCTCAGTTTGATTTTTCACTGACTCCGGAATCGGCGGCGGAGTGATTAACTCTGAAACCTCTTCTGCGAGGTCAAACATCGTCTCAAACTGAGCAACATCTCCTAGTGGTGCCCAAGATGCAGCCCCTTGGTACCAGCACAGCGTCTCTTGAGTGAGTTCACCAGAGTCGATACGATCACGGATATCAAATGTCTCGAAAGGCCCTGATTTCTCTTCGTTTATTAACAACCAAACTTTCATTTCATACTTCAGTTAGAGACTTCTTAGTGAGCGGGCAGCATCAGCACGTGAGGCCATCCAGGCGGGAGCATAGGCAGCGAGAGAGCACAGCACAAAGGCGCCAATGCACACATAAAGCATTTCATCCGAATGGATCTCGTACGGTAGATCTCCACCATAAAACGCTTTAGAAAAGGGATCGAAACCGAATTTCCTCATGCAATCTTGGAGTATCGATAAATTAGTCAAAACCAACAAACTCAAGCCCACTCCCGTGATCGACCCCACGAGTCCAACGATGACTCCCTGAAGGGCAAAAACATTTGTCACCTGGGCTGGTGTTGCCCCTAGAGCTTTCATCACACCAATCTCACGCTTTTTCTGCAGCGTCACAGTGAACATCACAGCTCCAATAGAAAATACTGCGATCAAGGTGATGAAGGACAGAGCTAAAGTCATCATAAAACTCTGCATGCTGATCATGCCAAATTGCTGTTTATATTCCTCCATCCAAGTGACCGGAATCCATCCATCTGGAACCACACCTTCTAACTCTTCTTCCAGCACAGAAGCTGCTAGATAAGGATCTTTTAGGCGAAGGGCTACACCATTCACACCACCAGTGGTTCCTACGCCAGCGAGCTCTTGAGCGAGGTGCAGCGGAACTAACAAGGGTGGTCCGGGCGCGAATCGATCAGCACGGTAAACCCCTGCTACTCTAATTTCTTTAGGCAATGCCAATTCGTTCAGTTGGAGTTCTTCTTCCTGGTCGAGAGCATCAATATCAATCGTCTTCAGTTCCTCGAATGCGCCATTTAATTCCACTAAGCGACCCGTTGGGTAATAATTATAGTCGTCATCAAAATCCTCAGACTTCGTCATTTCACTGATTCCCTCAACGATATCTCGTTCACCCTGTCGGAGATTTTCATAGCCTAATTGCGTCAGGAAATCTCGAAATTCGATCACGTCTTGGTACAGAACTTTCTCTTTTCCACCCACTGTAGTCCAGCGAAGCTTTAGCCACTCAAGAATCTCAGTGAAACGCTCAGGGAACTGATCGTAAACCGAAGGTGCTCCCTTTCTCTCTAGCAAGGGTTTGAGCTGCTTGATATTTCTATTCGAAATCACTTCCAACACATCTCCCACAGAAATTCTATTTTCTTCTGCAAAAATCGAAGAAATAACCGCCACTTCACTGGTTCCACCTAGAGAGTCTTGGTCAGCTACAAAGCCCATACCGATGGACACATCTCCCTCCTCTTCCAACTTTTTAAGATCCCGCATCGTCCCTGGGTCCTCTGTATCAATACCGCGCATAACGACTGGAATCACACTTCCATAAATGTCTACTATCACAAAATCACGCACTAACGGGTAGGCGCTCACCACACTGGGAAGTTCTTCAATCTTAGACTCCAAAGTACGCCATTGTTCTTCCGCTGAAACAACTTCTCCATCCTCATTGGGCATATCCCAGGGCTGATTTCGCATCACCGTGATATGTGGAGCCTCTCCTAAGACTCGCTCTTTCACCATATTTTCAAAGCCTGACATCACCGACATCACGACCAACAAAACCATTACCCCTAGAGCCACTCCAGCCAATGAGATTAATGTAATCACGGACACATGTGTCCGTAACGGGTTGAGGTAGCGCAAGGCTAGGAGTAGACTAAAATTCTTTGTGAAAATAACAACAAGTGGGTTGGGTTACGGCGGTAAAACTCGCATTTCATCACGCAATGTCCAATGCAAAATCTGTCGGTTGATCGTAGTCTATCAATCTATTGACCTCAACTCACCTTGGAGTTGAGAAAATAAACGCATCTGACCATTTGATTGCTCTAAAATCAAAGCACCTTGTTGGAGTAGTGTGTAGTTGCCAACTCCATCAGACGCAGCACGATCGTTGCCACTCACGACCATTTTAGCCCCCACTTTCTGCAAAAAATCTCTCCCAACTTGCTCATCCCTCTCGTGCCTCCCCAGCACGAGAACATCAGCGGCCACGTCCGCATTGTTTTCTAACACCCATTGCTCGAATTTATAGCCAGAATCAGCGGTGAATAAAATGCGTGAGCCTCTCCAATGGAGCCGCAAAACCAAACAGCGATCATCCGCTAGACCTACTGAGCGTTTTGCAGAGTAGACCACCTCTAACCAACTTTCATCTCCCAAGGGTAGGCGAGCTCCGGTTTGAGTTTCATTCAAGCTCACTTCAGTGGCCTCAAGAAGCCCAACGGCACTTTTAAAACTCATGCTCATAGCACTACGCTCTGGGATGACGCATTGCTTCAGCTGGGTCAGCTCCAAGAATTGTTCCACTCCACCACAATGTTGGCTATCGGCATGGCTTAGGATAAGGCTATCCAATCTGGCTCCATTTTTACTCAAACTAGGAAAAACCTCACGCCTAAACTCTCTAGCGCTTCCCACATCTAACATCACCCCTCCACCAATCCCTAAATAAACAGCTGCGGCTCCATCGGGAAGAGCATAGATCACGACTCGCTCCCCCTTTTGCCAAGGTCGGGCAACCACATGCCCACCTGGGATAACAGCAGCGCGGCTAACAATAGACCTAGAGCTGTGAGCTAGCTGGCCATTCCAGTGGTTCACTCCCACTCCTAGTGGCAACCATATGGTTCCCAGTACTAATGAGGCTCCAGAGCTGATCAGGATTAAGTAGAGCAATAAGACCAATGGCAGGCTTACAAATATGGAAATGGGAGCCAGCAGACGGAAATACATCCACGTCAAAGGAGAAGAACCGCACCATGCACAACTCGCCACCACCAAGGCGCCCTGAACCTTTCTTCTCATTCGCAAACTCCACTCCTGCCAGCGCGAGTACAGACTGCGCGGTAAAAAGGGATCCACGTAGCTAAACCAATGGAAGCATTTCGTCACGACTCCCCCCAGCAATGCGATCGCCACCAACACTCCGAAGGATAACTGGAATCCTGGCTGGAAAAGCATGTGTCCATCCCAAACCAATGCCACGATAGCTCCAGCAGCCACGCTGTTAGCCAATACAATTCTCCGCTGCACCAGCCAAGCACTCAACAACACAGCCCCCATCACTGCAGCACGCATGGCAGGTGGTCGCATTCCGGTAACCAAAGCATAGAAAAACATCATACCAATCACGCAAGGCACCCATACCCTCCGACCACAGCCAAAAGCTTTGAGAAAAACGGCCACCATACTGCCGACCATCATCACATGGAGGCCACTCACAGCAAACACATGAATCGCCCCGCTATGGCGAAAATTCGCAAGTAATTCCGCACTCTTTTCTGGGCGCTCACCCAAAGTCATGGCTCGGATGATCTTGGCTTCATCACCTTCTGGGTCCAGTCCCAGTGTCAGTCTATGGCTCAGCCATTCTCGTACTGAATGAGCTGATCTTTGCACCATGAAACGTGAGGAAATTTCGCGCAATGCTTCACATTCACGTGTGACCAGCACACCAGTCACTCCTTGCCGATGAAGCCATTGGCTTTCATCAAAGACCTGAGGATTCAGCGGAATACTAGGCTCGACACGGCGCCCGCTCAATCTCAATC
>CAXMPP010000073.1:0-10177 GCA_964195395.1 uncultured Thermodesulfobacteriota bacterium
CATCTCGGCAATAGTGATTTCATTTTTACCCAAACGTGCTGCCAACAAGGCTGCCTCGTTGATAAGGTTTGCGAGTTCAGCACCGGAAAATCCAGGTGTGCCTCTTGCCACGAGACTAAGGTCTGTGTTAGCAGCCATTTTCACGCGCTTGGCGTGGACTCTAAGAATCTGCTCACGGCCGATCACATCTGGAAGTGAAACGCGCACCTGACGGTCGAAACGACCAGGGCGGAGAAGCGCTGGGTCGAGTACGTCTGGGCGGTTGGTCGCAGCAATGATGATAACTCCTGAGCGGGCATCAAATCCGTCCATTTCGACAAGAAGTGCGTTGAGTGTCTGCTCACGCTCATCGTGACCACCACCCATACCGTGACCACGGTGACGGCCAACGGCATCAATCTCATCAATAAAGACGATACATGGAGAGTTTTTCTTACCTTGTTCGAACATGTCGCGGACTCGGCTAGCACCGACACCTACAAACATCTCTACGAAATCAGAACCACTGATGGAGAAAAATGGCACATCCGCCTCACCTGCAATCGCACGCGCAAGGAGAGTTTTACCTGTACCTGGAGAACCCACCATGAGAACACCTTTAGGGATGTTTGCTCCGAGTTTCTCAAACTTCTTAGGAGATTTGAGGAAGTCTACAATCTCGTAGAGTTCTTCCTTGGCTTCGTGGATGCCGGCAACGTCTTTGAATGTCACGCGGTTTTTGTCCATCGAAAGCAACTTAGCTTTAGACTTACCGAAATTCATCGCACCTTTGCCCGCGTTCTTCATTTGGAAGCGGAAGAGGAAGAATAAAACTCCACCAATCAAGAGGATCGGCAGAATCTGAATCAGGATGAAACCCATTGTATTGCTCTCTGGGCTGGTTCTCGCTGACTCTAAAATGCCGCGCTCGGCTTCGCTGATTGCGAAGAGGTTTACCTCCACACTGAACTTTTCAAACTTAGGTTTTGCGTCAGAAATAAGTGGGTAGATTTTACGCACTCCTTCAAGCACTGCGTCGTTGCTGTTCGCCGTCTTGTAGAGAGTGAGCGCTTTTGTTCCTTTAAATTCCACTTCCCCAAGTGCGATCCACTTGCGTAGCTCTTTGAGAGTAACGTTTACAGAATCAGTAGGAGAGGACAACTCAGTTGCCACCACCAGTGGCACGTTATTTTCTCGGCGCAGACGATCCACTGCACGCTCATCGAGACTCGTATCGAGCGCTACTCGGAAGCTTTTCAAGTCAGGAGTCCTCGAAAGGTCACGATATTTTGTGACATCGATCAATCCTTTAACCTGACCAGAAGTTGTTGAATCTTTGGTCACAAACTTGAGCTGGCTGTCAGGCAAGATGTCATATTTAGCCTTCAACGCCTTCGCGTATTCAGACTTATCTTTACCTGACTTATCCTCAATCTCTTTATCGAGTGGCAAAGTTGCTGGATCTAGAAGGACTTGCTCGCTTTCGAGCGCTTTTCTAAATTCGACAAAATCGATCTTCTTTTCCTTACCTTGGAGGGTACTAAAGTAAGCTACGATCAGAACACCCAGTGCGAGTGAGAAAAGAATCATGACTCTCCAGTTGGGTCCCTTAGCCGGTGGCGTTTGGCCATTTTGTGGGCTTTTAGGTTCCGGAGTTTGTTCAGGTGGTCGTTGTTCGGACATATTAATTAGGGTGTGGGCAGTCAGTCAGTGCTGCGACCAATAATGCTTGCGCGAGAAGGTAGTATGGGTTTCGGAAAAATAAATCCTTTTTTCTGTCGGCTTGCCATTCGTTAGATATGCGTGCACAATCTCCAACAGTGAAACTGTCCCCGCAAGCAAGTGATCATAAAGGAAAATCGCAATTTTTCAAGTCTCCGGCGATGATAAAAGGCTGGAGCCATAAGGCTCCACAAGGTGTGCCCTTGGCTGCATCCCTCGTCGAGGTCTTTGCCGCATTTGTATCGCTGGACGGTCGGGTGGACAAGACCGAAGCTGAAGTCGCTCTCGATTTATTGCGTCACGCATTCCCTGAGGCCGACCACCATTGGCTAGCTCGACGGCTACAAAAGGCATTACGAACCCCGCAGAGCACCGTTTCTCTCGCCAACAAACTCGCCGTACAACTCGAATACGAAGGCATTGTCTCACTGGGGCTACAGCTTTACCTACTCGTCGATGCATCCTCTAGGCGAGATCGAGGCAAACGTGCATTTCTCGATTTTTTCCAGCGGCTCGACGGCCACGGTCTGGGAGAAATCATTCTCACGGAATTGGAAGAAGGGTATAGCGGCAGTAAAAAACTTCCATTCACTCGGCTCATTTTCTCCTCCTCAGACTCCGCCGATGTCCAACTGCCCGAGTCGACTGACAATTATGCTTTCCGCGTGTATCAGTCAGGCGAAGTGATCATAGCCCGCAATACTGGTGGCCAATCTCTCTGGCTTAGTGGCTCGAGTATCGTCCCCGGCGGCATCATCCGGATGCGCTCCCACCAGCGTATCATGCTGCCGAATTGGACGATATCATTCAACGATCTCAACTTTTTCCTCAACTACAAGCGCACCCTCCAGCCACGTGCGCTCTTCATCAACGAATCAACCAACGGTCTAATGGCTGAGCGCAGCAGAACGCGGCTCTCAACCATCCGTATCGATTTCGGCACCAATGCCCAAATCACAGCGATTCGACCCACTCAAATCAAAGCTGGCGACGAAGAGCTTATCGTAGATAAAACGATTCACCGGAGTTTCCACGATATTCTGAGCCTAGGAACGGGATCGGAAGTCGATCTTGAAAGCATTCGCAACCAAGCGCTCGAAGCGGGTGGGCGATTCCGCCTGAGCCGCGAGAAGCAAACCTGCCTTGTCTCCAATGACCCCTCAGTCATAGGCAAGGGCGACCTCCTCATTTCACCGAACCTCGCTGGGAAAATCACGCTCAAAATTTCATACGATCCCGACACTTCAGTAGGAGAACTAGAAATAATCGAGTCCGAGCGGGCATTACTGATGAACAATCAAGCCGTACGCAGTGGCTCAGTCCTGATGGATGGTTCGGTTATTCGTCTCAGCGCTAGCCAAGCCGTGCGCTGCCGATTCTCTGAAGGATTGATCGATGAAGAACGCACTGTCATCCAAGAACTTCACCTCGACGGCATCAGCCACCGCTTCACCCGTCACATAACAGCACTCGATAGCATCGACTTTAAAATCATGCGTGGAGAGATGCTTTGCATCATGGGCCCTTCTGGTTGTGGTAAATCGACTTTGCTCGCCACCATTGCGGGACAGCTCAAGCCCGATCGTGGACACGTGCGCTTCAATGGCATTTCTCTCTATAACCACCGTTCCAGGCTCGCCCCTTTTATCACCTTCATGCCGCAAGAAGAGGCTCTCAACCCTCACCTAACTGTTCGTGAGCATTTGATGCATGCCTGCGCCATCCGCCGGCCCCACCTCGCTAACCAGGAACACACACGTAGGGTCAATAGTATCCTTGCAGAGCTAGCTCTCGAACCTCTCGCAGATCGCACCGTCGGCTCAGCCGGGGACAAGACAATCTCTGGAGGTGAACGTGGCAGGCTCAATTTGGGGCTAGATCTCGGTTCGGCTGCAGAAATTTTCCTCTTTGATGAGCCCATATCAGGACTTTCCTCGAAAGACTCAGAACACGTTGCTGAATCACTCAGAGCGCTAGCGCGCGATAAAATAGTCATCGCATCACTCCACCGTCCAGGCGCCTCAGTTCTCTCACTTTTCGACAAGGTTCTGCTTCTCGACAAGGAAGGCAAGGTTGCCTATTTCGGTAGCCCAGTAGAAATGGGTCGCTATTTCGAAGAAGCCAGTCTCGAATTTAATATCCCCACTTTGAATAGAACAGACGGAAGTGTGGGCTGTTTCAATGGAGCCGATTTCGTATTCGATGTGTTAGAAACACCACTACACGGTTCAGCTGGAGTAAACGAGTCCTCCTCATTTGCCCGGCGTTTCCCACCGGCATTCTGGCAAGAACGTCTCGAAAGCCACCGCTTGATTCAGAAAGTCACCGAACAAAACAACCAAGTCCAGACCCAGCTCGGTGACATGCCTCGGGCCGAGGACAACATGCCAGTCCCAGAGCCCCGCCCACGTCGTCCACAAGATTACTGGAGACTCTTCCGCACCCACCTCAAACGATCACTTTTATCAAAATTCCGCAACCGCGGCACCTTCTACTGCACGATCCTGGAAGCACCTTTGCTGGCATTCTTGATTGCTCTAACATTACGGGCTTCGGCCGAGGGTAAATACGAATTCGCGACTGGGTTACACATCGTGACCTACCTCTTTCTCTCGGTGACAGTAGCCATGTTCCTAGGCCTAACAAATAGTGCTACGGAGATCTTGCGTGACTTGCCCGTACTGCGTCGTGAGCGCAATACCCGCTATGGCACCGGCCTCTACATCTCAGCCAAGTGCACCACCCTCACTTTGCTAGCATGTATCCAATGCGCCATCTACGTCGCGATTGGTCACTACTTTCTCGAGATCAAAGAAATGTGGTTCACCCACTGGCTCTGGATGAGCACCACTGCTGTCACAGGAACGGCAATGGCTATGCTGATCTCCACCGTCGTCAAAAGTGAACGTGCAGCCCTCTCGTCCATCCCACTTCTGTTAGTCCCTCAGCTGCTACTTGCTGGAGCATTGGTTCCTTTCGGAGAAATGAACCGCGGCCTCTTTGTCGGAGGCGATGAAGCGCGCGAAAATGGCGCCGAGCCAGTGCCCGCGATGTTCATGCCACTGCGCTATTCCTTCGAAGGTATCATCCTCGCTCAAGCCACAGAAAACCCCTTCGAAAAGGAACGTCGCCGCATCCAACAACGCATCGAAGTTCTCAAGAAAAAAGTTATCCCGGCTGATGACACAAAAGAAGAAAATTTCCTTACTGACGATGAGGCTCGGCGGATCAAGATTCTAACATCCGGCCTCACAAGGCTCTATGCAGCGGAAGCCCTCGACCAAGATGGAGCGGCCGAACTCTCTCACAAAATCACCAACGTAGCCCTTCACGGTAGCATGGACGAGCTAGAAGCCATGGAAATCTATATTGGTGATGAAAACGAGTCCGAGCCTGTCCAATCATTCTTCCAAAACACTCGGACGGAACTTCTTGTACGTCGCGCAGAAATCAACCGAGTCGACAGATGGGCGGAGCGAGACAGATCCCTCTTCCTAGCAGAATGGAAATTCTGGTTTGGCCACAAGCTGTCCTCCACATTTTGGTGTAAATCAGTGCTCGCCTCGGTCTCGCTTTTCAGCCTCATCGCAGCCACAACCGTCGTCACCTGCTGGAACCGTAAGGTCAGCTAGAAAAAAAGCTACACCACAACGGATATAGCCTTTATAAAAGTAGTCTACACGTCGCCGATTAGAACTTATAAGAAAGTCCCGTGATCAGCTTGAGATCATTCTCCTCTTTACCTGCTGCAGGCCTACTCTCGTAACGATCTTCAAAGCTCACTTTGAAAGCGATCGTCTCCGTAATTTTCGTTTCAATACCCATTTCGAACTCGATGCGGTAGTCCTCGAGATCGTCCAATCTAGGAGAGAATGCGAGACTCTGGTAGAACTTAGCGTTCTCATTGAACTTGTGCTCGAAGTGCTGATCAAACAATCCATTGAGATAAGTGGTGTTACCCAAACCTTTATCCTCGGCAGTAATACCCAGACCTAACTCAGTCGAGAAAACCGTGGTTTCTGTATCCACCCAATAATAACCGTAGGTTGCATTGAGAGAGAATCGGTAGTCGATGTCAGCAAAGGTGTCGCGGCGAGCATCAACTCGTAGCCCAAAAAAGTTCTTTCCGGAATACGCGTGTTTCCAAGTGGCTTTCCCAAGAATCTCATCCTGAGTTGCAGCAGACTCCTCTTCACCATACTTGTAACTTGCACTACCAAAATAGGCATCTGGCCCATCCTTTTTTTCGGTCTGCAAGCCGAAGCGCAGCAATAGATTGTCCGTGTTTCCCTTTGATAGGCTAAGCCCAAAGTCGACACTATTCTCCCACTGGCTCTCGTTCTCCACTATTTCTTCCTCAGCCATGGCTGGGGCCATTGCCACCACGCCCGTAATTAGAGCTGATATCACATATTTTTTCTTCATCGCTTATTTCTCATTCTTTTTGAGAACGCGAACACTAACGATGAACTTTCATATGTCACGCGCAATTCTGAGAGCTCAGAACCATAGATCCAGAGAGATCGGATTGTTTCTTCAAGAACAATACAAACCGACCTAGGCAAACAAAAAGTACGCAGATGATTTCAAATAGTGATCTAAAGGCACTCGAGAAGAAGCAATGCCAGAGTCAGCCATGCTAGTGACAAAGCGGCTGGAAGCACGCTTCTCCCCACTAAAGTTCGATCATCCTACCCGAGTCTAACAAACATCCAGATGGATCAAACTCCACTCCCTCAGCAGCAAGTAATTCTCTTTTACGCTGCACCTCTTCACCCTCCACTTTCCCCATGTATCCGGCTATCTTCAACTGTGAATTAATCACTCTGTGACATGGAACCTCTGGCGCGAACGGATTGCGCTTAAGCGCCTGTCCCACCGCCTGTGAAGAACCACAGCCGACATGCTTTGCCAGTGATTTATAAGTCGTCACGCGTCCCTTTGGTATCCCAGAAGTCGCCTCATAGATTTGTTGTTCAAAGGCTGTTGGGTTCCGTGTTTCCATAGTTCTACTATAGATAAAGCTCTCGTTGTTAGCAACTCACCTCTTCACGAATGGGGGAATGGTCGCTCCCATGGTGTCTGCAACGGCGCGTAGCAACTCAGCCTCGTGGCTGCCAAGTACGCCATCTGACATCACTGCCAATCCACAAGCATGGAGTACATCACGTTTCATAATTGGGGTCGATTCAGCTAACCTCCGCAGAGCTTCCTCGACCAAATGCAATCCACATTGGTCAGCGGGAAGTATGCCTGAGAGCTTCGATCCATTCTCGGACAATGCTCCTGCAGCTGCGGCATAAGCATTCTCCAGATCCTCACCGCTAGAGGCACCCACTCCCGCCATCGTCGAGATCAAGACATTGAGACCCGAGTTGAGCTGGCTGAGCTTATGGTAACGTACGCGGGGCGACTTTGCTCCCTCGAAATGTGATGATAGATGATTCTCTAACAATTTTTGTAACATGAACTCAAAGATATCGACATGCCCATCGCTTGCGATCAGCCATTGAGTCGCATGGATAAAGCGCTCGTATTCGGGATGGGACAGTTTCCGCAGTGTGGGGATGGACAGATCAATCAGCGCAATTTTCTGCGACGAATGCTGAGCAACCAATGTATCACTCCACGACTGAGCACGCTCAGCGGCGGCATCGCCCATCTTCTTTTTCAAAAACGTCACCTCACTTGAACGCAAGTTTCCATCACTAGAGAGAAGTAGACCAAACAGCATCGACTGCGCCTCATCTCTATCGTGACAAGCGTCCATCCAACTTTGCTCTAGGCTTTGGAGGATTACTGAACCCACCTCGATACTCGTTTGCGACATGTCACCGAGTTTATCCCATTGCTCGCGTTGGACATGAACTTCCGTTGGCTGAGCGTGACTCACAGCACCTCCAGAAAATCCACTCATGCGGCTGTCAGTTGGATGCGCCTGAGAGCCCACCTCTGGAATCTCCGAGTCCTTGAACTCACCATCCCAGTCAGCTTCGACCGCCTTGATCCTCACATCTAACGGTGGATGGGTTGCAAACCCGTAGGAGAACATTCCTCCATCAGCAAAAAACATGTGACTCGCCTCAGAGGCTTTTCCAGCCTTCACTTCCGAGCCATATTGCTGGCCGCCTATTTTCTTCAAAGCCCCAGCTATACTAGCCGGGTCTCGGGTAAATTGAACCGCTGAAGCATCTGCTAGATACTCACGCTGGCGTGAAATCGCAGCTTGAATCATCCGCGCGAAAAATACGCCTATAGAGCCAACGACTAACAAAGCAATCGCTGCGATCAATCCGATCAGCGCACCATTGTTATTCTCGCGACTACGGCGCATGCTCATAAACTGCATGTGAAACATCAGTTGTCGTCCGATGATAGAAAGCATCATTATACCAAACAGCCAACCGATTAGCCGCATGTTAAGCTTCATATCCCCATTTAAAATATGACTAAACTCATGGGCCATCACCCCCTGCAGCTCAGAACGATTCAAGCGCTGGATACAGCCGCGGGTCACTCCGATCACTGCATTCCCAGGCTCAGTCCCAGCTGCAAAAGCATTGATCCCAGTCTCCTGATCCATCACCCAGATTTCAGGAACTGGCACACCTGAAGCGATCGCCATTTCCTCTATCACATTTACCAGCTTGCGCTCATCAATATCCGTGGTGTGTGGGTCGACTTGCCGCCCACCCATGTCACGCGCCACCACAGCGCCGCCGCCACTGAGTTGAAAAGATTTAAAAACATTGCCAGCGAGGATCACACCAGTCGTCAGAACGGTGACAGTCACAAACCTCTCTAAGTCCCAAAATACCCCCTGCTGCTGCATAAGGTTCCCTGCAGCATCCACCATCGCAACAGTCTGGCTCATATAATACAATCCAAGGATCGCATAAATAGCCAACACCACCCCCACAACCGCCAACACAAAGTAGCCAATCAACCACTTCGTCCGACGCCGCGCATCATCTTGAGCTTCGTAAAAATTCATTTAATTGATCACTGAAATCTAGCAACTTAACACTCCGTAATAGGCGCCTAAAACTCCACCTTCACAGCTTCGCGCTCGCTTGGGTCGGAGACCTCGAAGAGAATAGCGTCGTTAAAGTTGAACATGCCGGCGATGATGTTAGTCGGAAAGGTTTCACGCTTCGTATTATAGACCGTCACCGCGTCGTTGTAGGCTTGGCGAGAGAACCCCACTTTATTTTCAGTAGAAGTGAGTTCCTCAGTCAGCTGCATCATGTTCTGGTTCGCCTTGAGGTCTGGATACGACTCAGACAGAGCAAAAAGATTTCCGAGCGATGCCCCCAATGCTCCTTCTGAAACCATGAGATCCTTCATATTCGAAGCATCATCAGGGCTCACGTTTTTTCGCGCGCTCGATGCCGAATTCCGGGCAGTGATCACAGCCTCCAGAGTTTCGCGCTCATGGGACATGTACTTCTTTGCTGTTTCCACAAGGTTTGGGATCAAATCGTAGCGACGCTTGAGCTGGACATCAATTTGGGCGAAAGCATTTTTGTAACGATTACGCAGCTTCACCAATCCGTTGTAGGCTCCCATCACCCACAAAAGAGCTAACACGATAAGAGCGGCTACGATGAGCAAGGTAATGACCACCCCGCTCATTGCGAGAGTTTGAATAAAGAATGAACTAAGCATGGATTTAAAGTAATTGGTTTTGAATATTTCTCAATTGGAACCCTCATAGAGTCAGACAAGTTTCAGCAATTGGCTACTATAAAAATGAGAGCTCTCTGTAATACGCGGCCAGCAACCTTGACACGACCAAGCAACTTCCATCATAACTCATAGATCCTATCACCGAAATCCATGAACGCATTCGATCAGGCACTTGCTGCTGCCCACACCCCGCTCACCCGCAGCGCACCTGAGATTCTCCAGCTCAACATCGGCAAACTCTGCAACCTCACTTGCGTTCATTGCCACGTCAATGCCGGCCCCAAGCGGAAAGAAATCATGGACCGCGAGACGGTGGATAGGATTCTTGAGTGGTTCGAGAAGACCGACATTCCCACTCTCGACCTCACTGGTGGAACCCCAGAGATGATCCCAGACTTCCGCTACCTAGTAGAAAGTGTCAGAAACTTTAAGAAACCTCGCACCGTGATGACCCGGCTCAATGCGACCATCATAGAAGAACCTGGCTACGAATGGATTCCAGCATTCCATGCAAAGCACAAGATCACCATCATCGCCTCCATGCCTTGCTACTCGCCAGACAACGTCAACGAGCAACGCGGAGAAGGAGTATTCGACGCCTCTATCAGCGCCTTTCAGAAACTCAACGCCGTCGGTTACGGCCGCGACCCAGAGCTTGAAATCAATTTTGTCTACAACCCTAACGGAGCCTTCCTGCCTCCTGAGCAAAAAGGGCTAGAAGAAGACTATAAGATAGAAATGAAAGAGCATTTCGACATCGATTTCAACTCGCTCTACTGCATCGCCA
>CAXMPP010000074.1:0-9930 GCA_964195395.1 uncultured Thermodesulfobacteriota bacterium
GGTCGGTACTCCAGGCTCCGGATGCGGAGGAGTACTGAGTTAGTGATGGGAGGGTGATGGAGACAGGAGCGAGGTTGTTGGAGGTCAGTGGGTGACTGCCGTAGATGAGAATGTCGTCGTTGTCGGAAATACCGTCACCGTCGCTATCGGTCGATTTAGGATCGGTGCCGTATTGAAATTCCTGAAGGTTGGTTAGAGTGTCTCCATCGGGGTCACCGTATTCACTCTCGTTGAGGTCAGTAAAGCCGTTGTCGGTTGGATCGAGGCCATTGGAGGTTTCCCAAGTATCGGGCAGGTTGTCGTCATCAGCGTCACCGTCTTCAGAATTGTCTGAGAGGTAGGCTGTGGCAGGGATGATTTCACGCTGCTGACCGGGGACTTGCCATGCGACGGAGACGTGGTCGTTTTTGCCGTTTTGCACAGCATGGAGCACCTCGATGTAGTATTCTTGGCCTTGAACCAAGCTAATGACCTCACTGCGCTGGCTGGAGCTGTAGTCGAAGTCGTGCAACGGCGTTACATGGCCGCTGGTGGCGAGGCGTTGTTTGCCGAAGCGGTTGGTGAGCGGGTTGCTGGTCACAGGGTCCTGCACACTGCCGTCAGAGAACCACAGCTCGGCTCCTCCCCCACTGCCGCTGATCCAGAAGCGGTAATCGCCTGTGACCGGTGCAATGATTGAGCCGCGGTAGCGAGCCCCGAGAAGAGTGCGGTCCATATTGGCATCGACACCGGGCACGTGCTCGATGGCGTTGGGGTAGCTGTAGAATTTGGAGTTAAGGGTGAGGTTGGTCATCACCGAACCGTTGATGCCCATCCAGATATAGCGGGTCAGGCCGTTGATGAGTGCTTCTTTGCTAAGTGGGTTAGTTCCTAACCATTGCTCTTGGTAGTTGGAGAGTCCGTCGTTGTCCGGGTCACCGTATTCAAGAAGCGCGCCAGGCAACACCGATGTGGTGAGACCAGTTTGTGCCTCCCAGGTGTCACTGAGGTTGTTGTCGTTAGCGTCGTCGGCATCTGCAGCGAGTGTGTTAAGATAGGCTGCGGGGATGATTTCACGGTGGTCGATTTGACCGGTGACGAGTCCCACACCAAAGGCTTCGACTTCTGCGAGTTCTAGATTGCCATTGCCAGCTAGGTTGAGACCTAGCAGCTGGACTTTGATTTTGCGTGCGGTTGGTAGAGAGGATGGAAGATCCCATGTGAGACTATCACCGACGTTGCCACTGGTGGTGAAGAAGTCTTGGCCGATGAGTTCGACGTCATTTGCGTCGAGCACGGAGAGACGGAAGTTAGAGAGATTGTTTTGGTTGCTCGACTTGTTATGAAGAACCACTTGGTTGATTTCATGGTCTTGGTCGAAGTCGACTTGCAGCCATGAGTTAGCTAGATTACTCGTTAGAGTCGTGGCATCTTGCCCCCACACCCCGCTGGTGTTGCCATCTATCGCAGCTGATGCCTCTTTTCCCCACTTGATGCTGGATTGAGTGGCGGTGGCTCCGTTGGCAGCTAGACAGTATCTGCCTTTTTGTCCACGCCATGCGATCTCGACATGTCCTCCACCATCTTCGTCCATGGCTTGAGCTTCGATGTAGTAGGATTGGCCACCGGTGAGTTGGATGGGAATAGATTTTTGGTTCGCATGCTTGTCCCATTCGGATGCATTGGTGGATCCTAGGTTGTAGGCGACGAGCTTCTTGTTGAAGCGGCTGGCGTCATCGGAAACCCAGAGTGCGACGTTATCGGAGCCATTGATCCAGAAGGTGTAGGTGTCGGTGACCACGGGGGTGATGGAACCACGAAGGCGAGTGCCAGACTTGGCAGCAGTTGGGCCTGCGAGCTGAGCATCGGTGATGGTCGTGGTCGCATCTGCAGCTCGATCAGAGATGCCTTCCTGTTGGAGAACGATGATTGAGTCGCTTTGCGTGAGATTGTTCCAAGTTTCAACCGTTAGGCCAGTTTGGGCGTGTAGGCTAAGAGCCGACGTCAGAAGTGCGACGAGTGCCGAGATGATGCGGTGAGGTCTAGTGGTCATGAGCAAATTACAGAGGTGTGAGTTTGTGGATTGAAATTAAAATGGAACGGGCGCGGCTTTAGGGCCGTTAGAAAGGCGAGTGCGAAGCGCACGAAGCGCGGGTTGCGCAGCTTGGGCGATGCGGAAATTTTCGGCGCTGAGGTTTTCCAGCTTCGGGGTGTCGGCTTGGTTGCCGTAGCGGCCGATGCAGGCGATGGATGCCTTGCGCACCAACACGGGTTGAGTGCTGTCGGCGGCTAAGATGCGAGCTGTTTTGAGGGCCTTCTCATCAACCGCATGAATGGCGGTGACACGAATGTCAACCGGACTGGTGGAGTCGGCGGCGAGCTTCAAGGCCAGTTCAATCAATTCAGGTGAGGCTGGGGTTTCTGAGCCCTCCCAGTCGACGAGCAAGGTCAGTGCGGTGCCAGCTGTCTGGCTTTTGCGCTGGTTGGCCAGAACGTAGAGAGTGTCGCGTATTTCTGCGGCAAGAGGTCCAGTGAGTTTCCCGTCAGCGCGTTGCAACTCGATGTGCTGGAGCGCGTAGAGCCGCATGGTTTTGTGGGAATCTTCGAGTGCTAGTTTTTGAAGGAGGCGGGTGAAGGCTTCTGGTTTCTGACCGAGTTGCAGGACGTTGAACGCGGAATTGAAGATCCAGAAGCGGTATTCCGAGTCCCATTCGCCATGGCCATTGGCTGCAAGAGTGTCTATCAGCCACTGTTCTTTTTCCTGGTCGAGTGGCAGTTGTCGGCGAGATTGTAGGTCAAGCCAGTTGATGGCTAGTTCGCGGGTGCGAGCGTCCCCTCCTTGATCCACCACGTAGCGGAGAACTTGGTAAGAGGCAGCCGGGTCATCCAAGTCGAGTCCTGGATATGGATTGACGGCAGTAGCAGGCTTGATCGTGACAACCTCAGCCTTTTGATCGTTTTTCAAAAACATCACCACAGCAACCACCAGCACGCCGATAACGACGAGCATGATACTGTTTGTAAAGTTGGTTTTTGGGCGACTCATGGTTGCTTGAATACGATGGGTTTCGATTGAGAGCTATCTGAGGCCGTAGGTTTTGATTGGCGCAGAAAAGCAACCAATACCTTATCACGTGGATCGCGGCTGTTAGTGCGGATTTGAAGCGTCTGGATACCAGGGGACAGATTTTCGAGTGGCGTGATGTGCAAACGATAATGACTGCCTACTGCGACCACTTCCTTGCGGATGGTGTAAAGCTTTTCTGAGACACCAAGCAGGTCAGTGATAGCGAACTCCTGTCCGGTTCCGGTGGTGATGTCGATCACCTTAGTATCTGACACTTTATCGGGAGTCCACGAGAGCTCTTGGGTGGATAATTCAACTGGTGACGGGATGTGAGCCTCGACGATCAGCTCGACAGCATCGGTGTGACCATAGAAACGCACATGCAGTGATTTACGCAAGAGTCCGCGATGGTTGCCGGGAGAGAAGGTAGCGCGAATAGCACCGGTTTCACCAGTTTTGACAGGCTTATCGGAGGCTGCTTTAGCTGTCAGGCAACCGCATGAGCTTCCGATGCTCTGAATCAGCATTGGGAAGCCAAATGCCAATGCCGATGCATTGGTATAATTCCACTCAGCAAGAAAGGATGGCTGGCCCGGCTTGATGTCGATTTTAATCTCCGTGGACACAAATGCCGCCTTGGCTGTTAGTGCTTCGTTTTGAGCAGCTTGCTCAGCACCCGCCGTGAGGGAAACAGAGACTACCAACATCGCACATGCGAATGTTAGAGCACTTCTAACTCCTAATCTATAATGATCCGAACTCTGTTTCAATACCACGGCGCGGAATCTAGATACCAAACTTAAATCTAGCAAGTACAATTCTAACATTTTATTTGATAGCTAACAATTGAGCTAAATTTACTCAAGTTGACATCGAGTCACTCCTGTAAATCTGTGATCATTGGTGTCTGACTAGGCTCCTAGACAATAGACGAACAAAGTTCAAAATCCTCAATACCCGCACTCCCGCCAATTAATTTAGGTAATCCAAAATAAATCAGATCTAAATAGCAACTTTCATTGCAAGCTATAAATACGGGTTCAGAAGTACCCATTTAAGCTCAATACAGCCCAGTCAAAACTGGCAGGTAACTGGCAGGCAAGCATCCCACCAACAAAAAACGCGACCTGTAAAAGTCGCGTAATTCATTGATTTGCAGATGGTACCACCGACCGGACTCGAACCGGTACGTCCCGAAGGACAGCAGATTTTAAGTCTGCGGCGTCTACCAATTCCGCCACGGTGGCTTTATACTAAATGAGATAATTTAGAGCCCATTTGCAAGCTGCGATGCGGAGACTACTCATGAGATTTGATCTCGTCAATGGTAGCTTTCAAAGACTTTTTCACATCGCCACTAGCTGATTCATACGCAAGGAGTAATGCAGGAAGGGCATCTGGAGTCCCGATCTTTCGGAGTACGCTGGCGGCGGAATCTAGCTCGATAGGCTCAAGCTCAGGGAGCATGTCAATCAAAGCTAGTTCTGCTAGTTTGCCTGCTCGGATCAGCGTGGATTCGTGCACTACAGGTTCCTTCATCCATGCATAGAGGAGTATGTCGCCGACTCCTTCTACCTTTTGCTCGATCAGGTAATTAAGATAGCTCAGAGGAACCGCTTTCTTACTCACGGCCATTTTTCGAGCCTGTGACACCACCAAGTCTGAAGCATTATCCTGATTCCTCCGATCCCAGTGAATCAGAGCCTCAACTGCTGCTTCTTGGTGCTCAAACGAATCGAGGGCTAGTAGCGCCTTCAATTGCTTGGCTATATCTGAGCGTAAGGAAAATTTCTGGGTATTGGAGAGTCGCTGGATCGCCGCCAGTTGTCTTTCTTGGTCGATGTGTTTCAGTTCTTCTAAATTTTCCTGATAAAATTTGGCATTACTTTCATCGCCTAAGACGTCAGACTTAGAATTTTTGAAAGTGTCGGGGTCGACTAACACTTCGACGATTTGAAGTTTTGGTCGAATTCCCGTCACGGTTCCGAATTTACCTATCACCATCGCCGCTTCTTCAAGTGGCTGCTGGCTATTCAGATAGACGAGCAAGATACACGGTAGACCATTGAGCTGACGGTTTGGGTAAACTCGTGGAATTTCCTCGGTCTTGAGAGCTCTAGCTAGGTAGTCTTTGATCGTATCTAGGTGGGCTGGCTTAACACGCATCAGCGCAACAGCAACTACGCGTTCAGGATCAGCGGCTTCAGCAATTTTCGCCTCAACCGTCGAGTAGCCGAGACCAATCTTGTACGCTAACAATTCCGCTTCAGGATCGATTTCTTCCGGCTCGTTCACCTCTAAACTTGAATCATGATCTAGTCCTACTGATGATAACTTTTTTGGATTAACAATGGGCATGCTGCACAGGCCTGCTGCTAGAATTAATGCGAGGATCACCCCAAATATTCGATATTTACGAAATCCAAAGATAATCAATAAACTGCCCAAAGATGCAGAGAACCCAGCTAGAACCCAACGTTTATCGTTCGTTATGTCATTCATTGCTCCTAGTTCCCCATTACCTAGAACAAAGAAAAGGATTACCAAGCTCATCAGCGATACGCCGAGAAAGATGGCTAACAAGCGCTTAGGACCGAGGGGCATGATTGCATCTGGGTCTACTTCTTGATCATAAGCGGCAGTGCGAAAATGCACCTCCGCATCCGTGGCTATTTCGGGTGTCTTCCTAGAAAAAGTCTCTAATCCCTTCGACTTTTCTCCAGGGAAATGACGAATGACACGTGTATCTACGTGCTCACTTAATAGTTCAAATGGGTGCTGACATGCCCCACATTCAATAGGGTTCCCCATCAACTCTTCAGGAACATCGAAGTGTTCATGACATTCTGGGCATTGGATTTTGATTTCACTCATGGATCGGATTCAGTCAAATTGTAACAATCTCTATAGTAATCGCTGGCTGTTAGTATGGCGAGACACAAAATTTCCTGAACTATGCCTATAGAAGCGCTTGCCCTCACGCACTATCGCAGTTACCTCTTGAGCATGCTACCTGAAGTCGAGTCATTACTCATCGTCCAAGATCGCGATCAAAAGATCCAAGCCCTGCGCAAAGAACTTGCTAAAATCCCACGTGATAAGGCCCAAGCTGAAGAAAAACTCAGCTCAGACAAGAAAGCTGTGGCTGACGCTAAGCTGGCTTATCAAGAAAATGAAGTGGCCACAAAAAATGTCGAACTCGACATCGCGACCCGTCGCGACACGATCGGAAAGCTTAGGGTTCAACAATTTGAGACCAAGAAAAATGAGGAATACACCGCCCTAGGAAATGATGTGATCCGTTATGAGGAAATGGTGGATACTCTAGAAACTACTGAGCTAGAGCTCATGGAAAAGGCTGACGAACTCCGAGCTACGCACGTAAAAGCCATCGCAAACCTCGCTGAAACTCAGGTGCTCGTCGACAAAGACATTGTAGATCTCGAAGCTAAGGGCTCCGAAAGCACAGCACGTCTCGACGAGTTTCTTGCTGAGCGTGCCGAGTTAGTGCAACAGGTTGACGATAGCTTAGTCGCGCTTTACGACCGACTTCTCGTGAGCAAAGGGAACGATCCAGTGGCACCGCTGAAAGGCTCGCAATGTAAAGGTTGCCACATGAAAGTGACTCAAACCACGATGGTCAATGTACAGGCAGAAAAAGCAGTCGCTCAGTGTGAGAACTGCGGCCGCATCCTTTACTCTGCCTAATTCACCTGAGTTCAAAAACTCTACTCACTGACACTAACTAAGTAACACCGTGCTTCCCTGGTTCGACAACGACAAGTTCCCACTCTTTCTAGCCCCGATGGCTGGGGTCACTGACGTGACATTTCGCACGATCTGCAAAGAACTCGGCGCCGATGTGATGGTGACGGAATTTGTCTCGGCCGAAGGTATTGTCCGACGCGACGATCGCACTCGGAAATACACAGAATTCCACGAAGGCCAACGCCCAGTCGGCGTCCAGCTCTTCGGAGCAGATGGCGAGCGGATGGGTGAAGCTGCTAAGAAAATAATCGATTGGAAGCAACCAGACTTCATCGACATCAACTTCGGTTGCCCGGTGAGTAAAGTAGTTTCCAAAAATGGAGGATCCTCTCTTTTAAAAGACTGCCCACTACTCGCATCGGTAGCTGAAGGTGTGGCCAAGGCTGTGGGCGACCAAGTTCCTGTCACTGCCAAAATTCGTGTCGGCTGGGATGAGAAAAGCATCAATGCTGTCGAAGTCTGCAAGACTCTAGAAGACTGTGGCATGCAGCAAATAGCGATCCACGGACGCACCCGGTCACAGGGATACCGCGGCGAGGCGAACTGGAATATCATCGATGAATGCGCCCGCTCAGTCGACGTCCCGATCATCGGCAATGGCGACATTACTTGTGGCGAAGATATTGAAATGCGTAAGAAAACGACCGCCGTCTCAGGCCTGATGATTGGCCGTGCAGCGATGCAAAACCCGTGGATCTTCCGCGAGGCAAAATACTTTTTAGAAACTGGCGAACACCTTCCTGCTATCACCATTGAAGAGCGCTGGGAGCTCATCATCCGCCATTGCACGCTGGCGACGAAATCTGACCGCTACGGCGGCGAAGAACGTCACACAGTGATGGCTATGCGCTCACGCCTGATGGCTTACTGCAAAGGCTTCAGCGGTGCCAAGGCCCTGCGCCAAAAGCTCTGTGCAGTTGTCTCAGTCACCGAGCTAGAAGACATCGCCGCCAACCACCTCTCAGGAAAGTACGACAACGTGGTGCTGGAGGGGCAGTAGGTCATGCGCTGATCGTAGAAGAGGCTGGAAGCCTCTTCTACGGCCACAATAAAAAGCCAGCCACCGATTGCTCGGGGACTGGCTGACTGCTCACGTACACTCACGTGTTAGAATGAGCTTATTCTTTCTCGAGACACTTCTCGACGAGCTGAATGAACTCGGCGCGCTGGCCTTTTCCGTCGGCACCTTTGCCTGCTTTGGCGAGAGTGAGCACCTTGGCTAAATCTCCGCTGCCTTTATTTTCGTTATCGCGGAGGATCATACCGAAGAGACCTACTGAGGTTGCGAATTGCATATCTGTTGTGATCTCCGATTTACCATCCACAAATGGAACGGTGAAGTAGGTGCTCTCATCTTCTAGTTTCTGATCTGGCTGCTTGTAGGCGAGCTTTACGAACATCATTTCTTTGCTGTCTTTTAGAGCTGGATTTGGCTTTGCCTCAGGTTTCTTGAAGTAGCGAGAGCCATCGATCTGGGCTCCGAAGGGTTTGCCGTCGGCTGGGATGATTTCGTAGAGGGCTGTCACGGTGTGGCCCGATCCGATCTCACCAGCATCCACCTTTTTATCGAGGAATGCCTCGGGTGGGAGCATGCGGTTTGCGTAGCCAATCAGGCGATATGCCTTCACCTTGTTAGGGTTCATTTGCACCTGCACTTTGACATCCTTGGCGATGGTCACCATGGTCCCCATCATGTCTTCCAACAACACCTTGCGACCTTCTTTGATCGTGTCGATATAGCTGTAATTTCCATTACCATTGTTGGTGATCGATTCGAGCATAGCGTCATTTATATTGCCGCTACCGAAACCTAACACTGAGATGTAAGTTCCAGATTTCGCCTTCTCTTTCACCATCTTGGTCAAAGAAGCATTATCTGAGACCCCGACATTGAAATCACCATCAGTGGCTAGAATGATACGGTTGACTCCCTCTTTTTTGAAGTTTTCCTGTGCCTGCTTGTAAGCAAGCTGGATCCCCTGCCCACCAGCGGTCGAACCACCAGCGTTGAGGCTGTTCATCTTCTCTAGAATCTTCTGACGTCCGATATCATCAACCTTCGTTGCGGGAAGCGCTAAACCTGAAGCTCCGGCATAGACAACTATGCTCACGGTATCTTCCTCATTCAGCTCCTCTAACAAATACTGCATCGACTGTTTGAGTAGCGGCAATTTATTAGCGCTATTCATCGAGCCCGAGACATCGAGCAAGAATACCAGATTGGTCGCTGGGCGTTCCTCACGGACGATCTCTTTTCCTTGAATACCAATGCGCACAATGCGGTTGTTCGTATCCCAGGGAGAGACACAGGAATCAACATACACCGCGAATGGATGCTCGCCAGTAGGCTGCGTGTATTGGTAGTCGAAGTAGTTGACCATCTCCTCGATACGGACCGAGTCTTTAGGAATTGCTTGGCCCTCACGGATCATTCTGCGAATGTTCGCATAGCTTGCAGTGTCCACATCCACGGCAAAAGTGGAAAGTGATGAACGCTCATCTACAGGCGCCTTCCATTTATTATCTATGAGACCGCCATATTTTTCACCACTCAAAACCGGCTGGTCGACTGGTGGACGGATATGAGGTGGTGGGCAAATGGCTATTTGTGGAGCAATTTTTGATTTTTTAGAATGCACTGAAGGTCTGCCGGCCAAATGTCCAAATCCTCCACCTCCCGAACCGTCACCATCAACCCAGCCTTCACCGAAATCATCTCCGCTTCCAAAATCCAAGGCCGGCTCTGCGACCTCAAAAGTAGGCACTGGCACACTCCTCGCTGTAGAAGAATTCTCTGCTATGACCTTTGCCATGCTGGAGGCTGGTGAGGAGGGTTCACGTTCCACTTCAGCCGTCATCTCAGGCCTTTCAATGACCGACTCATCGGACTCTAACGACAGCATAGTCGTCTCATCTTTCTTTATCGAAGAGGGAGCTATAGCGTCCTCCTGCAGTGCGCTGGGCTTCACTTCATGATACGCTATCGTATCAGGTTGATTCGATTGCGTGACATAATGCACGGAAAACCCGATAGCTATGCAGGCGGCTATCCCTGATCCTAGCGCCCAGCGGTTTCCTGGACTCGGTTTGCGCTCGGGCATTTCTAGCACGGTGTC
>CAXMPP010000075.1:0-360 GCA_964195395.1 uncultured Thermodesulfobacteriota bacterium
AGACGTCCTTGTGCAGGCTCGTCTGATTCAGGAGAAGATCGGCTTGAAGAGCTTTCTTCAGGAGTGAAAATGTGAAACTAACGTAGAGTTCCTTTGGTTCTCATTTCGTCAAATAGTGACTTTACGACCACATTGACTTCTGGGTAAGGCCATGTGCCTAGTTGTTTGTAGTGTGCTTGTGAGATAATGTAGCCACTTCTGCCATCTACGATTTTCACATCAAGACTTCTAATGAGAGTGACCATATCCCAGCCCCACACGTCGTTGTAGTGGAGCACTGGGCCGTTGACTTTCGAGTGCTGGTTGTTCTTTAGGTCGACCACTTTGTAACCTGACTTTTTGAGTTCGTTCTTTACCGCG
>CAXMPP010000075.1:370-9781 GCA_964195395.1 uncultured Thermodesulfobacteriota bacterium
GCACCTCTAGGCCATCGAGTTCGTGATCACACACTAGGTGTACTGTGTTTACGGTAGAGGATGGAATGGGACGACCTGTGACTTCGATTTGATTTCCGCAACTTACGATAAAGAAGGAAAGTAGGCAGCAGCTGAGTAGTTTAATAGAGTTCATTTAAGTGGTTAGATTGGAATGCGTAAAATTGAAAGTGTTGGATGAGAAAAGAAAAGGCGACTCGTTGCCGAGTCGCCTTTGGGAAATTTCTTTAACTAAGAATCTTAGAAGTGGATCGCGTGGCCGTCTGCGTCGAGAGTGGCCTCGTGGATTGCTTCTGCGAGTGTTGGGTGGGCGTGGATGGTGCTGTGGATTTCATCCGCAGTGCATTCCATTTCGAGCGCGAGACCCATTTCAGCGATAAGCTCAGTGGCGTTGTCGCCGATGATGTGAGCTCCGAGGAGTTCGCCGTGCTCTTTTCCGAAGAGGAGCTTAACGAAGCCTTCTGTGTCAGCAGCAGCTTGTGCTTTGCCGATCGCGGCGAATGGGAATTTACCCACTTTGTATTCTACGCCTTCTTCCTTGAGTGCGCGCTCCGTCTTACCGACAGATGCCACCTGTGGGTGAGCGTATGTACAACCTGGGAAGTTGCCAACCTTGCGTGGGATCTTGCCTTCTACGAAGAGACCTTCAACACACTGAACAGCCTCGAATGAAGCGGTGTGCGCGAGCCATGGTGGGCCAGAGATGTCGCCACATGCGTAGACGTTAGGGATGGATGTCTCGTAACGGTCACCGACCTTGATGAATCCGCGGTCGAGCTCAGGCTCGAGGCCACCAGGAAGAACTGGAGCCACACCGATAGCTACGAGGCAGACTTCAGCAGTGATGTCTTGTGAGCCTTTAGCATTTTCAACTGTGAGTGTCACGGAGTCGCCGTTGTCCTTAGTGCCAGTCACCTTAGTGTTAGTGAGCACGTTGATGCCTTGCTTCTTGAAGGATTTGCCGATTTCAGCACCGACTTCATCGTCTTCGACAGGAAGGATGTTAGGGAGCATCTCGATGAGTGTCACCTTTGTGCCGAATGCATTGTAGATGTAGGCAAATTCAACACCGATAGCGCCAGCGCCGATGATGGCGAGGGACTTGGGCTGCTCGGCAAGGTTCATTGCTTCCTTAGAAGAAATGACGGACGTGCCGTTGAATGGAAGTGGTGGGAGCTCGCGGCTCTTGCAACCAGTAGTGATGAGGATGTTAGCACCAGTGATAGTTTGCTTAGTGCCGTCCTTTGCTGTGACTTCTACAGTGTTTTCACCAGTCACAGCGCCGTAGCCTTTGACGTAGTCGACTTTGTTCTTCTTGAAGAGGAACTCGATGCCGCCAGCAAGACGTGTGGAAACTTTGCGTGAGCGCCCAACAACTTTGGTCCAATCGAACGCGAGGTTGTCGAAGGAAATGCCAAATTCGCCAGCCTTCTTGGTGAGTGTCTGGTAAAGTTCAGCATTCTTGAGGAGTGCTTTTGTAGGGATACAACCCCAGTTGAGACATGTGCCGCCTGCGCGGTCTACTTCTACACAAGCTACCTTTTTACCGAGTTGAGCTGCGCGGATAGCGCCAACATAACCGGCAGGGCCGCCGCCAATAACAATGAGGTCGTATGACATAATTTTTGTTTAGGGTGAAAATTTTCTGGGCGGCATTGGATGCGCGCCCCGAACGCGGTCAAGGTAGGGTGAAAAGACTACATTTCAACCCTAAAGCGAGAAGTGGTTTCCGAATGGACAAAGAAGGTGAAAACACCGGAGAAATTGAGAGCTTTCCTAGAGATGACTTTGTTGATGGCGGGGGGGAGGCTTAGTCCTCTAGTCCCCTATCTTTTAGAAAGGTGTGAATGAGCTTCCTCGTTTCACTTGTGTGGGCTGATTGTTTCACAAGTTGAAAGAGTTCTTCGGTTTCTGAGAGAGAGATCGAGCGGATGAGGTGCTTGAGCTTCGGGACACTGAATGCTGTCATGCTGAGCTGAGTGACTCCCATGCCAATAAGTATAAGGACGGCATAAATGTCCGAAGCCATTTCGCCGCAGACGCTCACCGGTAAGTGAAGTCGTTTGGACTCACTTACAATCTGTTCTACGGCATGAATGACTGCTGGATGGAGGTGGTCAAAGTGGTGGCTTACTCGCGCATTATTCCGGTCGACTGCTAAGGTGTATTGGCTGAGGTCGTTGGAGCCAATAGAGACGAAATCAATTTTTTCTTTAAGAAAGGGAAGAATTGCCGTGATTGCTGGGACTTCAGCCATCACTCCGACTTTAGGACGGATGATAGTATAGCCTTCTTCATCGAGTTGTTTGAGTGCGCTATCGAGAAGCTCGTGGAAGCTCTCGACCTCTTCCACATTGCTCACCATAGGGAGGATGATGTGAAGATTGTTGGTCTCTTCGGATGAGCGTAGCATGGCGCGGACCTGCGTCATGAATAGTGCTGAGTTATCTAAGCTAAAGCGGATACCTCTCCAGCCCAAAGCTGAATTTTCTTCTGTGATTTTGTAGTATGGGAGTGGCTTGTCGCCACCAACGTCAAGTGTGCGAATATAAACTGGCATTCCTTGATAGGCTTTAAGGACCGGCTGGTAGAAGTCGATCTGTTCAGTCTCTGATGGGAATGAGTCATGAATTAGGAATGGAATCTCAGATCGATAGAGACCGATCCCTTCAGCTCCATGTTTCAGGCCTGGTGAGATGTCGGACAGTAGTCCAGTGTTGGCTAAAAGTTTGATTGAGTGGCCGTCGAGAGTTTCAGCTGGAAGCTCTTTGATCTTTGCGAGTTCTTCAAAATTTAGCTCTTCTTGAGCGATGAGGGCTTGGTATTCTTCTAGCTGTGCTGTGGTCGGTTCTAGCTGTATACGGCCTAGGTGGCCATCGATGATGACTAACGAATCGGCCTGAGGGTTATTGAAGTTCTCGAGCCCCATGACGGCTGGTATGCCGAGCGCTTTGGCGAGGACTGCCGTGTGTGCCAATTCTGAGCCTTCGGCTGAAATAATGCCAGCGAGTTGCTCTCTAGGATAAGATGAAATATCCGAAATGCTAATCAAGTTACCTGCGAGCACGACCTTCTCTCCTTCTTCGATCGTTTTCCTATCCTTTTTTCGAAGCTGCGAGAATACCTGATTTCCTAGGTGATGTATATCCTCGGCTCGAGCTCGGAAGTAGGGATCATCCATCGATTCAAACTGAGCCATGAAGCTTGAGACCGCTAGTCGTAGTGAGGTGGCTGCCGACATACCCCGCCGGATCTCTTTTTCCACTGCTTTTGAAAATTGCTTTCCCTGTAGAAGCATTAGGTAGATTTCAAATATATCAGCGATGTCTTTTGAAATATTCTTTTCGAGCTTTTTTTTGCCAGCAATGATATCCTCGCTTACCGCATGTATAGCCTCGTGTAATTGAGAAATCTCGGCAGATATATCGGTCGCCTCGGTGTCGATGTGCCTCATTAGCTCGTCGGCATCAGATAGCGAAATGATGCGACCTATTCCAATGCCAGGGGCACCTTTAGCACCTTGGAGCCATTGTCTTGCGGTACGATTTTCATCTACGCCCGTCAGCGGTCGTTTATTGAAGAGCTGGAAGTAGGTCGGGCTGAGGGCTCCGAGATGCGCGGCAATTGTAACGAGTAGGGATTCTTCAAAAGCACTAAATTTTATGCAGTCGATACGTTCGACAGAAAGCACACCCACCAACTGGCCAGCATGAATAATGGGAACCCCCATAAATGCGCAATATTGATCTTCGCCAGTTTCAGGGAAATGGTGGAAATTTGGGTGCTCTTTACCGCAGGCAAGATTGAGTGGGTGTTGGGTTTGTGCGATGGTGCCTATAAGGCCATCTCCGATCTGCATAAGAATTTCCCTAGGAGTGTCCGTACAGAGGCCTTTGGATGCTACCAGCTTGAGGCCGCCACTGCCATTAGCCAGGTAAAAGCTGGCAACGGGCACATCCATCATCGCCACTATTTTTGAAACTATATGATCAATCCTTTGCAGCGGGTTGGCTGCAAGATGAGCATCGTCGATGAGTTGTTGGAGAAAGGGAGGCAGGTTTGTCATTGGGCTAAGTTCTATTCTCTCGATTAGAAATCAAGTACGATAGACCAGAGGACTAATAAATCGATAAAGGTGAATGAGATTGCGTGATTCTAATGAGCCTGTGCCAGGCGTGAGTTCCTCGCTCTTTCGTAGAGCTTTACGCCTCGCGCATGCTTGTGATTGCGGCCTTCATGTCTGGAGCTCCGAAGGCGGATGAGCCAGCGACTAGGACATTGGCTCCAGCTTTGGCTGCGATGGCTGCGGTGGTGGGGTTGACTCCGCCGTCGACTTCGATGTGGAACTCAAGTCCATGTGCTTCGCGATAGGCTGCTGCTGCTTCTACTTTACGCATCATGTCTTCCATAAATGCTTGTCCGCCGAAACCTGGAACTACAGTCATCGGTAGTAGGAGGTCGATGTGGGCGAGGTGGGGGACGACTTCTTCAAAAGGAGTGGCGGGGTTGAGAGCTAGGCCGGCGAGCACACCGGCTTTGCGGATCTCAGCGAGCGTGTGAGCGACATTATGGTCGGCTTCGACGTGGACAGTGATCATGTCAGCACCACAGCCGAGGAAGCGTGGGAGGTAGTGGTCTGGGCGAGAAATCATGAGGTGGACGTCGAGAAAAATATCGGAGCTTTCGTGAATGGCTTGGATCATCTGCGGTCCAAATGAAATGTTGTCGACAAAGTGGCCGTCCATCACATCGAGATGGAGCCAGTCAGCTCCAGAGTCGATTGCCCTAGTGACTTCTTCAGTGACCCTGCCCCAATCTGCAGCGAGGAGTGAGGGGGCGAGGATGCGATCTGTGTGGTGCCATTTCTTCATGTGGTGGATGCTAAGTAAAAACTTTAGAGGTTTCAAGTTGGCAGTTAGGCATAGGCTGATTACATCTAGCTGCATGAGCGAAGATTTCTTGATCGAAGGCAAGAGCGATGAATTTTATATGGAGCTGGCACTGCGTGAGGCGGTGAAGGCCGCCAATGCGGGAGAGGTGCCGATTGGTGCCGTGATCGTGAAGGATGATAGGGTGATCGCACGGTCGTGGAATCAGGTAGAAACTCTGAAGGATGCTACAGCTCACGCTGAAATGCTGGCACTCACATCTGCGATGAGCTCGGTGGGAGACTGGAGGTTAGAGGGTTGCACGGTGTTTGTCACTAAAGAGCCATGTCCGATGTGTGCAGGCGCTTTGGTCCACTGTAGACCTGATAGAGTGGTGTTTGGGATTCCCGATCCAAAAGGGGGGGCGGCTGGTGGCTGGATTAATTTATTAGACTCGAATCCGCCATTAAATCACAAATGTGAGGTTACTTCTGAGGTTTTAAAGGACGAGTGTTTGGCTATTTTGCAAAGTTTTTTTAGAGAGGCTAGAGCGAAGAAAAAAGCGGAGCGAGATGCTAAGAAGCTAGAACCACCGAAAGAAACAGAGGATTCCTAACGGTTTAGAACAACCGATTGATTGGTGATTGTTCTATGGTTAAGCTAAAAACCTCTAGACAAGTTAAGTGATATAGCACAAATTGTCTTCGCCACCTTGAGGCAATAAAAGCAAAACGACACACACACAATATGGCGAGGAACTTCGGTTCCTCGCCTTATTATTTTATGAGGAGCTGCGAAAGCCCTCTTCGTCGGTTGTTTTCCTTACAGGCGCGAAAAAAGCGAGACCCGTGAAGATCTCGCTTTTTGAAATGAAATGTTAGTTTGGAATGCTTACGATTGTTCCGCCATTTTCTCTTCGAGGAATCTACCAACCCAAGCGATATCGTACTTACCAGCCTTGAAGTCTGGGTGATTGATGATTTCTATCTGGAATGGAATAGTGGTTTTGATGCCGCCGATCATGAACTCTCTGAGAGCTCGGTTCATGCGTGCGATGGCGACCTCACGTGTGGCGCCAGTACAGATGAGTTTGGCGATCATCGAGTCGTAGTAAGGTGGGACGGAGTAGCCAGAGTAGACGTGGGTGTCTACGCGAACGCCTTTGCCGCCAGGAGCGTACCAGAGGTCGATCTTGCCAGGGCTTGGAGCGAAGTTGTTGTATGGGTCCTCAGCATTGATGCGGCACTCGATAGACCAGCCGCGAGGAGTTGCCTCGAGAACGTGGTGGGAAAGTGCTTCACCCGCTGCGACGCGGATCTGTTCCTTGATGAGTTCACAGCCCATGACTTCTTCTGTAACCGGGTGCTCGACCTGGATACGTGTGTTCATTTCCATGAAGTAGAAGTCGGTTGCTTCGGCATTCACCAGATACTCTATGGTGCCTGCGTTTTCGTAGCCGATGTTTTTCACGAGTGAAACCGATGCCTCAGCCATGCGCTCACGGAGCTCAGGTGTGAGAAGTGGGGATGGACATTCTTCAATGATCTTCTGGTTACGGCGCTGCATGGAGCAATCGCGTTCGCCGAGTTGGAGTGCATTTCCGTGGGTGTCACCAAAGACTTGGAATTCCACGTGGTGAGGATTGATCACAAGCTTCTCAAGGTAGCATTCGCCATTGCCAAAGCAGGCAATCGCTTCTTGGCTCGCTTGATTGTAAAGGTCGATGAAATCGTCTTCGCTGAAGGATGGGCGCATGCCGCGTCCTCCGCCACCAGCAGTGGCTTTGATCATGACTGGGAAGCCAATCTCTTTGGCTAGCTCAAGGCCGTGTTCAGCTGACTCGAGGATGCCGTCTGAGCCTGGAGTCACAGGAACACCATTCTCTAGTGCCGTAGCACGAGCTGTGTTTTTGTCTCCCATCTGACGGATCGTGTCAGCACGTGGTCCGATGAATTTGATGTCGCAGCTTTCGCAGATTTCTACGAAGCGGGCATTTTCAGAGAGGAACCCGTAGCCTGGGTGGATTGCATCAGCTTCAGTTATCTCGGCCGCCGCGATGATGCGGTCGGCCATGAGATAAGAATCCTTGGATTGAGCTGAGCCAATACAGACGGCTTCGTCTGCGAGTTGCACGTGCATGGAGTCCACGTCCGCTTCTGAATACACAGCGACAGATGGGACACCGAGCTCACGGCAGGCTCGGATAACTCGGAGGGCGATTTCGCCACGGTTCGCGACTAAGACTTTTTTGAACATGATACAAACAGCTGCTTATGCAGCTCTGGATTCAGATAAAAGAGGTGGATCGGCGGTAGTCGAGACTACTTGATCGAGAAGAGAGCGTCACCGTACTGGACTGGTGTTGCTTCTTCCACGTTGATCGCAGTGACTGTGCCGGATGTTTCGGCTTTGATTTCGTTCATCACTTTCATTGCTTCGATGATGCAGATGGTCTGGCCTTCACTGATAGTGTCGCCGACCTCTACGAAATTAGGAGAATCTGGTGCTGGCTTGCGGTAGAATGTTCCCACCATTGGTGAGTCGATTGTTTTACCTGCTGGGGCCGCTGCTTCTGCAGGTGCTCCGGCTGTTACAGGAGCCGCTGGTGCAGCGACAGCAGGTGCTGCCGCATACTGAGGTGCTGGCATGGAGGCAAAGGCTGCTTGAATAGATTCTGCATCGAGACCTTTCTTCAGTTTGAGATTGAAGTCGTCCTTCTCAAGATGGAAGTAGGAAAGATCGTGCTCATCCATGAGCTCTACGATTTTGCGGATGTCGTTGTGGTCCACGATAGTGTTTTAGCTAAATTAAATAGATCACCAACGCCCGCGTCAGTGAGAAGGCCCGCAGCTTAACTGTGAAGAGTTGAGACCGTCAAGTGCAGATCAGTGCTAGTTTGATAGCATTGCTCAGAACTTATTCACAAGGTTACGATAAATTCTTGTGTCTCTATAGGTAACCTGTCTAAATTGAGTCTAGCATGGGGGAACGATACCGTATTGAACAAGAACTAGGCACAGGGAGGGCTGGATCAGTGTATGAAGCATTTGATACTGAGCTCAACCGTCAGGTGGCATTTCGTCGTTTCGATACCGTTGAAGAAAATTTCCATGACGAGGAATGGCGTAAGCAGTTTTTTGATGTAGTGAGTGATCTCTCTAGGATCAGCCACGCAAACATCCTGAGTGTACTAGATGCCGGCATTGATGATGATGGGCCCTATTTAGTAACCGCACATGTGGAAGGGCTACGCTTGAGTCAACTGCTCAAGCCGTCAGGACAAATGGAGCTTAAGGAGCTTTATTCATTCACTAGCCAGAGTTTAGATGCACTACAGGCAGCTGAGGAATATGGCTACTTTCATCACGCCCTCTGCCCTTCATCTGTGATTGCATCACCTAAACCGTCGGGTGGTTACCACTATACGTTGATGGATTTGGGGCATAGTAAATTGATTCCCTTGGTCTCAAATGAAGGAAAATTGGGGCTCTCTAAGACCCTCGACCCTGCATTGATGGCTCCTGAAATATTTGAAGGAAACCCTGAAGGTATTCGCAGTACACTATATATGTTAGGTCAGTTGATCTATTGGATGGCTGCTGGGGGACACCCACTAGCAGGTTTGTCTCTCGAGTTAGCCCACGCCAAACATAAAGCGGGTGAAATTCCTTACCTGAACTCGTACCGCTCTGATTTTCCTGAAGCTTTTCGGCAGTGGCTATACAGGCTCATTCAGCCAGACCCATTCAAACGTCCGAGATCGGTGATGGAGGCGATCAAGCAATTGCCTACTTACCAGCAAGCAACGACTCAGCCTGTTTTGCCTCAGCCGATGCGAATGGATGCTAAGGCTCTAAGGCCAGATTACGAACCTTAGCCGTACTGGTCGGCTAGCGGGTATTTTAAAAGTATCATTTTAGCTCAAAGTCGTTTACTGATCGGTCATGATCGAACTCGGTAAAATGAACACGCTAGAGGTAGTGCGTGAAGAGGACCATGGCATCTACCTTGAAGCAGGGATTGATGGCGAAATATTGGTCCCCATTAGAGAAGTGGCCGAGGGGACGCGTATCGGGGACATGCTAGAGGTGTTCATTTACCGTGATTCAGAGGACCGCCTGATCGCTACGACTAAAACGCCTATGGCAATGGTCGGAGATTATGCAGTGTTAGAAGTGATGCAGGTGACTCCGCACGGAGCCTTCCTTGACTGGGGCTTGATGAAAGATTTGATGCTGCCATTTGGTGAGCAAAAACGTAAGGTGAGCCAGGGCATGCATGTCGTGGTCAGAGTGTATGTCGACGAGGAAACGCGCCGGATTGCAGCCACTGCAAGACTTGGCCGATACCTCGGGAAAACGGATCGGAAGTATCTAGAGAACGAAGAAGTCAACGTGATGATCGTGGATCGTACTGATCTAGGCTACCGGGTGGTGGTAGAAAAAGAGGACTGGGGTCTACTCTATCATAATCAGATTTTCCAAGCTCTCCACGTGGGGCAGGGCTTGAAAGCGTATGTATTCAG
>CAXMPP010000076.1:0-9751 GCA_964195395.1 uncultured Thermodesulfobacteriota bacterium
CTTTATCTCTCGTAGCGATAAAGCAGGTGACAGGCTGACGACTAAAAGCCACCTTCACTTCACTTACCCACTTTGGCGAAAAGTGCTCCCCAACCCAGCCTGCCACAATGTGTCTTTCATACGCATTGGCTCTGCGTAGGGTGATGCCCTTATCTTTAACGCTCTCATAGAGGGCGCCAGAGTCTGGCAACTCATAGAGATTCACTAGCATATCGATCATATTTTTAGAATCTAGTATTAGTCAGAGCGCTTACAAACCTAAAAGTTCAAGAAATGGCCAAGCTTCGATCTCCCGCTGCCCGCGGATAACGTCAGTAATCACCTCCACCCCACACATATCTTCAACAATTCCCTTGTTGGTGACCATAGCGGTGTCGAGCTCTTCGACCAGGTTATTGAAAATAAGCCCCGCTGGTTCGATTCCGCGCGAACGCATGGCCTCAACTGTAAGTAATGTGTGATTAAGAGCTCCAAGCTTATTGCCCACAACGAGCAATACAGGATCATTTATATCCTTTGCTAACTCTGCCACAGCGTAACTCTTTCCATTGATTGGGACGAGTAAGCCTCCAACCCCTTCAGTCACGACAACCTGGTGGTCGACACCTAAATCCGCGCGTCCTTTAAGTAGTTTTTTTGAATCAATTGGTGCGTTCTCAAACATTGCAGCTACGTGAGGAGCCGCTGGCGTCTTAAGCCACAGTGGATTGACTCGCTCCACAGTGACCATATCATCAGAGGCATCGACTAGTTCAAGCGCATCATTTCTATCACCACAGCAGATAGGCTTATACCCAACTGCATCCACTCGCTCTGCTCGCAGAGCGCGGATAATTAAAGAGGTAACATATGTTTTGCCGCAGTCAGTATCCGTACCAGTTATAAAAAGTCCCTTACTCATAGATTCGATCTTACATTGAAGTCTCCACCCCTACTGCAGCAAAGCACAGAAACATGCAAGTCAAGCTAGTTGGTATAGACCAATTATTCAGGTCGATTCAACGCTGGATGACTGCCCTTTGAGAAACTTAAGCTCTCGATCTCACCGCTGATCAGAAACCATATCACGATCGCTAGGATCAGGGCCATTATCTTTGCTATCCAATGTTTTTTCAGCATCATCTTCTTCTATTTTCTGTTCTGGTAAAAAGATTTCTTCGAGCATCTCTCTAAACTCCTTTTCACTCAAATTGCGTTTTAAGTTTCCATTGATTGCAATAGAAATTCCACCAGTCTCCTCACTCACAACGATTGCTACAGCGTCGGTCTCTTCAGTTAGACCAATGGCCGCCCTGTGTCGCAGGCCAAGTGTTCTATCCGTAAGTTCTCTCTGACTCACAGGGAATACGCAACCGGCAGAGGCAACTCGTCCTTGGGAAAGTATCATACCTCCATCGTGCAATGCGGCCTTTGGATAAAAAATACTCTGCGCCAATTCTGGTGAAAACTCAGCATCTAACCGAACTCCAGTTTCCTGATGGTCGCTGAGGCTGATTTCTTTCTCCAACGCATAGAGGGCACCAATACGATTCTTCGACAACTGAATGGCTGAGTCCGCCAGATCAGATGTGAACTCTAAGCGCTGCGTCTTTGAAAATGTAAAAAACTTACTACTTCCCAATTTTGCTAAGGCGCTTCGTAGCTCTGGCTGAAAAATAATAACTAACGCAAATGCTCCATATAATACCGCGCGTGTGAGAATCCACGCGATCACTTTGAGCTGAAAAATGAAAGCTAACGATGTCACGATAGCTAAGATCATAACAATACCCACCAAAATGCTCGCCCCCCTCGTGGCTCTAAATGCACGATACAGTTGGTAGACGCCAATCCATAAGATGAGCACCTCCACTCCGTCGCGCCAATGATCTAGCAGAAATTGCATTCCAGACATCATTATCCAGATTGTCTATTCTTGTGAAGTACTTATTTATTTATTGTCAACATGTCGCACCCTAACACCTCAATAGATAAGAATCAAAAAAGGCGTTTACCGTAAAATACGGTAAACGCCTTTAGAAAATTATTTAGTCTAGTATTACTTATCAGTCGCAGCCGGCGCGTCTTTATTGAGATCCTTAAGCAATATAGCAGTCACATCATACTTATCCTTCATGAAGGCGAATACTGGTGTGCGTGTTGCACTGCGTGAGGACTGATCTACTACTAGGTCGAAATCTTGCTCGCGTGCATAATCGGAAATCTTCGTCTGAATTTTCTCAAGAATAGCGCGTTGCTCTTCGCCTGTCTGCTCGCCGAGGGCTTTACTTTGACGTTGAAGCCACTGACGACGCTCATTGTCTGCAGCGTTGCCTTCACTTACTTTAAGCTTAATTTGACGCTCAAGCTCGAGACGCTTTTTATCACTGATTGTTGCATCACCGCGTTGCTTACTGAGTTTTTCAATTTCAGTCTGGAGGCCACGGATGTGCTCAAGACGGCTAGCGTTATCCTTCTGGATACGCTCTTGATCAACCTTTACTCGTGCTTGCACTTTCTTTGTCATGTGGAACTCATTAAAGAGTTTCTCCATGCTTACGGAAGCAATTTTGAGATCTTCGGCACTTACTGAAGTGAGACTCACCGCAGTAGCTGCGACGACGAGGAAGGATTTTAGGATATTTTTCATAGGTACTGGAATCTTTGAGATAATTATAAATCGCGCTAAATGTGCATGGCTATGATGACTACGTCAACGTTGATTCCTTAATCTTTTTGCTTTATTCTTAGCGATTCAATAGCCACTTTCCCGCCACCAACACATTATGGACATTGTCACTACTGTAACTGACCTTCTCTTTGCCAAGAAGAAACACCTCACTGCGCCGGTTCTCGTGCCCACTATGGGGGCGCTTCACGATGGGCACATCGCTCTAATAGAGAAAGCTAGGGCAATCGCTGGCCCAAATGGCTGCATCGCTGTATCCATTTTTGTGAACCCAATTCAGTTTGACAATCCTGACGACCTCAAAAATTACCCCTCAACTATCCAGCGTGATATAGCTCTCTGTGAAGAGCACGGAGTTGACCTACTTTTTACTCCAGACGCGGAAATCCTCTACTCAGCAAATCACTCCACAGCTATTACTGAGGACTCTCTAGCATCAAAACTGTGTGGAACCACGCGGCCAGGGCACTTCGATGGAGTTTGCACCGTTGTCGCGAAACTCTTCAACCTATTCTCCCCTATCGATGCGGTTTTCGGAAAGAAAGACTACCAGCAGTTGGCCATTATCAACCGCATGGTCCGCGATCTTAATTTCCAAGTCATCATTCATGGTGTTGACACAGTCAGGGAGAACGACGGACTAGCCCTTTCTTCGCGAAACGTCCGGCTTTCGGAAGACGCCAGAGCACAGGCTCCCGCTATTCGCCAAGCAATGCTGCTAGCGCAGGAGTCTCTCTCCTCAGGTGTCGATGATAGTGCGCGGCTTTTAGAATTAATGAAGAGCCATTTAAACACTCACGCACCTCTCGCAGAGATCGACTATTTAGAATGTGTTTGCGCTAGTTCTCTGCAACCTCAAGTGCGGGTCACCCAGAAATCCCTCATTGCTATCGCCGCCTTCTTTGGTAATGTTAGACTTATTGACAATATCGAGCTTGTCCCAGCTAATTAAGCAACGCACACTCTTGGCATATGGTTTCTGACTTCCTAGTCATCGGTTCAGGTATTGCAGGCCTCTCGTTTGCATTACGCGCAGCAGAGCATGGCTCCGTTACAATTCTCACTAAAGGTGAGGCGCTAGACTCTAACACGGCATGGGCCCAAGGAGGCATCTCCGCAGTCCTCGACCCCAACTTAAGAACTGAGGGAGATTCCTTTGATCGACACGTTGCCGACACTCTGGACGCTGGTGCCGGGCTCTGCAAGGAATCAGTCGTTAGAGACATAGTCAGCGAAGGAGCTGCCACGATCGATGAACTGCTTTCACATGGTGTGACTTTCGACAAGAGCAACCATTCCCCAGAGCTCTTTGCTCTAGGGAATGAAGGCGGCCATACTAAGCGTCGGGTGCTACACTCAAAAGACACCACGGGTTACGCCATCGTCTCAGCTTTGATAAAGAAGGTGAAAGCGCATCCGAATATCACCTTTTTTGAAAACCACTTTGCTATCGATCTCATCACTACTGGCAAGCTCGGTTCCGTCACTGAAGACCGCGCTATAGGAGCCTATGTGCTAGATGAAGCATCTGGTGAGGTTCACATTTTCAGATCTGACCGCATCGTGCTCGCTACTGGAGGATGCGGCAAAGTCTACCTTTACACCACCAATCCGGATAGCTCTACAGGCGATGGCTTGGCGATGGCTTGGCGCGCAGGAGCTACCATCTCCAATATGGAATTTGTACAGTTTCATCCAACCTGTTTTTACAACCCAGCAGCGGTAGGCGCCAAAGCGCGCTCATTCCTCGTCTCGGAAGCTGTACGCGGAGAAGGTGGACGGTTAGTCAATGCTGAGGGTGAAGAATTCACGCTAGAACACGATCCAAGAGGGTCGCTTGCCCCACGCGACATCGTAGCTCGCGCTATTGACCACGAAATTAAGAAGACTGGAGCAAGTTGCGTGTACTTGGATGTCACCCACAAGCCCGCTGGCTTCATGCGCGAGCGCTTCCCCAACATCTATAACACGCTGTTAAAATTTGGTCTCGATTGTGAAAAGCAACCAATTCCAGTGGTTCCAGCAGCCCACTACCAATGTGGCGGAGTGGTGACTGACGCCAATGGAAAAACTACGATTCGAGGCCTCTTTGCAGTAGGCGAAGTAGCATGCACCGGACTTCATGGGGCAAATCGCTTAGCATCAAACTCACTTTTAGAAGGTAATGTGGTTGCCCGACGAGCCCTAGATTCAATGCTCAAGAGTTACCCACTTCAACTCGTTTCACCAAGCTCCCCACCTATTCCAGCATGGGAAGACGGTGATGCGACCTCGATCGATGAACAAGTTCTCATCTCACAGAACTGGGATGAGCTGCGACGATTGATGTGGAACTACGTCTCCATCGTGAGGACTGACAACCGACTCAAGCGAGCAGCCCACCGACTAAGAAATCTTCGCAAAGAGGTGCGCGAGTATTATTGGGGATTTAAAGTGAACCCAGACATCCTCGAGTTGCGAAATTTGGTAACAGTCGCGGCTCTCATCGTCGATTGCGCCATTCAACGTAAGGAATCTAGAGGCATCCACTACACATTAGACTACCCAACTAAGAATCCAAAATATCAACGCGACACTGAGTTGCGACGATTCTAATTGCTACTTGCTTGCTTCTGATTGTAACCAACCACGAAGTACCCAAGACAGAAGACAACTACTAGTGATAGAGTTGACCAAAAAATCGTCCAACCCAGCCATGTATGCCCGGCTTGGGTAGTAGAAAAGAGCAGCCCACAGCTCAGCGCACCCGTGGTGTGACCAATACTACCACTCAGTAGCCCTAGTAAAGCTTGAGCTTGGCCACGCATCCCCTCTGAAACCCTACGGTCAACAAACATTTGACCGGTAATCGAGAAGAACGTGTAAGTTGGCCCATGCAAGGACACCCCCAACCACATCAAAGTGATCAGTCCGTAATGACCTGCCGCCGCGTACAGGGCAAATCGAGTGAGTCCAAAAACCATAGCCAACACGACGAGCGGTTTCACTCTCGCTCTAGCGCCCAGCCAACTCATGATGAGCATCGCAACCAACTCAGTGACCTGACCAAGGGACATTTGCGCCGTAGGTCCCGGCAGCAACCATGTCAACACACCGGACACCGCCCCTTCATGTCGACCGAG
The DNA here is from genome assembly GCA_964195395.1 of uncultured Thermodesulfobacteriota bacterium. Lineage (GTDB taxonomy): Bacteria > Verrucomicrobiota > Verrucomicrobiia > Verrucomicrobiales > Akkermansiaceae > Rubritalea. Next base: position 5,791 of record CAXMPP010000076.1, read on the forward strand.
TGCCTCCAGTTGCTTAAGCAACATGGGCGCATACATATAATGCGCTGCCAAAGGCGCAGCAAAAAGCATTGAGGTTATGAAATACACTCGGAGTGAACGATTTTTAAAAAGGCTAAACGCACTCAAACCTAGAGTCTCTTTTAGGCTCCGAGCTCGATTACCCTTCGGTGGAGTGCGAGGTAGCATAAAACACAGCCCCCCTAGACCCAATCGCACACCCGCACCTAACTTTCCAGCGAGTGCGGATTCATCAAGCGCGAGCCAACTGACCAAAACACCAGCAAACAACCAACCCACCGTCCCCCAAATTCTATAGAGAGGGAAGTTTTTCTGAGGATCATCCGTATTCACCAATGCAATCTTCGTCAGCAGTGCCCACATGGGCGCCGAAATAAGAGCATTGCACCCCTGCATAAAAACATACCACCAAGGACTCCATCCCCACGAAAGCACCGAGAACGACAACCACAGAAAGACCGAGCCAGACAGAGTTAGTATGCCGAGCAACTTCTGAGCGTCTATTCTTCTGTCTGCTAACGAAGTAAACATGAGACTGGAGAAGATAGCAACGATTGGCCCAACCGCTGTGGCATAGGGAATCACCCACAAAGCATCATAAGTCTCCAGAATGTTGGGCAAGGCGGGTGACCATAACCCTGGAGGCACGGCTATAAGAAAAAACACCACACCAATCCAAATGTTGCGTAACGATGATGTGGGCTTAGACTCCAAGACGAGAGATTTTTGCCCCTCATCGCCACATTCATCAAGCCCTATTATGCTTCAACACACAATTCCAGCCTGCCCACATCTACCTCGAGTCACCAGTGAGCTACCCATTACTCACACGCGTGAGCACCGCACTACGTGTGGCGAAGCTTACTACATCGCCTGCCTCGAGCTCGCTCAATCGCTATGGCAAAATAACAAACCCGCACAGGCCATACTTCAGCTCAATAAGGCGATGATGGCCAATATCCCAGCCGACTCAACCGCGCTGGATACGCACCCCATCCCCTACAGAGCGATGGTTTGGTTTATGACCAACACCCCGACGGGCAGCTTCATAGGTAACCCAGTGAGACATTTTCAACATTTAGCCAGTCGGATGAACTTTCAGCAACCGCAGCCCGAGCTACGGACCGCCCGAGCATGGGCATGCCTCCACCTCGCTGAATCAGTCTTAAGCTGCGAGGATTACCCACGTGATCAAAGGCAGTTGAATCAAGAGGATCTTACAATTCCAAATAGATGTGCTGTTAAGGCTTTGTTGGTAGAACTCAGTCCGCATCAATTAGAAAAGACATGGTTCGAGCAAGCCATGAGCTTAGTGGTCTGACCAAATAGCATACTCATTTCCAGTGGGGTCATAAAAATGGAATCGTCGACCTCCAGGGAAATTGAAATAATCTCTCGCGATTTCTCCCCCCGCCTCAACAATCCTTCTATAGGTTCCTTCAAGATCGTTACTGTAAAAAATCACCAAAGCTGAACCCGATTTAGCATCCGATCGTAATCCCGACAAATAGAAGCCACCCGCAACCCCCGCATTGTGAAAAGCCAAGTATTCATCGCCATATTCCTCAAACTCCCAAGAGAAAACATCGCCGAAAAATTGCTTCGTTAAGCTAAAGTCCGAACGAGGAAGTTCGATGTAGTTTATTTTCTCATGACGCAAATCACTCATAGATCACAACTTAGCAAAAATCGCCGAAAAAAGCCATCTACCAAGTTGACATTCCCCGCGTATTCATCAGTATCGCGCCGCACTGAAGGAGAGGCCGGCGTGGCGGAATTGGTAGACGCGCTCGACTCAAAATCGAGTTCCTTGTGAGTGCCGGTTCGATTCCGGCCGCCGGTATTTTCCTTATTCAAGTGCACCTTAAACGATATTTGCTTCGTTTATTGCGTCAATAAACTGCCTGAGTCGGCCCATGTCACTGCGCCCATGCCTGAGCACGATCCTCGGCATTTCAGCCATTTCAGCCTCATTTGCCTCTTCCGGCAATGCGCCACGCTGCTGCATCGTTCCCGACTTTACGATATCGGCAAACTCTCTCGCTAGATTATCGAAAGCATCTGGATCAATAGCATCCTGTAAACGAACCACTAACTTATCCCCAACAAAACGGTAAGAATGGAAGTTACGGTAGAAATTCACAATCTCGCTCACCGCCTCCTCAATGTCATCGGTCACCTTAAATAAAGCAAAATCTGACTCTGAAATGAGATTGAGCCGCATGAGATGTTCTTCAATAAACTGATTCCAGAACTTCCAATACGTCCCCCCTTTCGCATCGAGCAAGACCAATGGGTAGATCACAGCCTTCCCCGTTTGAATCAAAGTCATCGCCTCAAAAATCTCGTCCATTGTGCCGAATCCACCCGGCATAGCCACTGCCGCATCAGCCTCTTTCACAAAAGACAGCTTCCTGGTAAAGAAGTAATTATAATCTATAAGCTTCTCATCTCCAGCGATGAATGGGTTTGCTGAAGATTCGAAAGGAAGTGATATATTTAAGCCAAAACTATTCTCTCTCCCTGCGCCCTCATTTCCAGCAGCCATGATGCCAGGACCTGCTCCAGTGATGGTCATGAAGCCCTCTTCTCTCATCCTCTCAGCAAATTTCACTGTAGTGATGTACTCGGCCTCCTCGGGTTTGGTTCTAGCTGAGCCGAAAATCCCTACCTTCTTAATATGGGAATACGGATGAAATACTTCACTAGAAATACGCATCTCTTTGAGCGCACGGTTCATCATCTTAAAGTCACCCTGACCTACAGCACCACGTGAGATCCTCACCGCCGTCGTCATCAACTCGGCAAGCATGCAGAAACCCTCGCTATTATCGATCTCCTTAGCCAAGGTTGAGATCTTCTCATCTAACGCCTGCTCCCCAGTCGTCCCCACATAGGAGCACGACGCCGAATGAATCATCCCACCGGTAAAGTCTTTCTCCTGCGGCACATCCCTATGTTTCCTTTTACTCATGCTCTAATCTAACCGAGCATGTGGATTCCCGCTACAGAAAAAGGCTCACACTCTAGTGTGTAGAGTGTGAGCCTTTTGTAAATCGATTGAGCTTAGCAGCTTAGTAAACGTCGCGACAGTAGCGCTTTTCTTTTTTGAGCTGTTTGACGTAGTCCACAGATGCCTCTTCGCTGAGTCCCCCGTGCTCCTGAGCGATAGCATGAAGTGCGGAATCCACATCTTTAGCCATGCGTGAAGCGTCGCCGCAAACGTAGAAGCTCGCCTTATCGTCATTGAGCCATTTCCAAAGGTCAGCACCCGCTTCTAGCATGCGATCCTGGACGTAGATTTTTTCCTTCTGGTCACGCGAGAACGCAGTACTCAGTTTGGTTAGAACTCCTTCAGATTGCATCTGGGAAAGCTCATCCTGATAAAGGAAGTCGTCGGACTCGTGAGGATTACCAAAGAAGAGCCAGTTACCACCCTTTGCTTCAGTCACTTTACGCTCCTCAAGGAAGGCTCTGAATGGAGCAACTCCTGTTCCAGGTCCAACCATAATCACAGGTGTGTCACCATTTGTTGGCAGACGGAAGGCATTGTTGGAGTGAAGAAACACACCAGGATTAGCCTCGTTGGAGCGATCCGACAAGAATGTGGAACAAACTCCACCGCGACTGCGGTGCTTGCTTTGGTAGCGAACGATTCCCACAGTAAGGTGAACCTCATTAGGGTGCGCGTTAGGGCTAGAAGAAATTGAGTAAAGTCTTGGCTGAAGCTTCTTAAGTGACCCAACGAACTCCTCAGCATCCCCAAAATCTGCAGGGTGGTCAGTGATCAAATCAACCAACTCGCGACCATAACAAAAATCATCATAAGCAGCCTTGTCGTCGCCCTGCACGAGAGCACGCAGATAGGGTGAACCACTAAGTTTTTGCCAATTCTGGATGAATGTCTTGTTCAGATTACGGATGTCGTAATTATGGATAAGAG
>CAXMPP010000077.1:0-318 GCA_964195395.1 uncultured Thermodesulfobacteriota bacterium
TTCCCATGCCCTACTCACTAAGTGGGGCATTTTTTTCTCCTACCTAAAACCCACTCACCTAACAAGTCTCACTCGTTTTGCACAAAACGATTTCCATCACAGGCATCTCAGCCATTTCAGGTCTCGGCACCACGCTCAGCGCACATGCCGACGCCATGGAAAGCGGCCAAACAGGCCTACGCCCGCTCAAAGCCTTGCTAGGTGATCGCATCGACTGCGGAGACCTGCAAGCGTCGTGGATCGAGGACCGTTCTATTCTGAACTCCCGCAAGTGGGCACCGGCATCAGCTCTAGCAGTCCATTGCGCCAAACTAGCAG
>CAXMPP010000077.1:328-9743 GCA_964195395.1 uncultured Thermodesulfobacteriota bacterium
TTCGCGAGGCAATGCCTGGCTCAACGACTGGCCAGGCCGCCGTCCGTTCAAACTCATGGCTGCCTCAAACTCTATGCATGGTGAGATTGCCTCGGCGGTCACTATCGAGTTAGGCATTACTGGACCCTGGCAAACGATTTCCTCAGGTTGCGCCGCCTCACTCGACGCCATTGGCATGGCCTGGATGATGCTTCAGGCTGGAGTGGTCAAACACGCCGTCGTTCTGGGCATCGAACTCCCGCTCGTTCCTGAAATCGTCCAGAATTATATCGACACGGGCGTCCTAAGCACCAACGGAATCAACGATCCCTACCACCCTAACACCTCAGGATTCTTCCCAGGAGAAGCTGGCTGCGCACTCGTCCTCAGCTCTGAAGACATCCCATCTGCCCCAAAGCTGGACGGCTATTGGTGCAATTCCGACGCTGACTCCCCGATTGGTATGCCCGCTGATGGAAAAGGCCTCCGAGCTTGTCTTGAATCAGCACTCACCGCACTTCCTCATGGAGCCAAGATTTCAGCCGTCTGCCCACACGCCTCAGGCACTCACCTGCATTCTCTAGCAGAAGAACGCGCACTATTAGATGCTCTCAGACCGAACTCCCCAATCTCACTGCACCCGCTCAAGCCCTTCACCGGCCACACCGTCGGCGCCAGCGGAGCCCTCGATACGGCCATCTTAGCGCACTACCTTCGAAACAAAGAACTCCCGCCAAATCTCGCACTCACACAGCCCCCCATCCCCTTTACCCTCCCAACTAGCACAACCGAAGCGACAGACACCATTCTGAAAATAGCAGTCGGCATGGGTGGCCACAACTCAGTCATCGCACTTTCGCCGCCAAAGAGCTAAATTCAACACCAGATGACCACACTAGAAATTTCCATATCTAATCAGAGCCTCAGAGTTCTAGAGAACGGAGTTGAACAGCGCAGCTACCCTATCTCTTCAGCAAAAAATGGATTGGGCTCTGAAGAAGGTTCATTCAAGACTCCCACTGGAAACTTCATCATCGCCGAGAAACACGGACACGATGCTCCCATCCATACAATTTTCAAAGGCCGTTTACCAGTCGGACAATGGTCACCTGGCGAACACTGCGACGACGACCTCGTCACCACCCGCATCCTTTGGTTAGACGGTCAAGACACCGATAACACCAACACCAAAGCACGCTACATCTACATCCACGGCACCAACCACGAAGACAAAATCGGCACCCCCCATTCCTGCGGTTGCATCCGCATGCGCAACCAAGACGTCATCGAGCTCTTCGAGAATATCACCGAAAACACCCCCGTCAGAATATCTCACTGAGTAAGCAAACTCACCACTTCACACTTTTAAAACATGAAACTCATTATTTTCGACTGCGACTCCACGCTCTCCTCCATTGAAGGAATCGACGAACTAGCCCGCGCTAAAGGCCCAGAAATCTTCTCAGAAGTCGAGGCCCTGACCAATGCTGCAATGAACGGCGAGGTTCCACTCGACCAAGTTTTTGCGCGCCGTCTCGAAATCATCCGCCCAGACCTCGCGACCTGTGCGGCGGTCGAGCAACTCTACATCGACACCGTCGAGCCAACAGCCGTTGCGACCCTCAACACACTACGCGAGCAAGGCTGGGAAATCGTTATTCTTTCTGGTGGATTCAAGCGCCTCATCGAGCCGCTTGCCGCCTTCCTCGAAATCGACCGCATCGAAGCTGTCCCGCTCAAACTCGATGAGAACGGCTTCTATATTTCCTTCGATAACAGCTACCCCACCACCTACAATGGCGGCAAGCCTGAGATCATCCGCCAGCTCAAATCTGAGTTCTCACCAGAAAAAATCATCATGGTCGGCGACGGAGTTTCTGACCTCGAAACCCAATCAGAAGTGGATAGCTTCATCGGATACGGCGGCTACACTCCACGCGAAAAGGTCAAAGCTGGTGCTGACCACTTCATCTACAAGTTAGATGAGCTTCTAGCCCTCGTCTAATATGGAACTCCCCACACAACACCGATACCTATTCAATGGGCATCAAGAACTTCTTACCACCGATGAAGCGAAAGCTTGGCGGAACCTCCAAGTCGAGCGTCTCATCGAGCTCTGCGAGTACCCAGCCGTCAAAGAACTCTTTCACGTCCGCTGGATCGCTAGAGAACCCGAAGTGTTAGAGCTACTCAAAAGTGGCTCTGAGGACTTCTATAAAAACACCCTCCAGCGCCTCGATGGAAAAACGAAGCACTGCCCAAAGTGCGCAGCCCTCTGTCGCACCAGCCGAGCCCGCGTCTGCCCCGAGTGCTCACATTCTTGGTATAGATAAACTCACCTACCTCCATGCTCACCGAACAACGCGCCCACCATTTAGCGAAAGCCAACGAAGCCTTTCAGGACTTTCTCGGCCAGATCACAGCCAATGAGCTGCTCGACTGGGTCAGCCATGAGCTAGGTCACCCGGAAGCGCTCGATGACTTCCAGCAAGTGGGAGACATCCTGACCAAAGCAGCCCCCCCCAAACACCTGCTACACATCATCAGTGGCAACACGCCACACGCGGGTCTACAGAGTCTGCTTCGAGGTTTGTTAGTCGGTGCGCAAAACACGGTCAAACTACCATCTAGCAAAGCCGACTCGGAACCCATCCCCGAGATCACCGCCTTTTACCGAGCCTTACCCAAGGAACTGCAACAGCTTTGCCTATTCACCAGCGAGCTTAGCGACACTTTACTAGCCAGCGCTGACTGCGTGATCGCCATTGGATCGGACCGCGCGATTGAGTCGATCCACCAACGGCTCACCCCACAGCAACGCTTCATCCCCCACGGCCACAAAATTAGTTTAGGCCTGATCGACAAACCTAGTACCAAGAACGCCCAACTTGCAGCCGCAGACGCCTCGCTCTACAATCAACAAGGTTGCCTCTCGCCCCATGCTATTTATGTCAAACAAGGTGCCGAAGACTTTGCGCCAATGTTAGCCAAAGCGATGGAGAGCTTCAACCAGCGAGATCCACGCGGACCTATCAGCCTATCGGAAAGTGGAGCCATCCGCAATCTCCGCGAAACCGTACGCTACCAAGCCGCTCAAGAACCAGACAACTACCAGCTCTACGAGAGCCTAGGTGACACCAGTTGGACAGTCATTTTCGAAAATTCACCCACACTGCGCCCCAGCCCGCAGAACCGAACAATCTACGTTCGCCCCTGGCCTGATAACCCACTCGATCTAGGTGAAGAAGTGGAATATCTCAGCACTATTGCCCTCTCACCACTTTCAGCATTGCTCAAAACCGTAGAATGCCTCACACCTGCACGTGTCTGCCAACTCGGAAAAGCACAGCACCCACACCTCTTCTGGCACCACGATGGCATCGCCCCCCTCGCTAGCCTCGTTACTTGGCAAGACATTCATCTCTAAATAACAAATCACGACTCCATGAAAGACGCACCTATCCGCACCACTGCCACCATCACCGCAAAACGCGATGACGGACAAACCTTCATCGTCACCCTCCCTAACGGGAAAACATCACTCGGCCACTCACAGCTCAAACACCAAGACTACCGCGACTCACTAGAGATTGGCGACGTAGTCACCGTAGAGATGACCCCATTCGATTTCGAAAAAGCCCGCATTATCCCGACTCCTGCGGAGTAATTAAGAATTAAGAATTAGGAGTTTTTCCTCTCACCTTTCTCCTTCCTCTAACTTCATGAACATTATTTTGGGCACAGCGGGTCACATCGACCACGGCAAGTCATCCCTCATCAAGATCCTCTCGGGTATTGATCCGGATAGATTGCCTGAAGAAAAATCACGTGGGGTGACGATCGAGCTCGGTTTCGCCCACCTTAGTCTAGGAGATTTTGAGATTGGTCTGATAGACGTCCCAGGCCACGCCGACTTTATCAACAACATGGTATCAGGAGTCGGAGCCCTCGATATTGCCTTGTTCATTGTTGCTGCCGACGATGGCTGGATGCCCCAGTCCGAAGAGCACCTCCAGATTCTCAACTACCTTGGCATCGACAATGTCATCATTGCCCTCACCAAATCCGACCTAGCCGAAGACCTCGATTTCACCATCGAACTCGTCCGCGAAGACCTCATTGGCACGACTATAGAAAATGCACCGATCATTCCCGTTTCATCGATCACTGGTGATGGAATCGATGCGCTCAAAGCTGAAATCCTAGAACGTGCAAAAAATCTCAAGTCAGCCCCAAAGCACCACATCCCAAGACTTTCTGTAGACCGAGCTTTCTCACCCAAAGGCACTGGCACCGTCATCACCGGCACCCTAACAGGCCAAGCAGTCAACAAAGGCGATGCTCTAGTCTGTCTCCCTGAAGGCCTCAATGCCAGCGTGCGCAATGTGCAAAACCACAACGTCGCGCTCGACTCCTCCGTCAGCGGAATGCGCACAGCTCTCAACCTCCCTGACCTCCCTCTTAAGCAACGAGGTAAACCTGGCGTCAGCCGTGGCTCCCTGCTCACCCTTCCCGATCACCTCACCCCCGTTGGCACTCTTGACGTCCTACTCCAGCGCGAGAACCGCTCGATCACTGGTCAATCGGCCACCAGCCGAGCGCTCAAAAACACCGAAACCGTCGTCCTCCACCACGGCACCAGCCGCACCCGCGCCCGTGTCATTTTGCTCGACAGAACCACCCTTGATCTTGGTGACAAATGCTTTGCCCAGCTCCGACTCGAATCTCCGATAGCTGCCTGCACCGGCGACCGCTTCGTCATCCGCGATGGTGGCCAACAAGGAACCCTCGCTGGCGGAATCATACTTGATGCCGCTGCCAAATCCCGTGGATTCCGCAGTGACACACGCGCTGCATTTCTCACCCTCCGCGCCGAAACTCCTGAAACTCTCCGACCACTCATCCTGAGCGAACTCACTAAGTCGCCCGCGCTCTCAGCCTCTCAGCCTCTCACTAACATTCCCTTCACAAAAAATCACATCACCCAGACGGTCGAAAAGTTGGTAAAGGAAAAGAAAGTCGCCCGGCGCACTGGCTGGATTCTTGCCCCACATTGGTGGAAAGAAATCACCAGCAAAGCCGCAGCTATCATCGACTCTTGGCACACACACAACACCGACTCGCCTTCCATGCCTATCGGCACCTGGCGTACCCAGTTGTTAGCTGAGTCCACACCGGAACCACTTCTCGATGCCATAGAAAAACACCTACTCTCTAACGGCTACTCCAAACAGAAAGACGGCATCGCCAGCGAAGAACACTCATTGGAGCTACCAGATCGCCTAGCCCCATTCGCTAAGAAAATTTTACAAACCTTCAAATCAGGAGGCCTCACCCCACCACCACGCGTAGAGTTAGCTCCTGACGAGTCATCACAACAGGCCCTCACCTTCCTCATCCGCTCAGGTCAAGTCATCGAGCTCGACCCAAAGGCATTGTTAGACGCTCAGAATTTCCAGAAACTGCGCCAGTCAGTCATCGATCACCTTCAGACAAACACCCGCGCCACAGCCAGCGAACTACGCGAGCAAAGCGGAGCCAGCCGCAAGTTCATCATGCCACTACTAGAAGGACTAGACGCCGAAGGCATCACTATCCGCGATGGAGATTATAGAACTCTCGCATAAAATTTCTCGATTGGGCTCTTGAGTGATCTACGATTACACTACCCCTAACAACGTAACAACCTAATCACGTAACAACCAATTTCCCATGAAAGAACGCGCCGACGCCCTCCTTGTATCTCGCAAACTTTGCGATTCCCGTGAGCAAGCCAAACGACTCATCCTCGCTGGCGAAGTCCTCACTGGCACCACCGTGGTCTCCAAGCCTTCGACCAAGCTCGAAGTCGATGCGCCTCTACTGGTCAAGCAAAAGCCTAAATACGTCTCACGTGGCGGACTCAAACTCGAGGGTGCACTCAAGCATTTCGACTTCAACCCCGAGGGCTTGCTCTGTCTCGACTGCGGCGCCTCCACTGGTGGTTTCACCGATTGCTTACTGCAGGCTGGCGCGGTAAAAGTGCACGCCATTGATGTCGGCACCAACCAGCTTGTTTGGAAAATTCGCAGCGACGACCGCGTCGTGGTGAAAGAAAAATTCAATGCCCGTCACATGGTGCCCGAGGACATTGGCGAGCAAGTTGATCTCTGTGTCACCGATGTTTCCTTCATCTCACTGACAAAAATCCTCCCACCACTTTTCAGCGTCCTCAAACCCGGCGGTCACATCATCTGCCTCGTGAAACCCCAGTTCGAACTCCAGCGCGATGACGTCGGCAAGGGCGGCATCGTCCGCGATCCAGAACTCCACCAGAAAGCGGTGGATAAAATCCGCGACTTCGTCACCGAGGCACTAGGCTACCAATGGCTCGACTACACCACCTCCCCCATCACCGGCACCGACGGGAATGTAGAGTACCTAGCGCTACTGAGCTTCTAAAAGCTCCCCTAGGACCGTCGAGCCCCAGCTCAGCAACCTTCCGGCATACACCTAGTCCCGACCAGAGGTCTGGCCCTTCTTATACACACCTGAAATGCTCGCTGACATTGCTGTGCAGAGCACCGCCTCAGCAGAAGCTTTCGGCATCGACCCGAAGGTCGCCATGATTTCCTATTCCACCCTCGGTTCCGGTAGTGGAGCCGATGTTGAAAAAGTCATTGCCGCCACTGAAATAGTTAAAGCTAAAAATCCTAACATGATCATTGACGGACCACTGCAATATGATGCCGCTTCTAACATGAAAGTTGCTAAAACCAAGGCTCCTAACAGCTCTGTAGCAGGTCAAGCCACCGTCTTCATTTTCCCCGACCTCAACACAGGCAACACCACCTACAAAGCCGTACAACGCTCAGCCAATGTCGTATCCGTCGGCCCCATCCTCCAAGGACTAGCCAAACCAGTAAACGACCTTTCCAGAGATGCTGAAGTAGACGACATAGTCTTCACCATCGCCATCACCTGTATCCAGGCCCAGCAGTAAACATTCTCTCCTAACAGCTAAAGGCGCACCTCAAAGTAATGGTGTGTAGCCAGCTGCTTTGTGCCGTTTTCTCTTTACTAAGCTCCTGTGTACTTTAGAGACATACGGCCTATGATTCACCTCAAACCCATCCCCCGTTCACTCTGGGCCCTGCCAATTGCTTTATGCTGCTTTCAACCTCTCCAAGCAGCTGAAATACTAACCCCGAATATCTCCGAAATAATGGCGAATCATTCGCCATCTCGTCAGCACACTGCTGAAGAACTTGAGCGCTTCTACCTACCCGAGGTGTCTTTTCACGACGCCACTCTTGAGCAAGCACTCAAAAACCTAGTCAGCCAATACACACTTGTCTGCTTCCGTTCAGGCGAGATTCCACTTGAACTTAGTTTCGACATTCAAGGGAACCCTACCGAAAAGTTCACACTCAGCACAGGTGGTTCGCTTACCGATATACTTGAAAACCTCGCTGTTAGAACATCAATGGCAGTTGAAAACTCCGGTTCTAAGTTCACTTTCACACCCGCGGGCGACGCTATTAGCACAGGCACCTTTGCCGTCCAGCCAGACTTCATGACTATTCTGTCTGATCTATTCAAATCGAGCTCCCCACTAGATTCAAAAAATATTTTCAACCTCTTCAAGGAGCAATTTCATTTAGACGAATCCACCACACTCAGCTATAGCTCTCCTACATCCGCACTGATCGTTAAAGCTGCACCGTCAGATATGGCACGAATAAAGAAGTTTGTTCAAACTGTCACAAAACGAAAACCACTTCTGTTCAGAACAAGCAGTAAATTACTCTCAATTCCTTCAAGTCACAGCTTGGACAGTGCCACAAATAAGCAACTCACCGATGGTCAAGCTCAAATGATCATGAGGAGTGTTTCTAGCTTTAAAGGCGCTAGTGTGAGCACTCTCCCAAGTATTGTCTCCAGACATAATGAAGAAGCTCTAATCGAAGTCATTCAAGAGCTTGGACCTCAGAATAAAGGTTGGAGTGGCGTAAAATTAACCATCAAAAGTAGCCTCTACGGTCTAGGCAACGAAACAGTGCTTTTCTACGAGCAAAGGCCACCCCTGAAATCTAAGCAAAGCGCCTACCCAAGGCACAAAATCCTTCAACCAGCCAGAGTGCTCGAAGCTCTCTTTCTAAAAGATTCTCACATGATGCTCATCAAAATTCACGAATCAAAGGAAGTTTCGAAGTACCTACTCATCACCAGTAATATCATTGATGCCACAGGTAAAAGTGCTCGTGATAGTATATCGAGCAACTAAATAGCTCATCGCTCCGAAAGTTTAACTCCCATAGATCAAGGCCAAAGCGCCAACTCAAGTCACCGAGTTGGCGCTCATTTTTTATTTAATTTTTGTCACAAATTCTCCCCCTCAAAGTGCAGAATGGAGGCAAGCTCTGCGGCGCATTTCGCTTAGTTAAACCACTCACCATCGGAGCCGGCATTGCCAGTTTAGCGCTAGCCTCATGCCAGCCACAACCTGAGCACACTGTGGGTATCATTTACCCTCCTACTAAACCTCTCAATGATAAAACAACATCAGAGAACTCTACCTCTGATATTGAGAAAATTATAGAAAATGCCTCTAGACTTGGATCTCATGCGATCCAACGTGAGTCTCTGGTAGTTGGGCTGGTCGCCGTTCCAACAGATAAAACCACAACTCCACCAGCGGAAAACCGCATGGAGTAGGAAGAATCGCTGACGATCAGTAACGTGACCGTCTCGGTCACTCACTACCGCGTTCAGAGCTCTCTCAGCAATCCCCATCAAAGCGACCGAGACGGTCGCACTACGAAAAGCGCCAACCCGATCTAACGAGTTGGCGCTGAAATGATACTAGCGACTTGCTACTAAAAAGAGGCTGGAAGCCTCTTCTACGACTAGTAACGGTAAGTCTCAGGCTTGAATGGGCCTTCGACTGGTACGTTGATGTAGTCTGCCTGGTCCTGTGAAAGAGTGGTGAGTTTAGCACCAATCTTGTTGAGGTGGAGGCGGGCTACTTCTTCGTCGAGGTGTTTTGGTAGCACTTTTACTTCACCAGCCTTGTAGCTGTCCTTGTTCTTCCAGAGATCGATCTGAGCGAGTGTCTGGTTGGCGAAAGAGTTAGACATCACGAAGGATGGGTGGCCCGTTGCACAACCGAGGTTCACGAGACGACCTTCAGCAAGCATGTAGATGCAGTTGCCCGTTGGGAATGTGTAACGGTCAACCTGTGGCTTGATGTTGAGCAGTTCAACACCGGGAGCATTGTTGAGGTTGTCGAGTTGGATCTCGTTGTCGAAGTGACCGATGTTGCAGACGATTGCTTGGTCCTTCATCTTCTCCATGTGCTCGAGGCGGATGATGTTGTAGTTACCAGTAGTGGTCACATAGATGTCACCCCAGCCGAGTGTGTCTTCTACTGTGAGAACGCGGAAGCCTTCCATTG
>CAXMPP010000078.1:0-9675 GCA_964195395.1 uncultured Thermodesulfobacteriota bacterium
AGCAGTAGGTCTAGCAATGCACTTCGGATTGGAAGGACGCACAGTTGGCGATGTGCTACAAGAGCGTACGGGGTCAAGCGTTATCCCGACAGGACTTCCAACCTTTCAAGGCGGACTTCTTGGTGGTGTGACTTTTGATTGGGCCTTCTGGAAAGGCATCCTGCCGATCTCTATCACAATTGCGATTGTCGGTTTGATCGAGTCATTACTTACTCTCCAACTGATCGATGAGATCACTGACAGCCGCGGTAAATCCAACCGTGAGTGTCTGGCTCAGGGTGCTGCTAATATAGCTTCAGGCTTCTTCGGCGGCATGGGTGGTTGCGCTACTATTGGTCAATCGCTTCTCAACATTAAATCTGGTGGTCGTGGCCGAACATCAGGCATCGTCGGTGCGCTTTCGCTGGCAGCTTTCATTCTATTCGGATCTAAATTCATCCTAGCGATTCCTATTGCCGCCCTTGTGGGTGTGATGTTCATGATCGTTATTGCGACTTTCGAGTGGTCGACCTTCAAGACAATCGGCAAGGTTCCCAACTCTGATATCTTCGTTATCCTAGTGGTGACCTTAGTGACCATTTTCTCACACAACTTAGCACTGGCAGTGCTCTGCGGCATCATTGTCTCAGCACTCGCATTTGCAGTGAAGAGCTCACAGCACGTCACGGTTGATGTGGTCAAGGACACGGACGATGAGAAAGTTTACGCGGTCGAAGGTATGATTTACTTCGCCTCCGTCAGTGACTTCGCTGAGAATTTTCAAGCGAAGAGCGATTCCAAAAACATAGTAATCGACTTTGAGAAGGCGCGCATCTGTGACCACTCAGGTATTGATGCCATCCATGCGATGTCCGAGCGCTACCGCAAGGTTGGCAAGACACTCCACCTGCGTCATCTCTCGGCCGACTGCCGCAACATGATCAAGCGTGCTGGCACCTTGGTAGATATCGAGGTTCTTCCTGACGATCCAGACTACAGCGTGGCGCGTCTTCGCTCAGACAAGTAAGTCAGCGCAGTCCCCATTTTTACAGCTCCAACGTGATTCCTTCACGTTGGAGCTTTTTTGTTTTGCGCCACTAGCTTGGCTTTCGTACTAACAATCCAATGGATGAGCAAAAGAAGCGTGGGCTATTGATCGTGGTGGAAGGAATTGACGGCACAGGAAAGTCCTCGCAGGTCAAAATGCTAGCTGATGCGCTACGCTCAATCGGTGAGGACGCCCTCCAGGATCGTGAGCCATCCGATGGACCATTTGGAAAAATCCTCCGCGCTTCAATGACTGAGGGGCGATTTTCTCCTGATGAAGAGCTCGAGATGTTTCATAAAGACCGTAGGCAACATGTGAATGATGTCATTCTTCCTGCTCTTGAGGCCGGTACCCACGTGGTGCTGGATCGGTATTACTTTTCCACCATGGCCTACCAAGGTGCTAATGGCTTTGATGTTGCTGAGTTGCGCGAGACGAATGAGTCCTTCGCTCCAGCTCCCGATATTTTATTTATCCTCGATCTCGATGTCGACCAAGCGCTCGAACGCATTGGCACACGTGGCGACGAGGCCAACGAATTTGAACAACGCGATGCCCTTCAATTCTGCCGCGATGTCTTTCTGAGTGTGAAAGATGAGTCCTACGCGAGGGTCATCGACTCCAGCCCATCGATCGAGACGATTCATGCTGAGATGCTGAAATTAGCTCTGGCTGAAATTCATTAGTGTGACGCGATGAGCAAGCCACTTCGTATCGCTATTGTTGGCTTCGGTAGTGCCGGCGCCGCGAGTGCTATTCTACTGGCACGCGATGGCCATGCCGTGAGTCTATTTGAAAGGGCTCCAGAAAACTCCCCTATCGGCGCTGGATTTCTGCTGCAACCGACTGGTCTAGCAGTCCTCAAAGAGTTGGGGATATACGATGATGTATTGCCTATGACGACGGTTATCAACCAACTCCACTGCATCAACGATCGCGGAGCGACGATGCTGGATCTTCACTACGGTGAACTTTGTCAGGGCATAGCTGGGGCTGGGACCCACCGCAGCACACTTTTTGAGCATCTGGAGAAAGCCGTCATTCAGGCTGGTGTTCGTCTTCACTGGGGGACCGAAATCTCCAAAATTCAGACGAAGGGAAATATCCATCAGCTGATCGATGCCGAGGCTAACGGCCATGGCCCATTTGATTTACTTTTAGTCTGTGATGGATCGCGCTCGACTCTGCGTGACCAAATAGGTCTCCCCTACTCGCATAGACAATACCCGTGGGGGGCGTTGTGGTTTATTGGGAAACGCACTGAGGCCTTTCACTCTAATCAGCTGTGGCAGTCGGTCAGTTCCACCGATAAGCTCTGCGGGCTGCTGCCGACTGGAACCGAGCACGATTTACTAAGCCTCTTTTGGTCGATACGGATGGATAAAGTCGAGCAATGGCGTGACACCCCGCTCGATGAATGGAAGGAGTCGGTTCTCAAGCTCGCACCGCAGGCAGAGGGATTTCTACAGCAAATCAACAGCCACGATGACTTGTCTGTCGCTAGTTACCACGATGTGGTGATGCGGAAATGGCACACTAACAATGTGGCTATATTAGGAGACGCTGCCCATGCTCTGAGCCCGCAATTGGGACAAGGAGTCAACCTCGCCTTGGTGGATGCTAGCACCCTTGCCCAATGCCTGAGAGAGATGGACCTCCCACAGGCACTGACGTGTTATTCCAAGAAACGGAAAAAGCATCTCAAGTTTTACCAACGAGCCACACGCTGGGCGACGCCATTTTTCCAATCAGACTATAGCTTGTTAGGAATTACTAGAGACCTCTCTTTCCCACTGATGAATTCACTCCCGTGGGCGAGAAAGCAAATGACAGCGACGATGGCTGGGCTGAAGACCGGACCATTCAGCATGTTGGCCCCAGATAAATTCGTCTAGGCTGCGAGTTTCGGCAATATTCAGTACCGAGCAGTTCTTGACCAGATCTTGATCTGGGCGTAAAGGGGACTCGTTATGGCAGGATTTTTTAAGAAGTTCATCAACAAGGTCCGCAACCGTGCGGAAATCGACTGGGAAGAACTAGAAGCAGACCTCATAGGGGCCGACCTCGGCGCTCGTCTGACAATGACTATTGTCGATGAGATGCAAGAGCTTGGACGCAAAATTTCTGGTGAAGATGTGGTGGAGTCCGCTAAGAAGCACATCGCTGAGATTCTTCCTAACGACCTCACAGATCTGACTCCGCGCACTGATGGACTACCCCACGTCATTTTGATGGTGGGAGTCAATGGCACAGGCAAGACCACTTCTACAGCCAAGCTGGCGACCTCATTTAAAGAACAAGGCTATTCAGTAGTAGTAGCAGCCGCGGACACCTTCCGTGCCGCAGCAGTAGAGCAGCTCGAAGTCTGGGCTGAGCGAGTGCAAATCCCTATTGTTAAGGGCGCCCCCAAAGCTGATCCTTCTTCCGTTTGTTATAAGGCCCACCAAGAGGCAATCAACACGGGTGCACAATTCCTGATTCTCGATACTGCTGGCAGGCTCCACACTAAGCACAACTTGATGGCTGAGCTGAAAAAGATCGAACGCACCATCGCTAAGCAAGACCCTAGCGCTCCACACACCAAGATGATCGTGGTAGACGCGACCACGGGTGGCAACGCGCTGCAGCAGGCTCGCGAATTTAACAAAGTAATCGAGCTAGACAGCCTGGTTGTCACCAAGCTCGACGGCTCGGGTAAAGGCGGCATCATTGTCTCGATTTACCAAGAGCTCAAGATCGCACCACGCTATATCGGCATGGGCGAGGAAGCCCACCAGTTCAAGCGCTTTAATAAGCAAGAATTCGTGGAAGAAATCATGTAGTTTCTCCTCTCACTGCTGAAGGCTGTTACGGTAGAACTCTTTATCACGAATACTTGAGATTCCCTAGGCTAGGCTACTGACTACTCAAAGGGGGCGAGATTCACCACCAATTCTACGACACCATGATCATAATAAAAATCGGACTCATCCTCTTTCTTGTCTTTTGGTTTTCACTCGGAGCTTGGTTAGTGGCTCGCTACAGTGTTTTGTTTGGCCCCCATAAAGACGACCCAGCCGAAAGCCCCGGTGCGCGTTCCTTTGGCGTGGCTCATATCGTTGCCGTTTGGATTGGCGGCTCGGCGCTCGGATTCTACTTCCTGCTTAGATGATTTCTGCCTTTAGTGCCTGTCACGCCTCCTTGAACAATGGGTTATATCCGTGTTTAAGCACTATTTGAAACACGCTCCGTGACTCAGCATCCAGTCGCGGAAGCGCTAATTGTCCAATCATCGATAAAAAGAGAGGAATCATCGATAAAGATTTTCTTGATGGATGGGACAAGATCTGACGATGATGAAGGCGTCTTCAGAACCGATCAGGAAACACAGTTTTCCAACAACAAGCTCATGAGCAAATCTCCACGACTAATCCACCTAGACCGCATTCCAACTCAGCAGGCACTCATCCTGCCTGGGAGGCTTGATCACCGAGAGATGCTTGAGCTTGAGAAGCAACTGAATGGGCGCAAAATAATTTGGATTTGTGAAGAAAATGTTCATTTATCAAAGGCGACAGAAAGTTTCCTCAATAAGCGTGAAGCCATCGCCTTTAGCGCTATTGACACCGACCTAAAGGAAGTGGGGGCTAAACTTGCTGCTGATTTGGGCAGTAACGGAGTTGCCATTTTCCTCCCCGGCGAGGTGTCGTGCCTTTCTGGAACATCAGTCCATATCACTGGCGAGACACTTACTGCTCTTTGCGCATTAAATCTCCCGACCCTACCACTCGCCGTCCACATACCAGCTGAATTATCACTGCGCGTGGAAAGCACATCCAACCAGCCCTCAGCCATCCTCGTCTTTGGTCAGCTTTTAAAGGCTGAGCAATGTAACCTATCTCAATTGCGCCAAGAGTTGCTCACGGCCTTCGAAGAGGCTTTTTCTTCTAGAACTTTCTTACAAGGGTCTCTCGGTTACGCCTTACTTGCGGGTTTAAAGAAGCATTCAAAAACCAAGGTCATTGATGGCACAAACGACCAAGAAAAGTCATTTGAAATCATTCTTGGAGCCTCTCTCGCTTTTGCCAAACATATTCAAAAGACAACCAATAAAAAGCGTGTGGGAATTATCCTACCACCAGGGCCAGGAGGATTAATCGCCAATCTAGCCGTCATTTTTGCTGGTAAAGTCCCAGTGAATCTCAACTTCACAGCTAGCCGTACGGCCATCGATTCAGCCATCCGCCAAGCCGATCTCGATAAATTCATCACAGCCGATCCCTTCGTCCGTAAAATGTCAGATTTCGCTTGGCCGCCTAACCGCGACCTCATTTACATCGAGCGAGTTCTGCCAGAGATGAAAAAAACTATCACGCGTTGGGTAATACTCTCTAAATTACTCCCCACTGCAGCCCTCGCTAAGATGGCGGGAATCTCGAATGATGGAGGTGACAAGGAAGCCGTCCTCCTCTTTACTTCTGGTTCCTCAGGAGACCCTAAAGGAGTCCCTCTCTCCCATCGTAACGTCCTCGCCAATGTTTGCCAATTTGGCGCAAGAATCGACCTTCCAGAGAACTCCAACATTTTAGGGGCTCTTCCATTATTCCACAGCTTCGGCTGCACCGTGACCCTCTGGTTCCCCGTGATTGAAGGGCTCAACCTCATCACCAACCCGAGCCCGCTCGATTCCAAGCGTATTGCCGAACTCATCGACCAATACAAGATCATCCTGCTACTCACGACTCCCACCTTCCTCCGAGGCTACATGCGCCGAATCAAAGCTGAGCAGCTTAAGTCGCTTAAACTCGTAGTCACGGGAGCTGAAAAACTGCCTAAATCACTTTCTGACACTTTTGCTAAGAAATTCGGTATAACCCCACAAGAAGGCTATGGCCTCACCGAAACCTCTCCGGCAACCAATGTCAATCTGCCCGACCCCGCTGAGGTAGCAGGACGCTCGTCCATCTCATCCTCTCGTCTAGGCACTGTTGGCAACTTCCTTCCCGGTATTGCAGTCAAACTAACTGACCCATCTAACGACCAACCAATACCAATCAACCAATCCGGAATTATTTGGCTCAAGGGCTCTAACATTTTCCCTGGCTACCTCAATAACCAAGAGAAAACTGACGAAGTTCTCGTCGACTCATGGTTCAAGACTGGAGATGTCGGGTTTGTCGACTCCGATGGTTTCCTTACGATCGAGGGCCGCATTTCTCGTTTCTCAAAAATTGCAGGTGAAATGGTTCCACACGAAACCGTAGAGGCAGCTATCAACCAGGCTCTCGAGCTTGATGAAGAAACCGAACGTAAAGTGGCTGTTGTCGGTGTCCCCTGTGAAAAGAAAGGTGAAGCTATTGCTCTTCTCTCTACCATCGTAGGTGTCGCACTTGAGCAAGAATGCCTCGACCTCCGCTACCGACTTCTCGACCAAGGTATTCCCTCACTCTGGTGCCCTAGAACCATTATTCCCGTCAGTGAGATTCCAATCTTAGCGTCAGGAAAGCTCGATATCAAAGCCTGCGAACTTCTAGCCAAGTAGCTTCATCAGTCTGGCCTTTCTCCTTTCTCCTTCGCACTTATCTTCTTTGAAAACACGCTTCGACGCCTTTATGCAGCATGCGCTGCATGACCCAGATCACGGCTATTACGCCCGCAAGATCCGTACAGTTGGCCATGAAGGAGACTTCTCTACCACTGCCACTCTTAGCCCTACGCTGGGAGTTGCTATTGCAGCCCGTGCGTCTCAATGGATCAAAGAAAACCCTGGTAGCTTCCAGCTGATCGAAATTGGAGCTGGCGATGGATCGCTCGCCAAATCCATCATCGACGCTCTCCCCTTCCTTCAACGGCTCAAACTCCACTACCACATTGTCGAGACCTCTGAGCCACTAACGAAAGTCCAACAGACCAAACTAAAAAAAGCGCGCGTCAGCTGGCACACCGATCCTCGCTCAGCCATCAAAGCCTGTAATGGAAGAGCGCTCATTTTCTCTAACGAACTAGTAGACGCCTTTCCTGTACGCATCCTCCAGCGTGAAGACAGTGATTGGAAAGAACTTCACTGGGATGGAAAGGAAGAATCCTTTCAGGCCCCTAACACACTACCTAATTCCAGCGCTCTCGTTTCTGATCACCCAGAAAATTACCGAGTCGAAATCCATGAAGCCTACCGTGAATGGCTCGAAGAATGGATCACGGCGTGGCGTGAAGGCGAGTTGATCACCATCGACTATGGCGACACCTATCCTGAAATCTACCACCGCCGACCGCAGGGAACGATCCGCGCTTTCCTCCTCCATCAAAACATCACTGGGCTTGGCATCTACCAAAATGTCGGACGCCAAGACCTCACTGCTGATGTCAACTTCACCGATCTCATCGAATGGGGCGAAGAGCTCGGACTAGAAACCGTCTCGCTCACAACCCAATCAGAGTTCCTCGAGCCTCACTCCCGCGGCACGACCCAAGACCTCTATCTGCTCCACCCTGACGGCCCAGGATCCGCATTTAAAGTGCTCATCCAGCGCCCTCGCTCCTAGAGTGTAAATCCACGTAGAAGCGTGCTTCCAGCCGCTTTTTTCTCATAACCAGTAATGCCGGCATCAGAAAGCGGCTGGAAGCACACTTCTACGATTCCTTAGCCGTTTCACCCTTGCTCAGCGCCACACAATATGCAAAGTGACTTCAACAACCGTGAATATTCCCAACTCCATCACTGTCTTCCGTTTGATCCTCACCGCATTGTTTATTGCTGCGGCATCATTTGACTCCCCCTGGGCGTACCACACAGCTCTTGTGACCTTTGTGATCGCAGCTATTTCTGACTGGCTCGACGGATACCTAGCCCGCAAGCTCAACCTCGTCACCTCACTTGGGAAACTGCTAGACCCGCTGGCTGACAAGATTCTCGTCGCAGCTGGCTTCATCTATCTATCAGTCCATCCAGATATCAACTGTCCCGTCTGGGTCACCTGCATGATCATTGGACGAGAATTCATGGTCACGGGCTTGCGTCAAATTGCAGTGGAGCAAGGCAAAGTCATCGCAGCAGACAGACTGGGTAAATGGAAAACCACCTTCCAGCTCATTTTTGTCATCGGCAGCCTTACCCATATCAGCTTCGCCACGCTCGATCCTGCAAACCCGCTCGTTTCATTGTTAGTTTGGATTGCAGCTCCCGAACATGCTATCATACCAGCTACGCTCTGGATAGCCACAGCCCTCACTCTCATTTCCGGCTATAACTACATTTATAAAAACCGCGAACTTCTCCAGCGTTAGGATCAATCACCCTTTTTTGACATGACCACACTCATTACAAACGCTCACATCGTTTCTCCAGATGTAGAGATCGAAAATGGTTCCATCGCAATCACAGATGGTATCATTTCCGCAGTCTACAAGGCCGGCGAAGAGCTCCCAGCAGCTGACTCAACTTTTGATGCCAAAGGCCAATACGCCTTCCCCGGATTCATCGATATCCACGCACACGGCGCTGACGGCAAAGACGTTTGCGATAACGACCTCGAAGCTGTTCGCCACATTGCTAAGACTAAACTGCGCGAAGGAGTCACCACTTGGCTGCCAACCACACTCACTCAACCTCAGGAAAAACTACTCGAGATTGCTGAAAAAGTGGCGCAGTACAATGCCAACCAAGAGTTCGTGAAGACCCCTGGCCTCCACATTGAAGGCCCATTCATCAATGTCTCCAAAGCTGGCGCGCAGAATCCAGAATTCGTTCGCGAACCAAACCTCGAAGAGCTCAAGCAGATCCACGCGATCGCTCCCGCTCTGATTTTCTCCATCGCTCCCTGCCAACCCAATGCCTGCGAAGTCATCGCTGGAGCTAAGGCTCACGGAATTTCCTCATCTGCAGCGCACTCTGAGGCAACATACGCGGAGATGCTTGCAGCTAAAGAAGCCGGACTCACCCACCTCACGCACTTCGGCAATGCTATGACTGGCCTCCACCACCGCGAAATCGGTATGGTCGGCACAGGCCTCATCGACGACGACATAAAAATCGAGCTCATCTGCGATGGTATCCACCTAGCACCTGATTTCGTGAAAATGGTTTTTAAAATTAAGCCGATCGAACAAATCATCATGATCACAGACTCCATGGCTGGTTCATGGATCAACAATGGCGAATGCTCACTCGGCGGCCTCGAAGTCGTTGTTGAGAACAAGATCGCTCGCCTCAAACATGGCGGAGCACTCGCTGGATCAGCTCTCGTATTTGACGAAGGAGTTGGAATTGTAGCGAGAATCACTGGCCTACCACTCCACCAGATAGTCAAAGCAACTTCGTGGAACCAAGCTCAGTCACTCGGCCTTGAGAACCACGGTAAGATCGAAGCTGGCTTTACTGGCGACATCGCGATCCTCAGCAAAGACTTCAAGTCCACCGCGACCTTTGTCGACGGCGAGCAACGCTTCTAACGTCACTAGTTAGAACATCCAATTACAAAAAGGGAAGGTCAAGGGATCATCCCTTTTTTGCTGCTAGCTGAATCGATTTTAGCGGTAAAATAACTCTCCGATTTTCTAACTCCAAAAGGCCTTAGTAAAGTTCTCGCTTGATCTCTGACGCTTCCTCCTTTAGTTGTGAATACCTTCATGCGTTCATTCTTCGCCATATTTAGCCTTTTGCTCTTGGTTTC
>CAXMPP010000079.1:0-278 GCA_964195395.1 uncultured Thermodesulfobacteriota bacterium
TCTTCTTTAAAAAGTTCTGCCGCTACTGGTGATGGATCATTCACTTGATACCAAGCAAATAGGCCAGCACCTACTCCGAGCATCAATAAAGTGATGACCTGAGAGATACTACTCCATATAATTGCTTTGCGTGCATCACTTGCTGAGCCACAGCAAAAAATACGCTGAGCATTCAACTGGTCAGTCCCAAACGCTGCCACATTTTGAAATGGCATGGCGAAGATCGCGACCCAGAAGGTAAAGCTCACAGCTGGATCAGTAGAAAAATCGAAGATCTT
>CAXMPP010000079.1:315-4268 GCA_964195395.1 uncultured Thermodesulfobacteriota bacterium
ACGGAGCTATTAATATCTATTACGTTTGCCCACCCAGTGGAGGACCAAAGCCAAATTAACGAAATCAAACCACCTACAATAAAGACACCAAACTGTATCACGTCTGTCCAAATAACAGTTCGCATTCCCCCCATCATGGTCCATCCCACAGCGAAAACTCCAATGATCAGAATGCAGCTAGTCATGTCCAGTCCAGTCACAGTCTTAAGAATGATCGCAGTCACTAGCACCCTAACGCTCTGACCTAGAATGGCCCCTAGGGAAAATAATATAGTAACCAATTTTTTAACCCCTTCACCCAGGCGACTCCCCATAAAGTCATAGGGACTGAATATTTCTTTTTGGTAGTATATT
Organism: uncultured Thermodesulfobacteriota bacterium; assembly: GCA_964195395.1. GTDB lineage: Bacteria > Verrucomicrobiota > Verrucomicrobiia > Verrucomicrobiales > Akkermansiaceae > Rubritalea. The sequence continues at coordinate 670 of CAXMPP010000079.1, forward strand.
GGTACTAAATAGTAACCTACTATGAAGCGCGCAACAATTGAGCCAATCCCCCATTGCAGATAGGTCCAATCCCCCTTCAGTGCGTAGACCATTCCCGGAACACCTATAAAGGTCAACGCGCTGATCTCAGTCGCCACGATCGACCCACTTACAGCTAGCCAAGGAAGAGACTTTCCTCCTAAAAAGAAATCTTTGATCGTTGCCTGCTGGCCTCGCATTGCGTGACCTATCACTGTAGTTAGAAGCATGTAGCCAAATACTACTCCCCAATCAATCCACGTGAAATACTGAGCGATCTCGTTCATATTTTGCACGCTAACAAGACTCCCCAGCGGCGTCGATACGAATTACTTTGCATCCCTTAAATAAATCCATACAGCACTATTAACATGACAACGCATTACCAAGCACTGGCTGAAACCTTAAAGAGGCGGCTCGAAGTGATCTCTGACAGCCAGCTGCGCGACACCAATCCGCAGGAACAACTTCGCCAACTTCAACAAGCAAGTGAGTCAATCCAAGCCTGGCATTCGACTCACAGAGGTAATATACCCTCTCAGCTCAACCACTTCCTGCAACAATCTAGCCTGAGCAAAGCGCTCGCCTACCTCGAGAGTGAAGGACTCATTTAGCTCCGTTTCTCACCGAGATTTCAGAGTATCTATTTAAAAGCAAAAGAACCTTGCGCGACATGGGGTCGCCTCCTAAATTGCCGCAGCTCATACCGTGGACACCGATTCTAGCAATTACGTATTAGGGATCATTCCAGCTCGTTGGGCCTCTACCCGCTTCCCGGGAAAACCATTGCACCTCATTGCGGGTAAACCGCTTGTGCAACACGTCTGGGAACGCTGCCAAGAGTGCTCAAAACTGGACAGTATCATTGTCGCTACAGACGACGACCGCATCGCTGATGTATGCCGTAGCTTTGGCGCCAATGTAGCCATGACCGCAACGGATCACCCCACAGGAACTGACCGGATCGCAGAGGCCGCAGCCGCAGTTCCACAGGCAACACACCTGATCAACATCCAAGGCGATGAGCCGCTGATAGAGCCATCTCTAATAGACGAACTCGCCTCAGCATTACTCGCTGATGACGCCTTAGAAATGGCAACCGCAGCCAACGCGATTGATGACGATGCGCTGATGAATGACCCAAATGTGGTCAAGTGTGTGCTCAAGAAGAATGGAGATGCCCTTTACTTTTCCCGCTCCCCATTACCATACCAGCGCAGTGCTAGCCCCGCACTCACATGTTACCGTCACAAAGGTATCTACGCCTACCGCAAAGACTTTCTTCAGCAATTTATCCAGTGGCAGCCCTCGCCGCTAGAACTCGCCGAGTCGCTCGAACAGCTTCGAGCTCTCGAAAATAACGCCCGCATCAGAGTCATCATCACCGATGACACCTCTGGCGGAATCGACACCCTCGAACAAGCGGTGGAACTAGAAAAATTCCTTCTCTCACAAATTTCCAATTCATAATTTCACACACGATCACAATGGCACATCCAACAAAATACATCTTCGTCACAGGCGGCGTCGTTTCCTCACTAGGAAAAGGCCTCTGTGCGGCATCTCTAGGCACGCTTCTTGAGCACCGTGGTCTCGACGTTCTCATTCAGAAGTTTGACCCGTATCTCAACGTAGATCCTGGCACCATGTCCCCCTACCAGCACGGCGAAGTCTACGTACTCGCTGACGGCGCTGAGACTGACCTCGATCTCGGCCACTACGAGCGCTTCACTAACAGCCAGTGCTCCAAGCTCAACAACATCACCTCCGGTCAGGTTTTCGAGAAAGTGATCCAGAACGAGCGCAAAGGTGTTTACCTAGGTAAGACAGTTCAGTTCATCCCACACTGCACAGATGTTATCAAAGACCGCATCCGCGAGGTCACTCTCAAGAGCGATGCTGATGTGATCATCACAGAAATCGGAGGAACCACTGGTGACATCGAAGGCCACCTCTTCCTCGAAGCCCTTCGTCAGTTCTCATTGGAAGTAGGACGCGACAATGTCTGCTTCATCCACGTCACCCTCCTCCCCTACATTGCTGCTGCTGGTGAAATCAAAACAAAGCCAACTCAGCAATCAGTCGCTAAACTTCGCGAAATTGGTATCATGCCTGACATTATCGTCTGCCGTACCGAGCACGACCTCGACGACGACAACCGCGCTAAGATCGCCATGTTCTGTAACGTTGAAGCCAAGAACGTTGTCGCCTTCCGCGATGTGAAGCACACAATCTATGAGTGCCCGCTCGACCTTCGTCGCGACAAGTTAGACCGCCTGGTGAGCGACCGTCTCGGCCTTGAGTCCGAGACTCCAGACCTTGAAGGATGGCGCCGCTTCGTTGACCGTATCATCAACCCGACGCACGAAGTAAACATCGCTGTTGTCGGAAAATACATCGAACTTCAGGACGCCTACAAGTCAATCTACGAATCACTGGTGCACGCAGGTGCGGCACACGACACGAAGGTAAACGTAATTCGCGTTGACGCTAGTGTCCTCGAATCAGACGGCCCAGCTACTGAGCTCAAAGACGTCGACGGCATCCTCATCCCAGGTGGCTTCGGCGACCGCGGTACAGAAGGCAAAATCATTGCTGCTAAGTTTGCGCGTGAGAACAAGATCCCATATTTCGGCATCTGCCTCGGTATGCAGATCGCCACTATAGAGTTTGCCCGCAACGTGTGTAATATCGAAGGAGCCACCTCCACCGAGTTCGACAAAGACACAGCCCACCCAGTGATCTCGCTCCAAGAGGAACAACAAGGAATCACCACAATGGGAGCAAGCATGCGCTTAGGTGCATCCGACTCAGTAGTCTATAAGGATACAAAGGCATTCGAGCTCTACAATAATGAACTCATCACTGAGCGTCACCGCCACCGTTACGAGTTTAACCCAGTCTACCGCGAACAGGTGGAAGCTGCAGGTCTCAAGATTAGCTCAGTTTCAGCTGACCAAGGCCTCGTAGAAATCGTCGAGATCCCAGAGCATCCATTCTTCATCGGTGCCCAGTTCCACCCGGAGTTCCAATCACGCCCGAACAAACCGCACCCACTTTTCGCAGGTTTCGTAGCAGCATCACTCGCTGCAAAATAATTTCAAATCACCCATCTCCAATTTCAAATTAAATGAGCATCGAAGCACGCATTGCCGAACTCGGCTACACACTTCCAGAAGTTCCAGCACCAGCTGGCTCCTACCTCAACTACACCCGCAGTGGCAACCTCCTTTTCCTCGCTGGCGGCATCCCACCAGTAGAAGAGACGTATCAAGGCAAAGTCCCGACTAACACGTCTATTGAGGTAGCCCAAGAAGCAGCACGCCTGATCACTCTCAACCGTCTCGCAGTAGTTAGAGACGCAGTGGGCTCGCTCGATAAGGTTAAGCAGATCGTCACAGTCAATGGTTTCGTCAACTCCGAGCCTGAATTCTACGGTCATCCAGCAGTGATCAATGGTTGCTCAGATCTACTTGTAGAAATATTTGGAGAAAAAGGCATGCACTCACGCACGGCCTGTGGAGTAGCAGCACTTCCACTCAACGTCTCCGTGGAAATCAACATGGTTGTTGAAGTCGAAG
>CAXMPP010000079.1:4278-9645 GCA_964195395.1 uncultured Thermodesulfobacteriota bacterium
GACTAAATCCCTTAGATTTAAATATCACTAAAAGGCCCGCTTGCTGCAACAGCTTGCGGGCCTTATTATTCTAACGGGTCATTCATCTGTGAGGATCAGTTCTCCTTACTTGACCGCATAGCTGAGTTCTCTAGATTGTGCACATGTCTAGTAAGCGAGCCCTCACCACCCTCCACCTAAATTCAATGCTGGAGGACAAAAATCTAGATGATTTAGCTAAGCAGTTAGAACCAGATACAACGACACCCCTCTCCAGCTACCTTCCGAACGCCAAGATCAATGATACCCGCTGCCAGCGCATGTGGCGCTCGATCGGGCAAGCTCCCCATCCCGATATCTATGATGACTGGACCAAAGAAAACATTGAGACATTCCACGGAAACATCGAGAACTGCATAGGCTCGGTCAAGGTCCCGATGGGGATTGCTGGCCCTCTAAGAGTCAATGGACTCTTTGCTAAAGGTGATTACCCGATCCCCCTAGCTACGAGTGAGGCGGCATTAGTCGCGAGCTACCATCGTGGCACCTACCTCGTGAGCGCAGCTGGTGGTTGTACCGCAATGTTGCTCAACCAAGCCCTCAATCGAGCACCAGCCTTCATTTTTAAATCAATGTCTGACTGTGGACGCTTCGTCGCTTGGGCTATGGAGAAGTTTGAACAATTCCAAGAAATTGCAGAATCGACCAGCGCTTATGGAAAGTTGCTAGACGTTGCCACCACGGTCGAAGGAAACCATGTTTACCTGAATTTTGAATTCACCACTGGCGATGCCTCTGGCCAAAACATGGTGACAATCGCAACCCAACATATTTGCGATTTTATCAGTGAAACCTACCCTTTGGAAATCCAACAAATTTATATCGAAAGTAATTTATCTGGCGACAAAAAAGCGAGCTCTCAAGCCTATACTTCTGTGCGAGGAAAGAAGGTCTCAGCAGAGGTTAACTTGTCAGCAGAGCTACTCAAAAAATATTTAGGAGCAACGGCAAAGCAACTCGTTGATTACTGGAGGCTGTCGGCCATCGGTGGAGTTCTCAGTGGCACGATGGGTGTCCAGGGCCATTTTGCTAACGGTCTAGCAGCACTTTACCTCGCCACTGGTCAGGATGTGGCCTGTGTGGCTGAGTCTGCAATGGGAGTCACTCGCTTTGAGCTAACAGATGATGGCGGCCTCTATGCGGCGGTCACTATTCCCTGTATCATGGTAGGAACTGTGGGTGGAGGAACTGGCCTCCCCAGCCAAAAAGCAGCCTTGGAGCTGATGGGACTTCAAGGATCTGGCAACGCTGCGGCGCTAGCAGAAGTTTGTGCTTCTCTCCTCCTCGCTGGTGAACTCTCAATCATAGGTGCCCTAGCGACTAACACCTTCACTCGAGCTCATAATAAGCTAGCGCGTTAAATCATCGAAAAAATCGATACACTCTCAATTTTTTTCGTTTATGCTAACATCTCGAAGTAGGTTATTTCTAACTACATGAAATGGTGGACATACCAAAAAGAGCGCTTCCCGCTGCTCCAGCACGGCCCCTTGGTAGCGGCCTTTAGCACCTGTGCTGTATGCTACTCATCAATGCTCACAGGCGAGCCCCCTATTGCATGGTCCTTTGTCGTAGCCTTTGTCAGTAGCTTGCTGTTCTTCCTCCAATTACGCATTGCAGACGAATTTAAAGATGCGGAAGAAGATGCCCTCTACCGTCCCTACCGCGCTGTCCCGCGCGGTCTTATTAAGTTAAGGGGACTTGGAATTGTTTTCGCCATCTCAGCTATCATCCAGCTAGTATTGGCTGTCACTTTCGTCCCCAGCCTAGCCATCGTGCTGATCATTGCATGGACTTATTTGGCACTGATGAGTGTTGAGTTTTTTGCCCGAGACTGGCTCAAGTCTAGGCCTATAACCTACCTTTGGACTCACATGTTGATCATGCCAATTGTAGATTTTTATGCAACCGCCTGCCACTGGCTCCCCAGCGGACAAAAACCATGGATTGGGCTGCTCTGCTTTCTAGCAGCCAGCTTCTTCAATGGGCTGGTGATAGAAATTGGTAGAAAGCTTAGGCAACCCAGTGGCGAAGAAAATGGAGTTCCCACCTACAGCAAACTCTGGGGACTGCGCAATGCCAGTTGGGTCTGGTTTGGCAGCCTTTGCTTAACCACAGTCTTTGCTATCGCAGCATCTAACATCATAGACTTCGTACTCCCGGTTGCGATCACACTAGCTCTACTGCTTTGTTACGCGCTGAAGCTTGTTATCCAATCAAAGAGTACTAGCCAAAAAAGCTTCGAGACTCTCGCTGGAGTCTGGACACTCTGTCTCTACCTCATCCTTGGCGTCATCCCATTTTTAGTCAAATGATCCTACACTCACAAGATTTAGAACACGCCGACAAGCTCGGTGGTAAAGCAAAGGCCTTGGCCCAACTCGGCCAAGCCGACTTCAATATTCCATCCTGGTTTGTCGTCGCCGATTTCACGGAATCTGACTGTGAGGAAATTCTCAATCGATCTTCAGCATTGGGCTCAGACCTCTTTGCTGTGCGTTCGTCAGCAGCGGCTGAGGACGGGGCGCAACACTCCTTTGCTGGGCAATTCGACTCTTACCTCAATGTTCCGCGCTCACAGCTGATAGAGAAAATAAAACGAGTTCAGCAAAGTTCCAAGAGCGCCCACATCGAAAGCTACCAATCTTCACAATCGATTGAAAATGTAACCCCTCCGAGTGTCCTGATTCAGTGCATGTTAGAACCTGATGTCAGCGGTGTTGCATTCAGCGCAGATCCTGTGACTGGAAATCTAGACCACACTGTCATCTCCTCAGTGTGGGGAACGGGAAGTGCCCTAGTATCCGGCGAGGTCGATGCCGATTGCTGGACGCTCGATGCCGATGGCTCAACCGTCAAAGAAGTCATTGCTCACAAGAAATTTCAGCATTCGCCTTGTTCAACCTCTCTGGAAGGGGTGCAGATGGTGGAGACGGCACCTGAAAAAATAGAGGTTCCCAGCCTGACTGAAACCCAGCGCAGAGAAGTCCAACAACTCGTCCGCCATTGCGCTGAGCACTTCGACAGTCCGCAAGACATCGAGTGGGCATACCAGGATGGCTCCCTTTATCTCTTGCAGAGTAGACCCATCACAACTCTGAAACACGGGTATAGAAATTCGGACCCACTCACGGTTTGGGATAACAGCAACATTGCGGAAAGTTATTCTGGGCACACCTCAATTATGACATTCTCATTTGCCGAGCGTGCTTATGAAAATGTCTACCGCGAGTTTTGCCGAATGCTCTCGGTGCCAGAGAAACGGGTCATTGCCAGCGACCATGTTTTTAAAAACATGTTAGGCCACATCCATGGGCATGTTTACTACAACCTCAATAGCTGGTATCACGTACTCGCATTGCTGCCAGGCTTCTCGTTGAATCGAAGCTTCATGGAGCAAATGATGGGAGTCAAAGAGCCGATGCCCGATGAGATAGTTGAGACAATCATTGAGAAAACCCGAGTTTCTAAAATGGCGGACGGCTGCGCACTCGTCGGCACTTTCTTTGGACTAATAAAAAATCATCGGGGGCTGAAGAAGCAAATGGATGGCTTCTACCAACGGCTCAATCAAGCCTTATCTCTGCAAGCTTCCGAGCTTAAAAATATGGATGGCAAGCAACTCGCTCAGCACTACAGGGATTTAGAAGACCAACTCCTTCAACGCTGGGATGCACCATTGATCAATGACTTCTTCGCCATGATTCACTATGGCACCCTGCGTTCACTTTGCGAAAAATGGTTAGGTGACGCCTCACTTCAAAATACTTTATTGCTCGATACTGGCGACATCATCAGCGCCGAACCGCCAAGAAGGATCAAGGAGATGGCCAGCATTGCGGCAAAAGATGCCAGCTTGTCTGCTAGCTTAGCTGACCCCGACCTTAGCTGTGAAGTGAAGCTCGCTCATCTCATGCAGAATGCCGAACTGGCCGTGGCCTATCAAAGTTACTTGGAAAAGTTTGGCGACCGTTGCTTAGAGGAACTTAAGTTAGAGTCACCCACTGTGGTGGATGACCCAGTCTCCCTACTTTCTGGCATCGGTGGAATGGCGCAGAGGATTCGAAACGGAAAAGTCCCGCAAAACCCTCAACCATTCCAAACTCCTGAAATCCAACTCAGTGGCATTAAGTCCGTGATCTTCAAATGGGTTCTTCAGAATGCGAAATCTAGGGTGCGCGACAGGGAGAACCTACGCTTCGAGCGTACTCGTTTGTTTGGCAGAGTCCGGAAGATCGTCGTGCTCTTAGGTCAGCATCTAGTTGACGCGAGTTGGATCGATGACCCTCAAGAGGTTTTCCTCCTTACCATTTCAGAAGTTATTGGAGTTTATGAATCGACCCAAGATCTAGCAGCCTTGAGAGCTCTGATTATTGAGCGAAAGGCACAAGCTGTCTCATTCACCACTCCGCCAGATCGCTTCGAAACCCGCGGAGAAATCACCCAACACACCCCACTCATCGCTTCGCAATCGACAGTGAATTCAGATTCGTCCGACCTCTCTGGCACCGGAGCGTGCCCAGGGATTGTTAGAGGATTCGTCCGTGTAGTCCACGACCCTAGGTCAGCAACGCTCAAGGAAGGAGAAATCCTAGTGGCGCAGCAAACTGATCCAGGATGGGTGGTTCTCTTCCCCGCTGCAAGCGGCTTATTAGTCGAGCGAGGCTCACTGCTGTCGCACTCGGCAATCGTCGCCCGCGAACTACAACTCCCCTGTATTGTCTCTATTCCAAATGTGACATGCACACTCAAAACTGGTGATTATGTCGAGATGAATGGCAGCACTGGAACTATCCAATTGATCGATCATGTCATCTGAAATCCAACAACACGCAGACTTCACCCAGGTGCGCTACGCCAACTGCTGGGAGGATGCTGACATCCTCATAAAAGCACTTGAACCCAAAGGACGACACTGCCTCAGTATTGGCTCAGCTGGCGACAATGCATTCGCTTTGCTCGCTGCCGGGGCTGAGTCCGTGACTGTGAGTGAAATGAATCCAGCTCAAGTTGCTTGTATTGAACTACGTAAAGCCGCCTATCAAGCTCTCACTCATGCGCAGTTCCTCACCTTGTTAGGTGAGACTGGTTCGTCAAATGATCGCACTGAACTCTACCAACTTTGTGTCCCATTGCTTCCGCCAAAGGCAAAAGTCTACTGGGACTATTATAGCGATCAGATCCGGCAGGGCTTCGGACGTATCGGAAAGTTTGAAAGCTATTTCACGCTATTTCGTGAGAAAGTCCTCCCGCTGGTGCACGGAAGAAAAATGGTCTCAGCCTTACTCACTCCACGTAGTGCCGAGGAACAAGTGGTTTTCTACAACA
>CAXMPP010000080.1:0-9475 GCA_964195395.1 uncultured Thermodesulfobacteriota bacterium
CTGTGGTAGTAGTTTTCCTTTCCAAGGAGGAAACCAGCAGCAGCTAGAATCTTGATGATTGGCACATTGCAGTCGAAGACGTGCTCGCCTACGAGATCTGGAAGTCCACATTCGTCAGGGTACTTATCTTCGTCGTCGACTGGAGAAAGAACTCCGAGTCCGTTTTGCTGACCAACAGCGTAGTCATCTGCGCCGTGACCTGGAGCAATGTGTACTGCTCCTGAACCAGATTCAGTAGTCACAAAGTTTGCCAGGATCAGCTTGGATGTGCGATCGAGGAATGGATGCTGGGCTTCGAGTCCTTCGAACTCGGATCCCTTCACTTCTTGAAAAGTCTCTTTCAGAGCGAAGCCAGTTTTCTCCTCGATTGCTTCGAGAAGGTCTTTCGCGATGACTAGGTTCTTGGTGATCAACTCACCTGCGTGATTCATCTTTTCAAATTTACCCACCACGTAGTCGATACGCTCGTGCACTGCTAAAGCAAGGTTTGCGGGAAGCGTCCACGGAGTCGTGGTCCAGATCACCATCGAAACGTCTTTACCAAACTTGTCGGAATTCAGCGGGAATTCGACATAAAGGGAGATCGACTTCTTATCCATGTACTCGACCTCAGCCTCAGCGAGCGCAGTCTGCGCACCGTAGGACCACTGGACGGGCTTCTTCGATTGGTAAACATTGCCACGCTTGATCAGCGCTGAAAAGGTACGGACGACATCCGCCTCGTAGGCTGAGTCCATTGTGAGATAAGGATTATTCCAGTCACCAAACACGCCGAGACGTCGGAACGATGCTTTCTGAGTCTCGATCCAACCACTTGCGAAATCAACACAACGTCGGCGGATTTCAGCAGGCTCAAGGTCACGCGCATTTTGACATACTTTGAACTCGATCGGAAGACCGTGGCAGTCCCAACCCGGGATCATTGGTGTCTCAAATCCAGCCATTGTCTTGGATTTAAGTACAAGATCCTTAAGCACTTTGTTGAGCGCTGTGCCCATGTGCACGTCACCATTCGCAAACGGAGGTCCATCGTGCAAAATATAGCGTGGAGCATTCTGATCAATACGACGCTTTTGAATACGCTGGTATAGATCGTTAGATTCCCATTGGTCGAGTCGCTGAGGCTCCTTCTTCACGAGGTCTCCACGCATTGGAAAAGTCGTTTGAGGCAGACTCAGGCTGTCTTTGTAGTTTTGGGCGTCCTTGCTCATAGATAAAAATAAATTCGGCGGAAGCTATCCAGCAATACGCTAAGGGTCAATCGCGCATTCTGCTAAAGTGACCGTAAGACTTGAGTTCAGGGGCTAATAAAAATGGGAAAGGTCGACTGACCTTCCCCATTAAAAAAAATCTCATCCATTCCAAGCCAATCACCCATCCAAAGATAAATGAGTTAAGCTGGCACATTGACGACAAGCATCAGCTCAAATCGTACATGTTAACCCTTTTTAGGTGGTTTAGCAGCTGCTGACTTCTCAGTGACTGAGCCCGCATTTAAAATAGATTTGGGTAACCCTTCCGTGACATCTTTAGCCCCTTTAGGCACGCGCACACGAGTGATCCCAGTTGGGAGTCCGCCCTTTTTACCGCGAACCATCATATCTTCGGCGGTTCGCTGGTCATTAGATCCAGGCAACTCACCCTCTTTCATGGTAAATTCACCTTCGATTTTTCCAGTGTATTTACTGAAAACCGAGTCTAGTTTTTCGTCAGATGGAGTTCTTCTAAGCTCTTCCACTTTTTTGCCATTCAGGAAAAACTTCAACACTGGCGCCTCATCGATTTGATATTCATTTATCGCCATCGTTGCAGCCTCACCAGGCTTCCCAACATTGACCTTCATTATCGCAGAGTTTTCGGCGTACTTTGTAGCCATCTCGTCAAGTTTAGCACTCAATGCCTTACTTGCAGGGTTGGTTTCACTATAGAAATTCAGTACTACCACCACATTCGGCTCAGCCAGCCAAAGTTTCACATCGGAAGCCGAGGCATCATGCATACGACTAATTCCCTGTCGGCGCTCAGTTGGCAGGCTTTCGCCCACCACACTAGAAACCATTGATTCCAATTGATCACAAGACACCACACTTAGAAGACAGAGAAGCGCAATGCTGTGAGATAAGGTATTTTTCCACATAACATGGATTAATTAGCCCAGATCGTGCGCAACAGCAACCCTAATTCAAGTCGGAACTAGCAAACACTCAACATTTCTCTCACTCCATAACTCTAGGTCTATTTTGGGGTCGGAATCGTAGAGGTTGGAGCTGGACCAGCATTCAAGATATTTGTGGGTAGCCCTTCGGTAACATCCGTTGCATCAACAGGCACCTTTGACCTTGTGACCCCCGTAGGTAATTCACCTTTCTTAGAGCGTACCATCATCTCCTCCAAGCTACGCTGAGAGCTCATACCTGGCAACTCACCTTCTTTCATGGTAAATTCGCCATCAATTTTTGAAGTGTACTTCTTGAAAGCATGATCCAGATCTTCCTCAGTTTGAATTCCTTGAAATTCCTTCACTTCCTTCCCGTTTAAATAAAACTTAAGAACTGGGGTCTGATTAATTTTATATTCATTCAGCGCCACTGTGGCCACCTCACCAGGTTTACCGACATTGAGTTTCATAATAGCCGATTTATCTGCATACTTTTCCGCCATTTTCACAAGAAGCGGATCCATCTTCTTACACAGACTGCAACTATCGCTATAAAAATCAAGCACCACGAGCACATTGGGCTCTGCTAGCCATTTACGTATATCTGAGACTGAAGCTCTGTGCACTTTTTTGATTCCGGCTCTACGCTCCGTCGGAGCACTCTCGCCAGTCACATCACTCACAAGGCTCTCTACTTGATCACATGAAACTGCACCAAAAAGACAGAAAATTCCAACACTTGGGGGTATGATTGCTTTCCACATAATCCAAAAATATTAGATCATATTCCACTCAGGCTCAATCACATTCTGCTAGAGAGCACTCCAAATCCTTACTGCAGCCTCATGTACCCAAGCAAAGAGCTCGAGATCTTGCGACCTCGAGCTCTGCTAAAAATTAGTTAAGCTATACTTACTTAGCTGCAAGCGATGGCTTAAACTTACCGATCTTTCTCACAAGAGTACGGATCTCACGCTCGAGCTCAGAAACCTTAGTCTTAGAAAGGTCCACCTTAGTTGATATAGCGCTTTCTATCAGAGCATAACGCTCAGATAGCACAGAGGAAAGCGCCTCGAAACCTTCTTCAGCAATCTTGCGCTTAGGACAAGACTCATCCGCTTTATCGATACCAGCCTTTACGCGCTTCTGTTCGAGTAGTCGCTGGGCTTCGCGCACTTCTGCAAGAATGATTTTCTCATCAGGCACACGGCGGAGGTTGCTGGTAAGTCCAAATTTAGATAGAAGCCAAATCATCCACTTAGTTGGGTCAAACTGCCAAGACTTCACACCATTACGGTAGTCGTGCTGGAAAGCGTGATGGTAGTTGTGGTAGCCTTCACCACAAGTGAATAGAGCCATGATAGCTGAGTCACGGGCAGTGTTTCCAGAATTGTAAGGACGCGTCCCAAGCGTGTGACATGCTGAGTTAATGAAGAAAGTACAGTGCTGCACGATCACGATACGGAGGAAACCAGTCAATAGAAGGCAACCGAGGAAACCTCGTGCACCGTCGAGCCAAAGGCCGAAAAGTGACGGAATAACAATACCAGCTACAAAGCCAATAAGGTGAACCCATTTATCTTGCCACATGACAAGCTTATCATTCTTAAGGTCGTTCACATTGTTCATCAGCGGCATTGGATCGAGCTTGAAAAGCAACCAACCAACATGCGCATAAAAGAAGCCACGGGATATATCGTACGGGTCTCCATCGTGGTCCACGTGCTTGTGGTGGTGGCGATGGTCTGATGCCCAGCTAAGGCATGAGTTCTCATAGGCGGCAGCACCCATAACAAGCGTGGCAAGCTTCACTGGCCACTTTGCCTTAAATGAGAGGTGAGAGAATAGCCGATGATAGCCTAGCGTGATACTCATAATCGTAGCCGAGCAGAAAAACAAGCAGAGCGCGATTTGGAAGATCAACAAGCTGAGAGGCATATCGCCTCCATACTTTATGAAGTACCAAGGTGAGCCAATCAGGGCGACAAGAGTCGTCACCATAATGAAGGTACTGGTCTTCCAGTTGACACGGTGGAATGGGAAGTCTTTGAACATAATAATTTCTATAACTGTATTGATTATCTGACACTTGGGAAGCCACGCTCCGCAAGCCAGATTCTCTGACGTAACCCTAGGTTTTGAAAAAAGCCAACAAATTCCCGCTTACTCACCAGCTAGTGGTCACAATATGCGTAATAATGCCACAAAATGCGGAGTTTAGAGATCCGTGAATATTCCGTAACAATGGGGATTCAAGCAAACGAGAGCGAATACTATCCTCCATTTTAAGATTTCTCATTATTTTCACGGAACGAGCCTCTTTTATGGCGATAAATCAAGATTTCACGCTCAATTTTGAGCCTTTCCCCAGTAACTTACTTCGCTACCGTCTCCCAAGATTTAGCTTCAATCGCGCCTGTTGCGGCAGCGGCTTCTGCCTGCTTCTTGTTTTTACCCTTACCACTAGCCAGAACAATGTCGTTCCAGTGTACCTCAACTACAAAGTGCTTGTCATGGTCTGGCCCATCCTCGTTCACCACTTTATAGACTGGGCTTTCAGGTAAAATAGCTTGCAGCACCTCTTGAAGTTGCCCCTTAGGGTTCCTTTCCTCTGGTTTTTCTGAAATTTTATCCACTTCCTCTTGAGCAACCTTAAGCACCACATCACGTGCTGCCTCGAATCCCCCATCAAGATAAACAGCACCGAGTAACGCCTCGAAGGCATCTGCAAGTGTCGATGCTCGCTCGCGACCACCACTGGCTTCCTCACCTCGGCCCAGCAGGACAAATTCGCCTAAATTAATTCCGCTCGCCAAATTATGCAACGCCTCTTTAGACACCAACCTCGCTCGCATCTTGGTTAAATCACCTTCAGAGAAACCTGGGAAAAGATGGTAGAGGTGCGCCGTAAGCGCCAATTGCAAAACCGCATCCCCGAGAAACTCGAGGCGTTGGTTATCAAAATGGGGGCGCTGGGTTTCATACGCCAAACTTGGGTGCGTCAATGCCTCAGCTAATAATAGTGAGTTGCGAAATTTGTATCCTAAAAGAGCTTCGAGTGAATCCATCCTATAAAGTTAAGTAGAGGCTGGCCATTCAGAGTGATTCCCACCCATCAAGCAAGATAAAACCTTAGCCATGGCACAAAAAAAGACACCCGAAGGTGCCTTTTCTTTAACTTGCTCAAGAGAGCAAAATGGGGTGAATGACGGGACTCGAACCCGCGACAACCGGAATCACAATCCGGGGCTCTACCAACTGAGCTACAATCACCATTTTGGTTTGCTTACGCGGGGCGGAACCTAGCGACTCCCCCCTCATTGGCAAGATCTTTTTTATCTTAAATTACATTTCCCGAGCAGTCTCCACTACTTGAGACTCCGCCTCGAAGATTTCACATTCACAACAAACGCTGTCGCAATAGCATAAAAGCCGCCAAAGACGACGAACGCAACTAACAGACCCTGTATACCTCCAACGCCAACCACACTAAATTCTTCATTTTCTACCACGAACGCCTCTAAAAACGGCTTCGCCAAAACAAGTACAATGTATCCATTAAGCACCTTTACAAGAATTGAGCCAGAAACATACACATTAGAAACACTGCGACCCCACTTCTTATACTTTAACAAGCCGATACCCGCCACAATCATCGCCATGCAAACCAACAGGTCCAGCCACAGCAACCAGACATTAGCCTGATCCACGCCACTCAACAACGCCAAAGTGCTTGGCGACACCGAGATAGCACCCACTCCCTCCATTGCCTCCACTTGCGTTCCCATAGCGCTCGATAAACTGTCCCCGCTAAGTAACCCACTCATTGCGGATGCTAGACTCACCCCGCCAAGGATTAGATGCGTAATCCCCATGACCTTCGGAATAATCGAGGGCTTCAGAGGCAATGCTGGCGGTTGGGCATTCTCGGCATCAGGCTGATAGGGGGACATTCCTTGATTTGGCATAACTCTAAGGCTAAACAATAGCCTCCATTGGTCAAGCTCTCCAAGTAGGTGAAATCTCCCAGTTTTCGCACTTCCAATCTAGCAAGCAATCATTAGGCTGAGCCGCATGAGCGAGGAAGCAAAAGACACACGCCGGATGGTGGAGGCTATTGAGGAGCGCGATTCCGTGAAATTCCTCAAGGCTGCTGATGCGCTGCACTATGCTGACCTTGCGGAAATTTTTGAGGGACTCAAAGACGAGGAACGTGAATTCTTCGCAGATCACATCGATAAAGAAAAATTCGCCGACGTCATCACCGACCTTCCCGACACCCTTGTTGAGGAAACGATGGAACGTCTCGACGCCGAAGAGCAGCGTGAAATCCTCGATCAAGTTTCTGACGATGACCGAGTCGATATCCTTCAAGACGTTTCCGATGACACTCGTGAGCGCCTGTTAGAACTGGTTGAGCCCGACGACATCGAGGTCACCAAGTCCCTTCTTAAATACGGCGAAAACACCGCTGGTGGTCGCATGACAACACATTTCGGCAAAATTCATGCCGAAATGACAATCAAAGAAGCCCTCCGCAGCCTGCGCGAGGACAGCGACGAGACCGAGTCCTTTTCCCGAGTTTACGTCGTCGACGCGAAGGAAAGGCTCTGTGGCTATGTCCGCTTCCGTGATCTTGCTTTCAACACTTGGGAAACAAAAATTTCAGCCGTGCAGCGTGAGGTCACGCGCACTGTTCTGGCCTCAGCTGACCAGGAAGAGGCCGCTCAGATGGTATCCAAGTACGACCTCTTTGTTCTGCCAGTAGTCGATGAGCAAAACCGCATCCTCGGTATTATCACCCACGATGACGTGGTCGAGATTCTCGAAGAAGAGTCCACTGAAGATATGGAGAAAATGGCGGGTTTCTCGGGTGGAATTTCCGAAGAAACCTACCTCAACACCCCGACGATGACGCACTTCAAGCGCCGCTTCCCATGGCTCTTTGGCCTAGCGATTTTAGCGATCGCCTCGGGCATTGTGATGATCAAGTTCGAACACGTCCTCGAAAGCCTGTTCATTCTCTCTCTCTTTCTTCCAATGGTCGTCGCTGCTGGCGGCAACACTGGCGGTCAAGCATCCACCATGGTGATTCGCGCGATGGCGCTTGGCGAACTCGACGAGGGCACGCTCTGGCGAGTCGCCTGGAAAGAACTCCGACTCGGGCTCATGCTAGGTTCCTTACTCGGCATCGGTATGGCGCTCATTACTATTTTTGTCGTTCCCATGTTCTACCACGACATGCCCGTCGAAATCGGCTTCGTCAAATTTGGAATCGCGGTTGCCATTTCAATGGCGGTTCAAATCACTTCATCTACCCTCGTCGGCTCCCTTCTTCCGATCGGTGCCCGCGCGGCAAAAATCGATCCGGCAGTCGTCGCAGCCCCAGCCATCACCACTATTGTCGACGTCTCCGGCATGGTGATCTACTTCTTCGTTGCAAAAGCCATCCTCGGCCTCTAAGCCCACTTCAACACCTTGCGAAGCAAGTGACTTAACTTATCACTTCACACTTCCAACTTCACACTTTTTCCCATGGCCCGCCCAGACGCAACCGCAGAACTCACAGCCTCCCTTAAAGAACGTATCCTCATGCTCGACGGAGCAATGGGCACCACCATCCGAGGCTACGGACTCACCGAGGCTGATGCCCGCGGTGAACGTTTCAAGGACATTGAGAAAGACATCCTCAATAATGGCGACATCCTTACGCTCACCCGTCCAGATGTCATCTACGACATCCATTTACGCTTCCTCAATGCTGGCTCCGACATCATCGAAACCAACTCGTTCTCCGGCACATCCATCGCCCAGTCTGAGTTTTTCGTAGAAGATCCACGCGAATCAGGAAAAGGCCGTAAAGACCCAGCATTCTATCAAACTGTCATCGACGACGAGTACCTCAAGAAACTCGCTTGGGAGCTCAACTTCGAGTCAGCACAGCTCGCTCGCAAAGCCTGTGACGAAGTCGAAGCCAAGACCGGTATCAAACGCTACGTAGCGGGTGCGATCGGGCCTATGACTGTCGGCCTCAACAACTCCGCTGTCGATCCAGACGATGCAGGCTTCCGGGTTGTTACTTTCGACCAAGTCTACGAAGACTACAAACGACAGATCCTAGCTCTCATCGAAGGTGGCGTCGACATCCTGATGGTAGAAACCATCTTCGATGCACTCAACTCCAAGTGCGCACTCGTCGCCATCCAGGACGTTTACGAAGAACTTGGCATCCACCTCCCAATCATCATCTCAGCAGCTGTTGGTCGGGGTGGTGAGACCATGATTTCAGCGCTCAAGATCGAAGCGCTGTGGAATGCTTGCGCCCACGTCAAGCCGCTCGCTATCGGCCTCAACTGCTCGCTCGGACCCGACGAAATGCGCGAGTTCATTGGCGAACTCAGCAACTGTGCCGAAGCCTTCGTTTCTTGCTACCCGAATGCCGGCATGCCTGACGCTCTTTCCGAGACGGGCTTCCCATTCCTTCCGATCGACATGTATAAGAAGGTCAAGGACTTCGCTGAGTCAGGCTTCATCAACCTCGCTGGTGGTTGCTGCGGAAACACCCCCGAGCACATCGCGGAAATCGCTCGCGCCGTCAAAGGTGTAAAGCCGCGTGAAATCCCAGTCATCGAGCCACTGCTCCGCCTTTCCGGCACCGAAGCCTACAACCACACCAAGGACAAAAATTTCTTGATGATCGGCGAGCGCACCAACGTCGCCGGCTCACCCCGTTTCCGCAGACTCGTCCAGGAAGGCAAACTCGAAGACGCCCTCGCCATCGCCCGCCAGCAGGTCGATAACGGAGCGCCGGTCATCGATATCTGTTTTGACGACGGACTGATTGATGGCGTCGCCATGATGACCCGCTTTCTCAACCTGGTCCAATCCGAGCCCGATATCACCAAGGTCCCCATCACCGTGGATTCCTCGAAATGGGAAATCCTCCACGCTGGACTGAAATGCCTTCAAGGCAAAGGTATCGTCAACTCGATCTCACTCAAGGAAGGTGAAGAAGCCTTTAAAAGCAACGCACGCACGATCATGAAATTCGGTGCCGCCGCCGTGGTCATGGCATTTGACGAAAATGGCCAGGCCGCCAGCTACGAAGAAAAAATCCGCATCTGCGAGCGCGCCTACCGCGTCCTCGTCGATGATGTCGGGTTCAACCCACAGGATATCATCTTCGACCCCAACATCCTCACCGTGGCCACCGGCATCGAGGAACACAACAACTACGCCGTTGATTTTATCAAAGCCACCCAGTGGATCAAGGAAAACCTCCCCGGCGCCAAGGTCTCCGGTGGCGTCTCCAACGTT
>CAXMPP010000081.1:0-9390 GCA_964195395.1 uncultured Thermodesulfobacteriota bacterium
AATACTTCGACATCCTGCCCTACAGGGCCAGCGATCACAAGATCTGGCGTCAGGCCGCTGAAACCAGCTGGAAGCTGCGCGACCACGGGCTCAATTGTCCCTGGAATGACTGCATCATCGCCACCATCGCCCTCCAGCATGACTATCGAGTCTACAGCCAAGACAAGCATTTTAAAGCAATGGCCGATATCATCCCGATCCAGCTCTACACCCCCGGCTACATGGGAATGTACAATCCCGATTAGAAGCTAATGCGCACACTGATGGGAAAAAAGTATTCCGTTCGCCGCCAATACTAGTGTAGCAACTACCAGCCACTTTTTCCTTTCCACTTCTTACTCCACCCATGTCCGATCCCAATTTCGAGCAAACATCTAGCGCTCCAGCCGCCCCTGACGACGTTTCACTGCGCCCGCCCGCATTTAGCGAATTCCACGGTCAGGAGAAAATCAAAGAGCGTCTGATACTGATGGTGGAGGCAGCCCAACAGCGTGACGATGTGCTAGAGCACGTGCTCCTATCCGGCCCTCCGGGCCTGGGAAAAACAACCTTGGCCAATATCATTTCCGGAGCGACAGGCACCCAGCTGCACACCACATCCGGCCCTCAGATCGAAAAAGCTGGCGACCTGGCTGGCGTTCTCACTAACGTCCAAAAAGGTGACATCCTGTTCATCGATGAGATCCATCGACTCCACCCAGCAGTTGAAGAATACCTCTACCCTGCCATGGAAGACTTCCGGCTCGATATCATCATCGACTCGGGCCCATCGGCGCGCTCGATCCAACTCAGCCTGCCCAAATTCACTCTGGTGGGAGCCACCACACGTGCTGGCATGCTCACCGCGCCACTGCGTTCGCGATTCGGCCTAATCAACCGTCTTGACTACTACACGAGCGAGCAACTCGCTGTGATCATCGAGCGCTCCGCGGGCTTGCTCGACATTTCGATCAAACCAGACGGCGCTAAAGAAATTGCTTCACGCTCACGTGGCACTCCGCGTATAGCCAACAACCTACTGCGCTGGGTTCGGGACTTCGCCCAGGTTCGCGGCGACGGAATCATCGATGGCGACACGGCAGTCAAGGCTCTAGCGATGATCGATATCGACAATGACGGACTCGATGAAATGGACGTGCGCATTCTCGAAGCAATGATTTACAAGTTCAACGGAGGCCCGGTAGGACTCTCCTCAGTGGCTGTAGCAGTCGGTGAGGACGCCTCCACTCTCGAAGAAGTCCACGAGCCCTTCCTTATCATGCAAGGCTTTGTCAAGCGCACTCCACGTGGCCGCGTCGCCATGCCCGCTGCCTACAAAAAAATAGGTGCAACGCCCACTAAAGCGCAAGGTGAGTTGCTTTAAATAATCTAAATGATTGAAAATTCCAGTTCCACACATTAAATTCCTTGACCCAAGTGCGTTGAACTGTTTATCTCCGCGCCCGAAACAAAAATTTCAAAAATTATGGCAAAAGTATGCAGCATTAGAGGATCAAAAGTTCGTGTAGGTCGCAAGATTCACCGTTCTGGACTCGCAAAGAAAAAGGGTGGTATTGGCCGTCACGTGACTAAAACTGTCAAGCGTAAGGTTTCTCCAAACCTACAAACTAAGCGCATCTTCGTTCCTGAACTAGATCGTTACATCAAGCTCAAGTTGAGCTGTAAAGCGATCAAGACCATCAACAAGAACGGCGCTTACGCTACACTCAAAAAAGCAGGTATCATCAAGTAATTGATGGCCTACTCCTAGAGAGTAACCAATTTAAAAACGACGCATTCCTCACGGATTGCGTCGTTTTTTTTGTACCTCCATTGATCGAAGTTCGATCCTAGCTCAATTGAGCATCTCTCGTTAGCTGTGCTATTTGATGACACTATTTGACTTAAGAATAAACTGAACTCTAATTACAAGTAGCATTGCCACAGAACCTTAAACCCTACATTTGAAAACAGTAGCCCCTCAGAAACTCCCACATATCAACTTTCCGACTTCCAATGTTTCATATTTAGCAATCTTGTTACCATTTAGCACATCCTTGATAGACCTGCACGGTAGATCAGTATAATTAAGATCAACTTATGGCAGATCCCTCTAAATATTCGGTGCCCAACCTCGAGCGTGCTTTACACGTATTCGAGCTGCTTAGTCAGCATAAGGAAGGCCTGATTGTTTCACAAATTGCCAAAAAACTCGAAGTTCCGCGCAACTCCATTTTTCGTATCTGTGGCACACTTCTAGATCAAGGATACGTCCAATATTTCCGCGACACTCAACAGGTCACCCTCACCAAGAAACTCTTCTCGATCGGCTACCGAGCACTTGCTGACGACAGCATCGTTCAACTCGCTCATGACCCGATGCGTGCGCTGCGCGACGACACCAAAGAGACCGTCCTCATTGGCTGTTTGATGGATAAAGAAGGTGCCGTTTTGGAAGAACTGGCTGGCCTCCACCACTTCAATTTCCGGGTAGAACGCGGTGCTCGCTTCTTCCTTCACTGCACGGCACCCGGTAAAGCGATGCTAGCCCATCTCTCCAAAGCGGAGCAGGCCAAGACCGTCGATAACATTGAGCTGACACGCTTCAACGATAACACAATCACCACGAAGCTCGAACTCATCGAACAACTCGATGCCATCCGCGAATCTGGAATAGCCTACGATTTCGCCGAACAAATCGAAGGCTGCCACTGCATCGCCGCTCCTGTCATGGATCAATACGGTTACCCCGTTGCGGCAATATGGATCACTGGGCCATCCAGCCGACTCCCGTCATCAGATTTCACCACCCTCGGAGCACGCGTCAAACAAACTGCCGACGAGGTCTCTCAGCTACTTGGTTACCAACCAGAATAACTATTTCCTACTATGTCCACCATCTCATCCACACTCACCGCTGGAGTTCTAGCACTCGGCTTGACTCTGCTATCTCACGCTACTGAAGGCCCAGGTATCTTAAAGAGATCCTTCACAGCGAATGAGCTCTACAAGCCAATGGGCTACGTAGACAGCTCGAAAAAAGGGGTCCGAGGCCACGCTGCCATGCAGTTTTTTAAGGGCTACCTAGCAGTCGTTGAAGGAAGGGACAGCGGATTAGGTGATGCCGCGATTGCGTTCTTCGATATCTCAGACCCAGAAAACCCAAAGCGAGTATCCACTCACGCGGACGAGCACACCAAGGTGCTTTTTGAAGGTCACAACTATGGATTTATCGAAAAGGACGGTCGCGACTACGTTTTTCTCAATGCTCAAACTGGCATCCAAATTTGGGACTGGACTGACATCATGAAGCCAACGCATGTCAGCTCACTGAAGATCCCGAAACTCACCAAAGGTGCCTACGCTAACACCGCATGGTGGCTAGCGATGCAATATCCCTACATCTATGTTGGCGGCACCAACACAGGGCTCCACATCGTAGATGCATCGGACCTTAACTCACCAAAAATAAAGAGAAGCATTCCGATGAGTAAACTCGGTGGCTTCAAGATCGGCTCGCTTTTTACCTGCGGAAATCTACTCGTCTGCAACACATTCGACGCGCCAGGAATCAGCGTGTTAGACATTGGCGACCCACTCAACCCAAAGCTGCAAAAAACTCTCAAAGAAACCTTTGGCTATAGCAGCCTCTTCAATGGCGGCTACCTCTACGGAATAGCTGAGAAACCCAAAGTATGGGATCTTCATGATCCAGAAAACATGAAGCTTATCAGCTCCTACACGGGTGAAAAACTTGGCTCCAAGGGTGGCTACGGGGTCTTTCAAGACGGCTACCTCCATCAGGGAGCATCCAGCGGCTACGCTAAAATTGACATGCGGGACCCGAAGAATCCCAAGCTTGTCAAAAAGTTGACGATGAAGATTCCTCATCAAGATTTCGACGGGGCCAACGTGATCGGCAACTTCGTCATCATGTCCTGTGACCACGGCACCGGCTCACACATTATTGCGCATCAGTCGGAACCAGACACAATGGGACCTGAAGTCAATTTTATCAGTCCAGCCAACGGCTCACAGAACAACCACCGCCTTAGCCGCATTGGTCTCACCTTCACAGACGAGGTCGACCACCACAATCTTGATAACATAATCATTCGCGAAGTCGGCGGCAAAACTCTCCAAGGTCACTGGAGCCTGCACAATGCGATTCTTAATTTCACCCCAACAGATGCTCTAACCGCTGAATCGACTTACGAGATCATCCTCCCCGCAGGATCGATCCTCGATCAAGTTGGCAACCCACTGACCAAGCCATTCCGCTCCGTCTTTTCTACCGGCAAAACACTCAGTGATTTCAAGATAGCCATCATTAAGACAAAACCGACTGAACTAGGTAAAGCCACGACATTCAAAGTCGCGGGATCAGCACCGAACACAACCTACTCATGGGATTTTGGCGATGGAACCCAGCCTACTACTTATTCAAAGAGCACTTCGATTTCACACACGTTCAGAAATCTTGGCCACTACCAAGTTCTGCTCCACGCCCGCCAATCGGGAAAAAAAGCCGCAGCAGTTCAAGCTCAGCTCATTTTCAACAAGCCAACATCAAACCAGCCTAGCAACTCATCAACGATTGCTGTCGATCACCAGCGCCAGCGCATTTGGAATGTCAACCCAGACAACGGCTCTGTCACCGTGCTCGATGCCACAACGATGCAAAAGATCAAAGAGATCGCGGTCGGCCCTAATCCGCGCACGCTCTCAATCGCTTCTGGCATTGTCGCCGTGGCTGAGGAAAACCAACTGTACCTGATTGATGCCGACAAACTTGTTCTGCTCCATTCTATAGCACTCGGCTCCTCGACTCACCCATACGGAGTGGTGCTGACACAAGACGCAAAGACCGCCTACGTCAGCAGCGAGGCCCTAGGTGTCATCTATGAAGTGGATTGCGCATCAGCAAAAATTCGACGCACGATCAAACCCGCCCTAATGCAAGGGGCCACACTACGCGGTCTCGCCCTCAATGCAGACCAAGACACACTCTACGCCACTCGCTTCATTTCGCCTGACAGCAATGGTGTCGTCTATCAGATTGATCTAACTACGGCGAAGGCGTCAGAACTCAAACTCGCTATAGACACCACCGTTGACACCGAGGACTCGGGACGTGGGCTCCCTAACTACCTTTCACAAATCGTCATTTCACCCGATGGTACCCAAGCATGGATCCCATCGAAGAAAGACAACATCCAACGCGGCCTAGCACGCGATGGCAAGCCACTCACCTTTGAAAGCACGGTTCGCCCGATTGCCTCAAAAATCGCTCTCCCAAGTGGCACCGAAGTGATTGCTCACCGCCATGATTTTAACGACAAAGAGATGCCAATCGCTGCGGTCTATAGCCCACTCGGCGACATGTTATTTGTCGCTATGCAAGGCAGCAACAGCATTGAAGTGCTCGATGCCTATGAGGGCACCCACATCACCTCGATTCTGGATGTAGGCTCAGCACCACGTGGTCTCGCTCTAGAAGCCAAGACAAACACACTCTTCGTACACAACTTCCTCGACCGCTCAGTAGCAGCCTTTGATGTGGCAGGAATTATCAATGATGGTGACGGAGTGGCCAACCACCAATCCACCACCAAGGTCGTCGCACAGGACCGCATGAACGATTTCGTCCTTAAAGGTAAAAAAATATTCCACCACGCGGCCAATCCGCAGATGAGTCGCGACTCGTATATCAGTTGTGCCAGCTGCCACCAAGACGGCGGCCAAGACGGCAGAGTCTGGGACTTCACCGATCGCGGCGAAGGACTCCGCAACACCACCACCCTGCTCGGTAAAGCGGGTGAAAAACACGGTCCCTTGCATTGGTCCGCCAACTTCGATGAGATCCACGACTTCGAACACGACATCCGTGGAGCCTTTGGCGGCACCGGACTCACCAGCTCCAGCGACACGCCAGAGAAATTCTTTAATAAGTCACACCCACTAGGTTTTCCAAAAGCAGGCATCAGCAAAGACCTAGACGCTCTCGCTACCTACGTACGGTCTCTAGGAAAAACACCCGCCAGCCCCCACCGAACAGCCACAGGAAAACTCACCGAAGCAGCACTACGTGGTAAAAAGCATTTTCAACAACTCAACTGCGCAAGCTGCCACGGAGGTGACGAGTTCACTGATAGTTCAAGCCGCTACGTCCACAATGTTGGAACAATCTCCAAGACATCTGGTAAACGACTCAATGGTAAGCTGGAAGGGATCGACACCCCCACCCTCAAAGGAATTTGGGCTACTGCCCCCTATCTCCACGACGGCTCGGCGAGAACACTCCGCCAGGTGCTCACGACAAAAAACAAAAAACAACTCCACGGAAAAACCGTATCACTCAGCGATCAGCAGATGGACGACCTCGTCAGCTACCTCCAGCAGATCGATGATAGAGAGCCTTCTGCCGGAACAATCAAGACACCTGAGTCTTCGACCAAAATTGTCGACCATAACACGATGGCAAAAAGCATCATCAACGCGATCAATACAAAGATTCCTACCGCACCTATCAGCAGTCTCGTTAACAAGCCGATCCCAATGGACGAGGCGTATAAAATTCAGACCATTTACGACAGCTACATGAAGCCGACCTATGGCAACACCGTTGGCTACAAGATGGCCTACGCCAGCAAGGCATCTCAAGAAAAGTGGGGCATCCCCGCGCCTGTCTCAGGCACCTTCTTCAAGAACCAACAGGTAAAGACTGGCGGTTCCGTCAAAGCCGACACCTTCCTTGGCTTCCATATAGAATCTGAAGTTGCCTTCATCTTGAAAAAAGATATCCGCAAACCGATCAAAAAAATCGACGACATAATGCCCTTCATCAAGTCGGTACACGTGGGACTCGATGTGCCTGACCTACGCTTTGACAAATCAAAAGGCAAAGTACAAGTGGCGGATGTCATCGCTATGTCCTGCGGCACTCACACCTATGTGTTAGGCAAAGGAGTTCCGCCCAAAGGACTAGACTACAGCAAAATGCATATTGCTCTCACTCGCGACGGCAAAGAAGTCTACGCCGGAGCAGCCAGCAATGTGATGGGTGACCCACGGGAATCACTCCGTCAACTTGCCAACCGAATGATCAAAGCTGGCACACCTCTCCGAAAAAATCAATTCATCCTAACCGGCTCAGTCGCTGGAGCCTACTTTCCAAAAGAAAAGTCTGGCCGCCCAGGGAAATACATCGGCACTGCAACCGGACTCCCCTCGGTCGAACTCAACGTCAAATAGCCATCCTAACAAGGATCTAAACTTATGAAATATCTCAAACTACTGGCATCTCTGTGCCTGCTCACTGCGGCGACTGCAGCAGAATCAACGATCAAGCATCAGTTCGTCTGTATCGGAAACCACAAAAACGTGCTGGTCTATGTTGACCAATTCACTCCTAACAAATCATGGTCAATCAAGCTGCCAAATGGCTCGCGCGACATCCAGTTAATCTCCCCAAACACACTTTTAGTGAGTCACGGAACTGGTGCTTCCGAATACCAACTAAGCGACGGCAAGAAACTCAAATGGTCAGTCAGCGGCTACAAAGGAATTCAGTCAGCTAGACGGCTAGCCAACGGGAAAACAATCCTGCTCAGTATCCATGGCAAGCTCATCACCCTGGATAAGGACGCAAAGGAATTGAACTCTATCCAGATCAAACACAAACCACTAGATCTCAGACTTCTGAGAGTTTCATCAGAAGGAAACTGGATCATTGGATCCAAAAATCCCCGCGCGGTATTAGAAATTAATGCCCAAGGTGACATCCTTCAACAAACCAAAACTCCAGGAAAAGGCTACACCGCGACCAAGCTCAACAATGGCAACTACCTAGCCAGCACCGGTGACGAGTGCAAGGTGGTGGAAGTCAAACCAGATGGTAGTGTCGTACGCTTTGTCGGAGGAAAAACAGAACACCCAGCTCTCAAACTCGATTTCAACTCCGGCTGGAACCAACTCGATAACGGCAACATCATCATGACCAACTGGCTTGGTCACAAAAAACACAACACCGCCTCACACCTGCTAGAGTTCGACACCGACAACAAGTTGGTCTGGCATTGGGCCGACCACCAAGCTGTCAAGCAAGTCACCAATCTACTCGTCATCAAATAGGAATCAAATCACTAGCTAAGAAGCACTCATACACAAGGGTAAGCGAAGTAGGTTTTTAGAAACAATTATATTTTGACACACGGATATCCAATGCGTTGTTTGAATTATGAGACACTCTTTCAAAAAAAACATTTGGACAGTAGCATGTCTGTCACTTTCTTGCCTTCCTGCTATGGCCGAAAAAAACTCGATTGCTGAATTCACTCCAAAGGAGGCTGACTCTCAAGGATGGCGCGTTGTTGATGATGCCGTGATGGGTGGACTTTCCAAAGGGAAAATCGAGATCTCGAAAGATGGCATTTTAAATTTCAATGGCAATCTCTCGCTCGACAACAACGGCGGTTTCTCTTCGCTAAGGACGAGCAAAATAAATTTAGACCTAAGTGGTGCCGATGGTTTGGTGGCACGAGTCAAAGGCGATGGACGCACCTATCAGATGAGATTCAACACTGATGCTCGATTTCGCGGTAGGGAAGTTTCTTTCAAGTCAGATTTTGAGACCAAGAAGAATCAGTGGATCGAAATCAAAGTTCCCTTTGAGGATTTCTCAGGAAGCTTTCGCGGGATGAACCTTAAGAAGGAGAAGTTTGATCCGGCCAAGATCCAAAGGATTGGTCTTTTACTTGGGGATAAAAAAGCGGGACCATTTGAACTCCAAGTTGATTGGATTCGAACCTACGGAAACAAGGCTGGCTCCAGTGACATCGTTTCAGCGGCTCTCGCCGACGGACGATTTGGGACACTCGCTACCGCCCTTACCGAGGCAAAACTAGTGGCAACTCTTCAGGGCAAAGGCCCATTCACGGTTTTTGCTCCAACCGACAAAGCCTTCTCCAAGTTACCTAAAGATACCGTTGCTACTCTTCTAAAACCAGAGAACCGTAAGCAACTCCAAGCAATACTCACCTATCACGTCCTCTCTGGTTCAGTCGATCTGGCTGGAGCGCTCGCAGCAAAGCAGGCTAAGACTGTTCAAGGTGCCGATGTGAAAATTGGTTTTAGTGATGGTAGAGTTAGGGTCAACGACGCGGCCATACTCAATGCTGACATCAAGTGTTCAAACGGAATAATCCACGTGATCGACTCGGTTATTCTCCCACCTGAACCGGCTAATGATATCGCTAGCGTGGCTAAGAAAGCTGGTAGCTTTAAGACTCTGCTAGCAGCCGTCGAGGCTGCCGGCTTAACGAAGGTCCTTACTGGTGAAAAGCCTGTCACAGTTTTCGCACCTACCGACCAAGCTTTCGCAGCCTTACCTGATGGCACAGTAGAATCACT
>CAXMPP010000082.1:0-279 GCA_964195395.1 uncultured Thermodesulfobacteriota bacterium
GCAACGCCACGTGATTCCTTTCATCACACTTTTTTGGCGGCTATCTGCTTTGGGTTCATTCATGGCAATTCAGTCCATAAACATACTCTTCAATTTTGGCAAGAATTATTTCATTCTTAACTTGATCACCTTACTAATGTATCAAGCCGGCTTATGCAACTAACGCTACCGCCCTTGGTCGTATTGAATGAATCCATTCAGAAACCTGTAGCCATTTCATTGAATATGTTTGTATGATCTGCATTTGCGATCAGTCAAGTGACAGAACAGCAGGCTGAG
>CAXMPP010000082.1:289-9289 GCA_964195395.1 uncultured Thermodesulfobacteriota bacterium
AAATAAAAATGAACAATTTCAAAGAAGCCCCCACCCCATCACGTTATTTACTTTCTCGTATCGGGACGTCCAGGCAAGAGGAGGGACATGAGATCTACTTCCACCTCGCTCTCACCGCCAATGAATTCAACTAGGAGTCGCACCCTTTCTTTACCTGGAAGCACCTCCACGACATCGCCGGTCTGACCACGTAGCGGCCCTTCTGCCAGCTCAAATTGATCTCCTATTTCCACCTCATGAGCTATGACAATTTCCTCTTGTTCGCCTAGGAGTTTAGTCAACGCCTCAATAAACGCGCAAGGGATGATTGGCATTGACTCGCCAAACTTCACAATGGTTAAGACTCCTTGAGCGTATCTGACGCCACGCTCGTGCTCTTTTCTGTTAAATTTCACGAAAAGGTAGCCAGGAAACATTGCTTCGGACCACCAAACCTTTCCGCGTCGAGTGGCTTTGCGAAATTTCACTAAGGGGCATACCACCTCGACCCCCATCGTCTCCCGCAGGCTACGCGCGGCAATTCGTTCACGCTTAGGCTGTGCCCGGACGACATACCAGTGACTGTCTTGCTCGCTCATCAACTGGAAAGAATTTTCTGTAGAATAGGCAACAATAAAGCAGTCTTGCGTCGCCACTTATCTAAGCGTTCTATACGATCTAGAGTAAAGTCGTCTCCCTCGTCAACAAACTCTCGCAAAGCTCCAATTTTGACCTCCGCGTTTTTCATGTGCGGCCGAACCTCTTCACGAATAAAACCGCCCACCAAGATTTTCAGCTCAATGTTCGCGTGATAATATGTTTTACGAGAATCCGATGGGTGAACCTCCTTGATCGCCCCCAAGGTGCGCAACATTTTTAGACCTTGGCTTGCGGTCCCTTTACTCACGTCTAGTAAGAATACCAAATCATCGAGCGAGAGTGCTGCATTTCTAGAAAAGAGCAAGCCATAGATTTCACCTACAGATTTAGGCAAGCCTATCACTTTCACACCGTCTGCAAACAGCGCTATCACGCCTTGCTCAAGAACTGTGACAGCCTCATCGTGCTGATTAATTTCAACCAATTTAGTTGGATCTAGTCAAATTTAGGCTCGAGAGGACACTCAAGTTCAGATAGTAGAGCCGCATCGTCATGCGACGCTAGACCCGCTGATCGACTGACTGACTGCAGCATACTACCAGGCAACTGCATCGTCCGAGCCAGTGACTGGCAGGAATTGAGACAAAAACATGCCGCAATAGCCAGAAAAATTGAGATTCGTCTCATAAAAAAAGAGCCGCTGAACTCACAAGGAGCTCAGCGGCTAAAAATTACTTCGTAGGAGCTACTGAGATATCAGCAAACTGTGGAAGTGGTCGAAGTGGTGGAGCCTTGGCTTCACCTGTGCAACAACCACAGGAGCTAAGGAGTACAGTAGCCGCGGCTGCGGAGGCGATTGTTAGAATACGTAGTGCTTTCATAAGTTGTTATAGATTTCGCAATGCATCTTGATCATCCCATACGGGAGCGCAAGAAAAAAGCGGGCTCCCGTTAGGAAAGCCCGCTTCAAATGATTTGCTGAGCAATTACTTGCTTGGCATTATTGGCACTGGAGCCGGCTCAGGAGATGAACCACATGAACCACATGAAGTGGAAAGAGCTATTCCTGCTGCTGCTGCTGCGAGTGCGATAATTTTTACGAGTTTCATAGTATTTATTAGTTTTATTTTGTGTTTATAGCGGGACCACTAGGTCCCAGGTTGGATTTACACGCTAGGCGTGTGCATCCCTTAGACTTACATGCATCCGCAGCAAGAACTAAGGAAAGTGATGGATACTGCAGCTGCAGCATAGACGAGAACTTTAAGTGTATTCATAGGTATTTTATTTAGAAGGTTCAATGTACGTTGGTTCTACAGCAGCGTTGCTACCACAAGAAACGAGTGCAGTGCATGATGCCGCAGCCACTGCCAAAATGATCAGTTTGATGATTTTCATAGATTTTACTTTTTAAAGACGACGCTCACGCGGCACCATCTAACATTAGATAACACTCTAGTAGAATCTTCTGCTAGGCGCAAGCTAGAAACGTTGATTTCCCATGATTTCTTTCTCGTCATTAACTATGACAAGAACAAGCATTGCAAAATAGGGCAACTCTAGTACCCTTTCGCGGACTCGAACCCGAGTAATTAAGACCATGAAAGAAGCTAAACACATCGCAATCGTCGGTGCCACAGGTGCCGTAGGTGAGGAAATGCTCGCTTGTCTCGACCAGCGCAACTTCCCAATAAGCGAGCTCACCTTGCTCGCCTCTGCCCGCTCTGCAGGCAAAAAGATTACCTTTCAGGGCAAAGAGATTATTGTAAAAGAGCTCACTCACGAAGCATTTGAAGGTGTCGACATCGCGCTATTTGCTGCTGGCGGCGGCATTTCAGAGATCTTCGCACCTTCTGCAGCAAGGGCCGGAGCGATCGTTATTGATAATTCCTCAGCCTTCCGCATGGATGACGAAGTCCCCCTCATCGTACCTGAGATCAACCCGGAAGCCGCGAAGGACGCCGTGAAAGGCATCATCGCCAACCCGAACTGCACCACCATCATTTCATTGATGGCTCTTTATCCGCTTCACAAGAAGTACGGACTCAAATCCATCATAGCCTCTTCATACCAAGCGGTCTCCGGCTCAGGCGCGGCTGGCATCGCTGAGCTCAAGCAGCAATGCGAAGTTCTATCAAATGGCGGCG
Organism: uncultured Thermodesulfobacteriota bacterium; assembly: GCA_964195395.1. GTDB lineage: Bacteria > Verrucomicrobiota > Verrucomicrobiia > Verrucomicrobiales > Akkermansiaceae > Rubritalea. The sequence continues at coordinate 3,016 of CAXMPP010000082.1, forward strand.
AGATAGTCTCTGAAGTCTACCCGACTCAGATCGCGTTCAACGTGATCCCACAGGTCGACGTATTCCAACCGGACAACTACACCAAGGAAGAGCTCAAAATGCTCAACGAGGCGCGTAAAATTCTTAAGTTACCCGAACTGAAAGTCACTTGCACTTGTGTTCGTGTACCGGTTTACCGTTCACACTCGGTCTCTATCACTGCAGGATTTGAAAAGACTCCGAATGTTGAAGAAGCACGCGCCGTGTACGCGGACTATCCAGGCGTCGACGCTAAGGATGATCCGTCACAGAACATTTTTCCAACTCCGCTAGACACCACACTCAAGGACAACTGCCTAGTCGGCCGTATCCGTGAAGACAAGGTGCTCGACGATGCCCTCGCCCTCTGGGTGGTAGGTGACCAAGTCCGCAAAGGAGCGGCACTCAACGCCGTGCAGATAGCAGAAATTCTCTAAACGCATTTCAGCCCAGCTGAAATACCGTGTTACATTTTAGGTGCTATGTGTTAGGTCTCAGACTCAACCATAGCACCTTTTCTCTTCACACGAAAAATATCACACCTCTACCTATGAGTTTAAAAATTTGGCTTAAAGCCCAGCAAGAAACTGTCGACACAGCTCTCGATCAGATTCTCCCAAACGAAGACACACGCCCAGCAACGATCCACCAAGCCATGCGCTACAGCATGTTCGCCGGAGGAAAGCGCCTGCGCCCTATTCTCTGTCTCGCGGCAGCAGAAGCTTGTGCAGGTGAAGAAGAGAGCGCTCTCTTCCCAGCTTGCGCAGTCGAAGTCATGCACACGTACTCTCTAGTACACGATGATCTTCCAAGCATGGACGATGACGACCTCCGCCGTGGTCGACCGACTAGCCATGTGGTTTATGGAGAGGGAATCGCAGTGCTCACCGGTGACGCGTTGCTCACTGAAGCATTCACGATCATTGCGCAGACTCCAGCGACTGAGCGCTACAACGCACGCGACTACGTGCTCGAACTCTCAGAAACCGGCGGCAGCAAGAAGCTCATTGGCGGCCAAGTTCTCGATCTCGAAGGCGAAGGGAAAGAGCTCAACCAAGAGCAACTCGTGCACATCCACGAAGCTAAAACAGCAGCCCTTCTCTGTAGCTCGCTTCGGTTAGGTGGCATGAGCGCTAACTGCACAGCCGAACAACTCCAAGCACTCACGGATTTCGGCTACAACCTCGGACTCGCGTTCCAAGTCATCGATGACATCCTCGATGTCACGCAGACCACAGAGCAACTAGGGAAAACTGCTGGGAAAGATGAGTCAGTCGACAAGTCCACCTACCCCGCGATTCTTGGACTTGAAGAATCCAAGGCTGAAGCGACTCGCCTCACCACCCTCGCTCTCGACGCACTAAAGCCACTCGGTGAAAAGGCTGCTCGTCTCGAGCAGATTGCCCGTCACATGCTCGAACGCGAATTCTAAGCGCCCCCCTATTTTATGCCTGATCACACTCCACGACAATCCACCATAAAAGGTGATCAGGATTTTACAGAATTCACAAGGAGAGGCCTAGTCTCATAACATGAAAAGTAACAAGCCCAGCTCGACCGCTCTTTTTGTCGCGAATGGGCTTTGGTGGGTTACCAATCACCCGAGTTTATCGGTCGAAGTCCCCGAACGGATGGGGAGGCTCAATCATGAAATGGTTAAGCATATCAACACCGGGCTTTTCTCCATCCGGAATCGCCTCGGCAGGAGGCTACTTAAACTCAAAACATCTCTGATGCAGAAAGTTGCGATGCCAGGCTTCTATCTGCATTTTGCGCTAAGAAAGCGATGCATTGAAGACCATGTAAGAGCCGCCCTGAATGAGGGGGCTGAGCAACTCATCGTAATAGGCTCTGGATTTGACACGCTGGGCTTGCGCATCAGTCGAGATTTTCCACATCTTAAAGTCATTGAAATCGACCATCCGGCTACTCAGAAATGGAAAGTAAAAGCGTTAGATCGATTAAAGAATGAATACGAAAACCTACATCTACTACCGATCGACCTGACTCAGCACGCCCTGCACGAGGCACTTTTACAAAGCGAACACTATGATAGCAGCAAACCCACGGTTTTTGTGGCTGAAGGGTTATTGATGTATCTCCACGAAAAAGACGTTAGAGGTCTTCTCCACAGTATCCGTCGTCACAGCGCACTTGGTTCGCGTCTCATTTTCACCTATATGGAAGAACTAAAGGAGGGTGATTTTCAATTTAGTAATGCTTCCAGATTGGTTAATTTCTGGCTTAAAATGAAACGAGAAATATTTACTTGGGGACTAAAAACAGACCAACTCACCCCATTCCTCAATCACTCTGGATATCAACTAATGACATGCAAAACGCATCTAGAGCTAAGAAAGGAATACCTCTCAGATGCCAACCGTGACGCAGCTCTAGCCATCGGGGAAAACATTGCCGTAGCCTCCCTATCTTCACTGAGAACATGAACACCACGCTAAACGATATACAATCTCAGCTCAACCCCACTAAGGTTGATAGAGTCATTGCCCCTACTTTCTTACACGAACTACAAGAGGCCGTACAACTCGCCGAAGACACATCGCGTGTCATCTCCATCTCGGGCAACATGCACTCTATGGGAGCCCAGCAGTTTTGCGAGGGAGCCATTCATCTCGATCTGAGAGAGTTCAATCGAATTCTCGAGTTCGATTCAAAAAAAGGCCACATCACAGTGGAAAGCGGAATTGGCTGGCCGGCCCTCATTGAGTATCTGAATAGTATGGATTGCCCCAACGAGAAAAAGTGGAGCATCCGTCAAAAACAAACAGGTGTAGATCATGTCACCATTGGCGGATCTCTTTCCTCGAACGTTCATGGTCGCGGTTTAAATTTACCACCAATCATCCAAGATATCGAATCGTTCACTCTTGTAGATGCTCAGGCAAAACTGATCACGTGCAACCGAACAAACAATGCCGAGCTATTTGCGCTAGCCATTGGCGGCTATGGATTATTCGGCATCATCGCGCATGTCACGCTACGCCTAACACCACGGGTCAAATTAGAGCGGGTGGTCGAAATCATCCCAGTGAGAGAGCTTATGGCTAAAATGGAACAATGCGCTCAAGAGGGTGCGTTGTTTGGAGACTGCCAGTATTCGATCAATGTGCATGAAGATAATTTCCCCCATCCCGGAATTTTTTCCTATTATAGGCCTGTTGCCGACTCCACGCCCCCACCAAATGGCCAAAACCAGCTCAGTGAGAGTGATTGGGCCCACCTATACAAAATGGCGCGAACTCAGAAGCAAAAGGCATTTGATACCTACGCACAATACTACTTAAAAACATCAGGTCAAACCTACTGGTCTGACACCCATCAATTATCCAATGTGTTCGAAGGCTATCAAAATGCCGTCGATATAGAGCAAGGCACAGAGGTCATCACTGAGGTCTATGTATCGAAAGATTCCTATTTGCCCTTCATGACAAAAATGCGCGAGGATTTCCTAAAATGGCAATGTGATCTTACATACGGAACGATTCGGCTTATCAAAAAAGACACGGAGAGCTATTTAGCGTGGGCGAAAGAAGATTTTGTGTGCATCATTTGCAATTTAAACGTCAAGCATACCGACGAGGGAGTCACAAAGGCCAAAGAGCATTTCAGAATGATCATAGACCGAGCCATCGAATACGGGGGCAGCTTCTATCTAACCTACCACAAATGGGCGACCAAAAAACAAATCATAACCTGCTACCCACAATTCGTCCATTTCCTTCAGCTCAAAAAACAATACGACCCATCAGAACTATTTCAGAGTTCATGGTATCAACATTACAAAGAGATTTTCAGCGGAGAGCTATAGATTCACGAACAATATTCCATCGGTTCATAAGATCTTGCAAACAACTAGACACGCGGTATCAATAGTATTTGCAGTCAAAAAACTTTTTATGATCGCAGCCAGTATTCACAAAACCCAAACAAACTTACCTCTATGTTAAAATCACTCCTTTGCGCCGGTGCCCTCATCAGCACATTCACTCTAGGCCAGGCCGCTGATGAGCACACCCAAACGTGGCTCGAACTCTCCGTTCACAGCCAGAATGTAGGACGACGCATTCATATGTTCGGAGTGGATGCCGATAAACCCGACCCGAAGAACTTTAAGAAAGACATCAAAGCTATTGATGCTCTGCTAGATGGATTGGTGAACAAAGGTGTCTTAAAGAAAGCTAGATTTGAGCTCAAACCTGAACTTGAGATCGAGGAGTCACTTGTTGTCGCCGTTGGTGAGTTGATAAAAAAACACGCCCCACAATACGGAATTTACGTGATCCGCGAGATGATGGACATCGGAGCTCGCCAATGGCTCAGCGAATTTAAAGAAGACGCCCCACTAGTGCTCAACGTTCGTCTACCAGAACCCTTCCTCAAGGAGTTTCAGGCCTTACTGAAGAAAAATGGGTTCCAGAAATAACTCATACCATTTGAGGAGTTAGATTGGTGTAATGACGCTGAATATTTTCTATTCTACCAAGGCTCAAGGAAAGAGCATAGCGAGCTATGTGACTGACGCGGAACGCTGCTAGAATGGGAAATCTTTAGCGCTTTCTTGAAATTCATCTTTGCTGACTACTCTCAAACCTAAAAATCGATCATTACTCCAAGGCAACTGCGAAAATGGTATCACTCCCCTGCTAACCTCCAAACGTGAAGGTAGTAAAGTTCACGGAGTAAAAAACCCCATTGGTTTTTCTCGGACCGATACATGCTGGTTCGAGTCGCCGACGGTTCGGCTTCGATGCCATGCTTTTGTGTCATTGCTAGAGCACGCTTGAGGTGCCAAGGATCACTCACTAACAACGCTGAGCTAAGACCTTTATTGCGCATCACTTTTTCAGCCTCTATGATATTCTGTTCCGTTGTCTGAGACTCTTTCTCAATCAAAATATCATGCTCTGGGATACCCCTATTTTTGCAGTATTCAAGAGCCACTTCAGACTCAGAAAATTTGGCATTCTTGCCGTAGCCTCCGGTCAGCAAGACCTTGCTAACTCGACCTTCTTTATAGAGTTTGATCGCATGATCAATGCGCGCTTGAAACACCGGTGATGGCTTGGTGTGGTAGGCTGCAGCCCCTAGCACAATGGCACAGTCAGCTTTACCGCCATCATCGCTAAAACCTACACGGTTGATATCCCACACTTGCCAGCTGGAGTAGAAAAATAGCAATAGCAGAGATACGGACAACCACTTGACGCGGCGCCCCCATCGTTTCCTAAATGATCTTTTCTTAGCCAAAACTCTCTACGCCGCAGCATCTACCCATTCTGACTCGCTGTAAATCTCAAAACTTGAGACTATCACTTCTCTCTAACGTGCTCCTCCACCGCCACGCGCATCCCTTTTGCTTTGTGTAGGGTTTCATCGTATTCAGCCTCAGCAATAGAGTCTGCTACAATTCCCGCGCCGACATGATAGTGCAACTGATCCCCTTCACGCACCATTGTGCGGATGACGATATTGAATTGGCTTTGCCCATTGAAACCAAAGTAGCCCATTGCTCCAGTGTAGAGGCCACGAGGGAGCTCCTCTAACTCCTCAATGATCTCCATAGCACGCTTTTTTGGAGCTCCTGTGATACTGCCTCCAGGAAAACATGCCTGCAAGGCGCGGACCTGGCTGCTATTTTTCTGTAGCGTGCCGCTCACTGTGGAAACTAAATGATAGACGTGCTCGAATTTTTCTAATTTAAGCAAGGCTTCGACCTGAACGCTCCCAAAATCACACACCTGACCTAGGTCATTACGGCCGAGATCAGTGATCATCACCAACTCTGAAACTTCTTTTTCAGAGGTTCTAAGTTCAAAGGCTGAGCGTTGGTCCGCCGCTGGATCATCAAAGCGAGGTCTCGTCCCTTTGATCGGGCGCGTCACCATCCGATCTTGGTCAAAACGCAAGAATGTCTCGGGCGAGGAGGATAGCACCTCTCGTCCGTCCAGTGACATGTAGCTAGAATGAGGGGCTGGAGAAAGCGCTCGCAAATGAGAATAAAGCCCAAAGGCTGATCCTCCCACCACCGTAGCTGAAAACTTCTGAGCTAAGTTCACTTGGTAGATATCGCCTGCGGAAATGTACTCTTTGATCGCCTTCACTTTTTGCAGGTAGTCACCACGTTCCATCGACTGCGAAAATTTGCCAATCTGTAGGAGTTCCGTGGCTGGCTCACTGAGGATTTCGGAGGAAAGACTACCGCGCTCGTACCATTGCCCAGAGCTATGACGGTAAA
>CAXMPP010000083.1:0-9267 GCA_964195395.1 uncultured Thermodesulfobacteriota bacterium
TTCAAAAACACGCACTTTCACAACTTATCCTTTGGCCAACAACGGATGCTGCTGATTGCAAGAGCTCTGATCAAGCGCCCCTATTTACTCATTCTCGATGAGCCATGCCAAGGGCTCGACCCCATCAACAGAGCCCTTGTAATTCAGTTGATAGAACAAATTGCCTCCCGCAAGATTGCGCAAATCATCTACATATCCCACGAACCTGAAGATAAGCTTCAATGCCTCACCCATGAGCTAAGTTTCACCTCCATTCCAGAGCCCTCAGAAGTAGACCAAGCTCCAGCACCTCTTTATTCTGTCCATGTCAAGGAACTCTAACTTAAGAATTACAAGTGAAGCCTACTGTCATAGCCTCACCAAAATAATTAAAAAAAATGCAGGAAGACTGTAACTTGGCGGGTTTATTCCAGTAGTAAGATTCATGTATACTGTGTGCTTCTAGATTTAGTAGCAAACTTCGGAAAAGGTTTTTTATTGTCAGTCATGCATTGCAGCCTATTCTAACCTCACACCTAACAAGTAATTTATGCCAAGAATCATCATCACTGAACCCGGGAAGTCACCACAACCCTACCGCCTTAAAGTTGACCGCGCTGAGACAAAAATCGGCCGCGGAAGTGACAATGACATTCTTATCGAAGCAGGCTCAGCCTCCACCCACCACTGTGTCATGAAACGTGTGAGCGGTGGTTTCATCCTCGAAGACCTTGGTTCCACTAACGGCATCAAAGTGAATGACGCACTCTTTCGCGTCATCGACCTTGAAGACGAGATGTCTGTCAAAATTGGCGACGATGTTACCTTTGAATTTACTCTTACCGAGGAAGAAATCGCTGAGCTCGGTTCGGAAGAATTCGTCAACCAGCAGCAAGCCATGCTTCCAAAAACAAGCCCAGCTCCAGAAGAAGAAGAAGAGTTTGTTGAGGATGTCGAGGTTGCAAAAAATGACGTGCTGACGAAGCAAGGAGCAAACTACGTGCCCTCTGCTGCGAAAAGCGGGGCAGGCACCTTATTCTTCTTTATTTTTGCCATCCTCGCTCTCGCTCTAGGCTTCTACATCCGCCACTATCAAGACGTCCTCACGGCTCCAGCCAAAGAAACACCAGCAGCACCCGCAGCACCCGCAGCACCAGCTACACCACCAGCTACACCTGCTCCAGTTTCACCTACTGAGTAAGCTAAAGGCGCTTTCGGGTCCAGACAGAGTTCCCATAACGCGCTCGCACCACTTTTGAGACATCACCGAGACCGGTGATGTCTTTTTCTTTTGCCTTGGTTGCCAGAGATTGGATCAGCGCCAGCTGCCAGGCCTCGCAATTCTCCACTCCCTGCACACTTCCCTGATGCAACAAACCGTGGCGAGAACGCTTTTGACCCGCCCCAGCTAACTTTCGACCGCTAGGGTCAACGATATCAAATGGCACTGGCTTGACGAAGCATGAGCGTTCCTCGCTGTCAGAATCTTCTTCAGTCAGCTCACATGCCACCCCACAGGCCTGCATCGCCTTTGCTAGTGCTTTATGAATTTGAGCGTAACTCGTATTGCCGCGTTGCTGCTCCAGCGGGTGCCCTTTTGGAATACTCAGCGTATAAGTTAGATCAACACGATGGTCCACAATCCCGCCACCCGTCCAGCGACGCACGTACTCGATCTCCTCACCTGGGAAATCACCCATCGCATCACTCAGTTTTTCAAAATAACCAAAGCTAACAGCAGCGTGACGCCATTGGTAAATGCGCAGCAACGGAAGCTCACCACGGCAAATATGGAGCATTTCATCCACCGCCATATTCTCGGCACCACTCCGCGCCAGAGGGTCGATCCATACTTCTAGTTCTGAAAACACTGCCATCCACTACATCCTGTAGAGAGAATTCCATTCTGCCACAAACTAATACTTGAATCCCTGCCTTATCAGAGCACAGTCCTTGCCCGTGAACCATTCTCCAACTGAAGACCTACGCATCAAGGCAATTTCACCTCTTATTTCACCGGCGGTGCTGTCCTACTACCTTCCGATCACTCAAAAAGCGGCTGACACGGTAACCAAAGCTCGCCAAGAGGCTGAGGCCATACTCCTCGGTAAAGACGACCGTATTCTCGTTGTCGTTGGCCCATGCTCCATCCACGATCCGAGCGCGGCGATCGAGTACGCGGAACGCCTCAAGTCACTCGCGGATCGACACAAAGACGACCTCTGCATCATCATGCGTGTCTATTTTGAGAAACCTCGTACCACTGTCGGCTGGAAAGGTCTCATCAATGACCCGCACCTCGATGGCTCATTCGACATCAATCGTGGGCTTCGCATCGCACGCGAACTTCTGCTCGAACTCAACACCATGGGCATGCCTGCTGCCACTGAATTTCTCGACGCCATTTCTCCGCAATTCATTGCCGACCTCATTTCATGGGGCGCTATCGGCGCGCGCACCACGGAGTCACAAGTCCACCGCGAGCTAGCCTCTGGCCTCTCCATGCCAATCGGCTTCAAGAATGGCACCGGCGGATCTATCCAAATTGCCCTCGATGCTATCCAAGCAGCCCAAGGCTCACACCACTTCCTCTCTGTCACTAAGCAAGGAGTCTCAGCCATTGTCACCACCTCAGGCAACAATGCAGGACACATCATCCTCCGCGGCTCATCAGAAGGTCCTAATTTCTCTAAAGAACATGTCGACGCCTGCGCCGCTCGTCTTACCGCCAAAGGCCTTCCGGAGCAGCTCATGGTCGATGCCTCACACGGTAACTCGAAAAAAGACTACCGCAACCAACCAGCAGTCATCGAAGACCTCTGCGCTCAAGTCGCAGATGGATCCAAGGCCGTTGCCTCCGTAATGATCGAATCCAACCTCATCGAAGGCGCTCAGAAACTTGGTGATGATCCAACAAAGCTAGTCTACGGTCAGTCCGTCACAGACCAATGCATCAGCTGGCAGAGCACAGAAGACGTCCTAGATGCTCTCTCCGCCGCAGTAAAAGCGCGCAGAGCACTCTAATTTCGATCCAAACCCATTTAAATCCACAGCCGAGCTGAAATCCATTTTCCTCTCGGCTGTTTTTTATTCGCAGCTTAAGTAAAGCTTCAGTTCCTCCCTCCAATCCTCATAAGCAACCACCTTGATCTCAGAATCTAAATGGCTTATAATCCATTTGCAGAAATTAACATATTCACAGGAATCTAGGCGCACAGCTCAAACTAAAAAAAACTCCTAATGCCATGCAGTTTTTTGTTGCATCTAGGCTCGACTGAGCGTAATTATTCGCCCGCAGCCGCAAGGCAGCAAATAGATAGGCCTATAGTGTAATGGTAACACTCCGGATTTTGATTCCGTCATTCCAGGTTCGAGCCCTGGTAGGCCTACCATTTTAAACAAAACGAGCCGCTGATTTATTTCAGCGGCTCGTTTGTTTTTACCCACTGGGATGGTAATTGACGATGCAGCAAGGTCGCTAGCCAGTACGTCGGAACGTGAATCACGTAGAATTAGCGTTCCGCCAGCTTCAAAGCCTCACCTTGTAAACACGCTCAATCTGGTGCACACGGAATCTCCTATTGAAATTTAGCCCCTTGGCTGGAAGACCAGCTCAGCTGGCGACTCACGGTTATTTCTTTCCGCCCATTTTCTGTATTTTTTTCAAAGATGGCTGCACCTGGAGAGTCGCTCTAGAGTAGGGCAAGCTGTCCTTCTCGAAAGCGCTCAGTGCTTTTGCTTTCACTGAGTCGATTTCTTTCAAGGCTAGCGACTTCCCATTAGAAATAATCACGACGGGATGAAAACCATGACTGAGGAATTGTTCAATATTGAATCTTAGGTGCGCATTATCGCGGCAGTGACAGTCTAAAAATGGCTGCACATCCGAATCAATGCAGTCAATCGGCGCTATAAAGGCTGCAGAATACTGAGAGCCTGAATCCCTCACCTTTTGCTTCCACTCTTTACGAGGCGGACTTAGTAACTCAAGTAATTCAGCCGTGCTAGGAAAACAGGGCTGGGAAAATGTTGGATCTTCTTTATTCATCGTTTTTTCAATTTTTCGTCAGAGACAGTAAGCCCCACTAACCACTAACTACTTGCATCACTTCACTCCAAATTCCGATAGTCGACTTTCTTTTTGTCGCTCGTCTTTGCGAGGCGCTGTATCTCTCTTTGCTGTAATTCTTCGATTTGGTCACGGAGGTGGGCGGCTCGCTCGAACTCAAGTTTCCCTGCTGCTTCGCGCATTTCCTCTTGGAGCTGAGAAATGATCTCGAGCGCGTTGTAGGTGACTTCGTCCTCAGCAACTCTGAGCATTGGCATAGAGCTATCTTTTTTGCCGCCACCTTGCTGCTGGAGACTTTGTTGGACTGATCTGATCACGCTCCTAGGTTCAACTCCGTGCTTCTTATTGTAGGCAATCTGGATCTCACGACGGTATTCCGTGATGTGAAGCAATTGCTTGATAGAGTCCGTCACCTTATCGCAGAAAAGAACACATTCGCCATTGATGTGGCGCGCTGCTCGTCCTGCAGTCTGAATCAGGCTGGTCTCGTTCCGTAAAAAACCTTCTTTATCTGCATCAAGAATACAGACTAACGAAACCTCTGGCAGGTCAAGACCTTCACGCAAGAGGTTGATGCCGATGAGGATGTCAAACTCGGCAGCTCGCAGCGCACGGAGGATTTCCACCCGCTCGATCGCATCGATGTCAGAGTGCAGATAACGCGCCTTCAGTCCCACTTTCTCCAAGTAGTCTGCGAGATCTTCCGCCGTTTTCTTGGTCAAGGTAGTCACCAACACGCGTTCGTGCTTCTTTACCCTAGCGTGGCACAGCTCGATCGTTTTGTCGATCTGCCCTTCTAGCGGAAACAAAGTGAGCACAGGATCTAACAACCCTGTAGGTCGAATGATTTGTTCCGCCATCAGAGTGGCTCCACGCTTGCTGACATCAAAGTCCTCGACAGATTCCGATGACGGACTTGGCGAGATCTGCTTCCGCAGCAACTTGATTGCTTGATTGGCCGACATCTCCCCTTTCACCCACGGAATGTACCGCTTATTTTCCGGGCGCGAGTTTATCATCTCGAACGGTCCAGGAGTCGCCGAGACGTACACCCGCTGGTTGGTCATTTCCATGAATTCCGCAAAGCGTAATGGTCGGTTATCTAAGGCACTGGGTAGTCGGAACCCATGATTCACCAACATCGTCTTACGGCTCTTATCGCCCTCAAACATTCCACCAACTTGGGGGATGGTCGCGTGGCTCTCGTCAGCTAACAAAAGGTAATCTTTAGGGAAGAAATCTAACAAGGTGTATGGTCGTGCTCCCGGCTCCCGGCCTGTGACGTGACGTGAGTAGTTCTCGATCCCTTGGCAGAACCCCATTTCATTCATCATCTCAATGTCGTACTCAGTGCGCATCCGCACCCTCTGAGCCTCGATCAATTTCCCTTCTTTCTCGAAAGCTGCGACCGTCTCTTTCATCTCCTTGCGGATCGCCTTGATCGCCTCCTTCATCTTTGGTCCAGACGAGACGAATTGTTTTGCTGGGAAGAACAAATAATCCGGCATCTCACCACGCTTCGTTCCACTGGTTGCTGTGATCTCGGAAATGCGGTCGATCTCATCGCCGAAAAACTCGACCCGAATCGCGGTATCCTCAAGGTAAGCTGGCCGCACCTCCACCACATCGCCGCGGACTCTGAAGTGACCACGCTGGAAGGCAATGTCGTTTCGTTCGAATAAAATCTCGACCAATTGCGCCAAAAACTCATCCCGCCCAATCTCCATCCCGACCTTGATTGGCAGCATCATATCCTTATAATCATCCGGCGAACCGAGACCATAAATACAACTCACCGAGGCAATCACGATCACGTCCTTGCGGGTGATCAGGCTCCCCATCGTGCTCAGCCGCAGACGTTCGATTTCTTCATTGATGGCCGAGTCCTTCTCAATGTAGGTATCCGAGGCCGGAATGTAGGCCTCTGGCTGGTAGTAGTCGAAATAACTGACGAAGTATTCGACAGCATTGTTGGGGAAAAATGTTTTAAACTCCGAGTAGAGCTGCGCTGCTAGAGTCTTGTTATGACTCATTATCAAGGTTGGCTTATTCACCTGCTGGATGATGTTAGCCATGCTAAATGTCTTACCTGAGCCAGTAACACCAAGCATCGATTGGTGACCATTGCCCACACGCAAGGACTTGACCATTTTGTCAATCGCCTGCTGCTGATCACCTTGCGGCGTGTATTCACTCGCTAACTCGAACATTGGCCAACAGCATAGTATGCAATTACTCTTCAGCAACCCACTTTCGACAAAAAAGGCGTCTCGTGTGAGACGCCTTTTGAAATTTGTTGGATGGGTGTCGATCAGACAGTCATGACTTCAGCTTCCTTCTCAGCTGTCGCTGCGTCGGCCTGCTTGACGTACTTGTCTGTGAGCTCCTGCACCTGAGCTTCGAAATCGTGGAGGCTATCTTCGGTGAGGATGTTCTCATTTTTCAATTTCTTACCATTGTCCATTCCTTCTTTACGGCAGCTTCGAAGACGTATTTTGATGTCTTCGGAAATTGTCTTCACGCGCTTCACCATTTCGCGGCGACGCTCTTCAGTGAGTTCTGGGATTGGCAGACGAAGCACCTTGCCTTCGTTGACTGGGTTAAATCCGAGTTGAGCCTCACGGATGCCACGGTCGATGTCTTCGACTGTGCTCGCATCGAATGGCTGGATCATGATCTGGCGTGGCTCAGGAGTCGTGATAACTGCGAGCTCACGAAGTTTCATTTTGCTGCCGTAAGACTTAACTTCGATAATCACATTCTCCACGAGTGCTGGAGATGCTTTACCTGTCCGTACTGAGCCAAACTCGGAGGCCATTTGCTCAACGGATGCTTCCATTGACATTTCGATTTCTTCAAGAACTGATGTTGCGTCCATAATAATTTAATTAGATAGAATGTTAGAAAAATTTATGACTCGTTACTTACGAATGTGCCAATATTTGCCCCCTTGATGGCTTTAGTTATATTACCGTGCTCGTTAAGGTCGAATACAATAATTGGAATGTTATTGTCTTGGCAGAGAGAGAAGGCTGTTGAGTCCATGACTGCGAGCTCATCGGCGAGACAACGTTTGAAGGAAATAGTCTCGTAGCGAGTCGCTGTCGGGTCCTTCTTAGGATCTGCATTGTAGACTCCATCGACCATCGTGGCCTTGAGGATAGCACACGCACCCATCTCGCTAGCGCGGAGAGCGGCAGTAGTATCTGTAGAGAAAAATGGGCTGCCAGTTCCAGCAGCAAAAATCACGACTGTTCCTTCAGAAAGATGGCGATTCGCTTTGCGGCGGATGAATGGCTCAGCCACGTTCTTCATTTCAATAGCGGATTGAACAACACAAGGAACACCTTCCACTTCGATGGCGCTCTGTACTGCGAGGGCATTCATCACGGTTGCCATCATTCCTACGTAGTCTGCAGTAGCGCGGTCCATACCACGGGCACTAGCACTGGCTCCACGCCAGAAGTTGCCGCCACCCACAACAATAGCAATCTCGATACCTGCTGCGTGAGCCTCCTTGATTTCCAAAGCAATGCGCTCAACAATCTCTGGTGAAATGTTATCTTGGCTACCAACCTCACGGAGAGCTTCACCGCTCAACTTCAGGACTACACGTTTAAAGGATCGTTTTGTTTCACTCATATCTCAGCTGTTATTTAAGAAACAAATTGCGCCAACGCATGCAATATCAATCCCCGCTAATACGACGAATAATCAAATTTTTAGCGTGGCCTGCTTAGGATCATCGACCATCCTTAGTAGCAATAAAGCGCACATCGAGCTTCTTGAGTTGTTCCAACTGAGGCCCTTTCTTATCACTCGTGACAAGAATAGAACAAGACATCCCCTCTTCGAGATAAGCGGCACTGTAATCTTCCAGTGTCATTTTGAGCGCAGCGATACTCAACTTCACCACATTAAAGAGAGAGACCTCCACCTCCTTTGGCACCACTGCCCCGGAAACATCCACCGTGACTAACAAGCCATCGTCCGTGAGTTGTGCGCGTAGTTTTATTTTACTAAGAGCAATAAGGTGAGCCTCCTTCTCATCGTAGCCCCCAATACTCGCCAATTGATGCTTAAGAGCCACTGCATACACTAGATCCTCAGGTAATGCTCCAGAAAGCACAACGGGCCGCGACATCAACACGGTGTAATCAACACCAGACTCTTTCCCTAGGACGCTAGAAACATCCGTCCCGTGGAGTGAAATCGGCTGCCAAACTCGGCACACAGATTTCGTGGATGATAAAGCCATGCCGCTAGTAACAAGCACGAGAGTGAGAATTCTTTTGATCATGTCCGAAGCTATCCGTGAGCCCCCATTGATGACCAGAACAAATCCTTTCTCAATAAAATTGACTACCGCAGTAATTCTTTAAATCTAGGCACTTCGTCTGGACTCCGAATGACGCGAGGGTCGTTGAGGATTATCCCTTCTAACGCATCTAGCTTTACCCCCTCGGTCACTAAACCACGGGCAACGGCATTGTTATGGTAATCCATGAGTTGCTCATTTGGGGTATTGCCATCAAGCGTCTCGTGTGAGTCCGTCACCAACTTTGCAAATTCAGGACCAAATGTTTTGCTGAGATTGTAGCTCCAGTTGACATGTCGGCATGCATCATCCGGATAGCTAGCATTTTGCTTTTTCTTCAGCTCGGCATCCTTCTTTGCCTTATGAGAGATAGCCATCAACATCGGTGCTCGGAGTGGGTACTCGGATAAAATATCGAGCATCGCATCACTGATTCTAATATTTGCTTTTTCAACGATTTGCTGAAGATCCTCACGCTTAAATCGAAGCCGACGCGAGCCCCCTTCTAGAGATTCAGTGAAGAGCAGTGCATCCACAGTTACCCCTTTCTGCACCAGCACTGACACATAACCAGAAAAGTTAAAATCGGCTTTCACCTCGTTCTCATCAAACAGGGTCTCAAGTCTTCCCAATGAAGTGCGCATAGCCTGGTCGGGATTCATTACTGGGAAGGGAGCACTCAGGAAAGAACCTGAACGAAAGCCGTCGAACGGGAAATCGTTGGGCACATCTTCTGGGTGAAACTTGAGAGAGAAATCTTGTAGCTCTATACGCGCCATTGGAGGGAATATACCTGCGACCATAAGTGCTACGTTTTGTGATTCAAAACGAGAGCGTATCTTATCTTTATTTCGCACACCAATATCGAAATCTGTCTTCAGATGCTGCACCTGAGCTTCCA
>CAXMPP010000084.1:0-9197 GCA_964195395.1 uncultured Thermodesulfobacteriota bacterium
CCCAGAACTTGACCTTTTCTAAGCTCTCTAACCTTCCTTTGATCGTCAATTTATGACCCAAGGTCGCTGGGAATTTGTAATCAATTTCAGTACGCACCACTACAGGATAGAGACTGGTATCTGCCATCGATTTTAGGTCCATTCCCATTTTCTCAGTAGCCAACTTAGTGCGACAGGTTTCGATCATTCTGAGATAGGCAATATTATGCACGACCCCACCGATGTCGGTGTCAAAAAACATCACCTCTTCCTGAGTCTCGTAGACTGGCATCAATTCTGGCATGCGTACTTTTAGATCTAGAAGAATTTTAGGACAAGTCGTAACTATCCTTGATTGAGTTCGTATAGAATTGGTAGACTACCGCATATAGAAATGAAACAATTCTTACTCAGCCTCGCCACACTCACTGTATGTGCCTACAGCTCCAACGCTGCCACATATATTGAACCAAACCTTGAGGGTAAGATCTTACTAAAAATTGACCAAGTTCCGCTCGATAGCAATACGATGCGCTGGATAGCCAACTACCTAGCCGAGCAGGCTGAGCAACAGGCGGGTAGTAAGGATCCTAAGAAACTCCGAGCCAGTGCAAAGCTCATAGCTCTAGCAAAACAACTTGATAAATCACTGCCGCAAATCACTGCAGCTAATTTGAAGCTCCAGCAAGGAACTCAAAGTAAGTCTAGTGTTCGACATTCTGAGCATAAACGGAACCGTTTGCGTGGTATTTTAGAATACCTAGCAACTGATGAATCAAACGCTGAGGGCAAACTTTTAGTCCAACTCACCAAGGATGCCCTAGCTGCAATAGCACCAGAAAAATCCCCACTGACTAGCTTCTCAGCCCCCAGTCGACTGTGGCAGGATTCCATCGAAGAATACGACAATTTTAAGCGCACTAACGATCCAAAAATCGTCAACAAGGACACAGTAAAACACAGCGAATCTATTCAAAAACCTAAAATTGACCTACCTCCACCTAAACCAAAAGCCCCTGAACAAATAGCTAACGCCGAATGGAAGGTCAGAGATTTTACTGTAGTAGCGCCATTCACTACCTATAAAGTAGTCGGTGAATATAATAAATCTGTCTACTCGACAGGTCTCAAAAAAATAGCAGTCAAGGTCACTCCTCTCACAACTAAAGAAGAACAAAAATTCACTTTCCACTCAAAACCAAATTACTTCGATGTAGATCACCTCGCCTTTTTAAACTATAAAGTAGCTCGACCTCTCGAATCTCAATGGAAAAATATTCCATCCACTAAGTTCACTTTTCACTTAAGTGATGCATACAGCAATCACAGTGACAGCGATCTAACTAGCAGCGCCCTCACTGTCGCATTTGATTCAGCGCTGCTAGGTGTTCCATTGAGAGCTGACACACTCATCATTGCATCTATCGATGGGAGATCGAACTTCAAGCGAAATCATAAATTTTGGAGAACACTTGATTTTCTCACTGAAGAAGTACGTGATACTCGGATTCTCGTAGGTCAAGGTAGCGAGGAATATCTACTCCAACTTATTGCCCTAGGCCACCCAGATTTCTTCATTCAAAATGAAGTGATTGAAGTCGAAAACCTAAAACAGGCACGCAAGCTAACTAGCAACAAAGATCACGAAGATTACTCTGAGGCCACCACTCTTTTCGCCGAGGTTAAAAGCGCTATTGATCGTAAATCTTTGCGCTCAATGACAGGAAATAAATACGTCAGAGAGAAGCTAGAAAAAGTCTTAGAAATCATGCCAAACCACCTTTCTTCCAAAATCCTACTAGAGTACGGATCACGTAAGAAACCTTCTCTGTTAGAAAGTAAGTTTTTTGCTATCTCTATGAAAAACCTCCTTGATTCAGTCAATAGAATACTCACTAGAAATGATGATGATTACTTATCCGGCCATTATGCGATAAAGCTAAGAGATCAAATATCCAAAGGGTTAGAACCCTTCCGAGATATCATCTCAAAGGAAGATCGAATAGTGTACGATAAAATTGATAATTTTTGCGAGATTCTCCGAAGATTTAGTAGAGTGAGAGCTAATTCAAATGACGAAGACAGAAAGAATTCAATCTATTATTCAAAGTCCTCCATTAGGATTCTTCGTGAGTTAAAATCTCTCAATAATGCAATCCAAATTGACCTAGCCCGACTCAGTGGCACACCACTGAAGCAAGAATAGTATTCCCTGCTTGCCGAATCTTTTCCACCCGCCATTGTTCCAACATATATATGAAAGATGGTTATCGCAGATTTTTGGTCATCACTATCGTACTGCTCAGTGCGTTTTTGGTTGTGGTCGTTTTACGTAGAATTTCAGACAACCCTGGGTTGTTAGAATTTCTCCAAAATTCTGGACCCGTTTACCAACAAACCACGCCCGAGCAGGTCACGTTAAAACTCAAACCAGCCCTCACTAAAAAGGATGTAAGCATTCTGAGCCAGCTCAATGACGAATACACCCGTATTTCAGCAGCTGTCATGCCCTCCGTAGTAAGCATCAATACCGCTGGCCACGAAAGTAAGCGGGTGCGTGATAGGTTTGGTCGTATATCCACTCTCAAAGAACCAACCACAGGGCAGGGCTCTGGAGTGATTGTGAGCCTTGAAGGTCACGTCCTTACTAACCACCACGTAGTTGATAGAATGGAAAAAATCGACGTGCGTTTAGCTGATGGTAGAACTTTTCAAGCTTCGATTATCGGCACGGACTCAACTCTCGACATTGCTGTACTCAAGCTCCAGAACGAGGGCCCGTTCGAGGCTATCAACTTTGGTGACTCAGATGCAGTCCGCGAGGGCAATATCGTACTCGCTTTCGGTAACCCGTTTGGAATTGGTAAATCTGTTACCCAAGGGGTCATATCTGCTCGAGAACGTTCTATTTCAGATTTACAAGGGGGATTGCTCCAAAGCTCTGCAGCCATCAACCCTGGATACTCTGGCGGACCATTGGTAAACATCTACGGTGAAATCATTGGTATCAATTCCAGTATCTTTACCAATGAGGATGAAAAACCAGGCATCCAAGGGATTAGTTTCTCAATCCCATCTAACATTGCCCAACGTACTTTTATAGACATTATCAAACGCGGTCGCCCAGTTCGTGGTTTCCTAGGAGTCTCATTCAGCCCGTTAGTGAGCAAACGGCGCACAGAATTGTCGTATCAAAAAGAATATGGTGCATTGATCGATGATGTCGGCCCACGCACACCTGCAGCCAAGGCTGGACTGCAAAAAAATGACATAGTCATCAGCTATGACAAGCGTCCCGTCCGCGACCATGAGCAACTCATTGGCTTAATCCAACGCAGCGAAATAGGAAAGCCAGTTGAGGTCAAAGTCTGGCGCAACAAACAAGAAGTAAATATCACCGTCACTCTTGAAGAATTTAACAAAGAATTTTCGACAGTCCCAGCATCAAGGATTGCCGAAACTGAGCAAATTATTCGTAGCATGGGAGTGGCCGTTACCTATCTCAGTACTCGTCACCGCCGCTCAGGAATATCAGGAGTTCGCGTCACTCGGGTGATGGAGGAATCAGCAGCCGAAGGCAGTATCCAACCAAACGATATCATCTATCAGGTGAATCAATACCGGATCAACCAGCCCAACGAATTCTACGATATCATTGGAATGACAGCGGCCAAAAAGAACACTGAGATCTATGTAATCCGCAATGGCAAGGTGCTCAGCCAGCCGATCATCATCTTTAAGTTAGAACTCTAGCTTGGAGTTGATAGGGCCACGACGAGTAGCTTTCGTTATTTTCTCATGTTTCGAGGTTGATATTTTTACATCATGCAGGTCTGAACACTGCCAACTGAAAACTTTAACTCACTTCAGTGGCCTTTCTAATCGAGGAATTTTCCAGGATTGAGTATTCCTTTCGGATCCATTGCTTGCTTGATTTGTTTATGCATTGCAAAGCTTACTGGTCCGAGTGCTTGCTTTATCCACGGCTTCTTAGCTAGGCCCACGCCGTGCTCACCAGTGATCGCGCCATCATTCTCTAATACCCAAGTGAAAAGCTTATCGACTGCTGCATCGGCACGTTTCTTTATCACTGGATCTGAGTAGTCCTCAACCATCAGATTTGTATGAATATTACCATCACCCGCGTGGCCAAAACACGCCACTGGAATGCCCGTGTCTTTCTGCAATTGGCGGGCAAAGTTGACTAACTCTACCAGCTTACTGCGAGGCACCACGATGTCTTCATTCAGCTTGGTAAGTCCAGTGTGTTTGAGTGAATACGAGAAATCCCTTCTAAGCTGCCAAATATCCTCACAGGCGGCCTCGTCAGCAGCTTCGTTGATACGGAGTGCCCCAAGGTCGTTCAACAGCTTGGTGAGGCCTTCTAGCTCGTTTTTAACGGAACTCACACGCCCATCTATCTCGACCATCAAATAAGCATCCCCAGGAGGCAGGCTGTCTTCTCCTAAATAATCTCTAGCAGCAGCTAAAGTAAAGGCATCTGTTATCTCCAGAGCGCTCGGTAAAATACCAGCATCTAGAATCGCTTGAACCGCGGCGGCAGCTCCTGTGAAATCAACGAATGACGCACCTAACATTGCGCGCGTTTCAGGGTGGGGGATGATCCGCACAGTTGCTTCAGTCACGACACCTAACATCCCTTCTGAACCACACATCAATGTGGTCAGATCAAAACCAGTTTTGTTCTTATGACAACGGCCGCCGACGCGCATAATCTCACCCGTCGCAGTCACCACCTCGAGACCTAACACATATTGTTTTGTCACACCATATTTCAGGCAACGTGGCCCACCGGCATTAGTCGCAATGTTGCCACCTATCGAGCATTCTTTCAACGAGGCTGGATCTGGTGGATAGTACCACCCTTTGGTTCTCGCTGCTTCTTGTAAGTGGCCAGTGATCACACCAGGCTGAACCACTGCGACACCATCGCCTGTGTTGACTTCAAGGATGGCATTCATTTGCGCCACAGATAGGGCTATACCGCCTTGCACTGGCACACATCCGCCCACGTAGCCTACTCCGGCTCCACGCGTGTATACGGGCACCTCGTGCTCATTTGCGTAGCGCAACACAGCTGCTACCTGTTCGGTGCTCTGGGCAAACACGACAACCTCCGGATCGGCCGCCGCATGCCACTTATCGATCCGGTGCACTTCGAGGTCACTCTGAGAAATGGAAACAAACTCGCTCGGTAGGAGTTGGCATAAACCTTGGTAAATTTTACTCACCCGCGCAGCATAGGCATTCTTTCTCTAAAGTCAAAAACCACTCACGTCTGCAGAGCAAGAACATGAATGGCTTAATGGTGAGACTTATTCACTCAGATGATTTTTCTAAAAACCATCGTCTTTTGCCACAGGCTTTGCTGGAGCGCTGCGCGTTCCTCGTGGCTTAATTGTAATCGCATATTGACCAAACTTCGCCGTCGCGTTGCTAAGGTTCATCAGATAGTCCAACACGACATTAGCTGGAACCTGCTTCATCTTCAGTGTGACAGGTTTATCCTTTAGAGTATTGCTTTTATCATGGATCACAAAGTTAGGGATCACTTTGTCCTTACTCGTGTTTTCGACTAATTTGCTCAAGGTTTTCAGAGCATAGCTTAGTGGCATCCCTTCGAAATCAACTTCCGGTAGAATAACGGCCGCTAACTGCTTCTGACGGGCTTTGATTTTAAAGTTGTTGCCACTACCCTTCAACTTCAATGCTAGAGCGTAGGACGGACCGTGATTGCGATCTATAGCAAATACATTGCGTAAGGCAGACTTAGCTCCAGCAAGATCACCATCTTGGTAGGCTTGCTCGGCTTGATTGTAAAAAGTTTCTACTTTTTGGGCTTGGGACTGACGGGCTTTGGAAATGGAATCTTGGGCAATCAGCGTGGAGCACGACAATGCCAAGACCATCACGACTGGAGTCATGGGTAGTTTCATAAATAATTTCTTTTTAGGTTAATAGGTGTGTTTGCTAACCAACGCTATTGGCCAGCATCGTTTACTCTAGCAGATAGCTACCCTCGCTCAAACAGTAAAGTGGATTACTCTTTTACCTTTTTCACAACGCAATGAATCTCGTTCAATGGTCTACTTGTTCACACGGTATATTATAATCTTTTTTAAATGAGATAAACATTCTTCTTCTTAAGCGTGTGAATAACTCTCAAATCTGGCTATAACTCCATCAACCTTATAGCGAAAGTGGGTGTGAATGTGTTGTGAATAACTTTTGAGTGGTATGGATAAGGTTGACTTAACCCCAATAAAACACTCAAAACTTATTCACAGTTATTACCAATTCACACCTTATTAACAACACAACGAAGACTTACACACACTTATTCACATGGATAATGAGAGCAAAACAGCCCCAAATCTAGCAGTTTCGAGCAGCCAAATGTCACCTTCAAATCCCGATGAAAAATGGATGCGCAGAGCACTAGAAGAAGGGTGGAAAGGAATAGGTATCACGAGCCCAAATCCTACCGTAGGAGCTGTCGTTGTGAAGGACGAAATGGAATTAGGTGCAGGCTACCACCACCGTGCAGGTTTGCCGCATGCCGAGCGTGAAGCGATCGCTGAGGTGGTGGCTAAACATGGTGCTGAAGCTCTGCATGGGGCGACGATTTATGTGACTTTGGAGCCCTGCTCGACCGTTGGGAGAACACCAGCATGCACCTCGGGGATTTTAGAAAATAAAATTGGGAGAGTCGTTTATGGAGCGGTGGATCCGAACCCAGAACACGCTGGTGCAGCCGACACACTTTTACGAGAGCAGGGGATTGAGGTCACAGCAGGGGTGCTGCGCGAGGAATGCGAGAAGCTCCTGCGCCCCTTTGCCAAGCGCATCACCACCGGACTGCCGTGGGTGATAGCAAAGACAGCCATGAGCCTGGATGGACGTATCACGAGACCACCGAGCGAGGGGCAGTGGCTCACCAGTCCAGAGTCACGAGAGGTCGTCCATCAGCTACGTGCTCAGGTCGATGCCATCATTGTTGGAGGCAAGACAGTGCGCCGCGATAATCCGCGCCTGACGCTGCGTAGTGAGAAAAGTGCAGCGGAAAAAGAACAACCGTGGCGCGTAGTTCTCACCCATACTGGCCGTGAATCGCTACCGCAGGACTTTCATTTGTTCACCGATGAGTTTAAAAATAGAACACTCATCTATCAGGATAAACCACTTGCAGAAGTACTCCGAGATCTAGCTGAGAAAGGCTGTAATAGCGTGTTGTTAGAATGCGGTGGGCGACTCATGCGCCAGTTCGCCGAAGCCGAACTCATCGATGAATACCAGCTCTTTTACGCTCCAATCATCACCGGCGGTGAAGACTTCGGCTTTGGCCTAGGTGACCATTTTAAAAGCAGCGTCACGCTCAAAGAAGTCCGCTCCACCTCCATCGGTCAAGACACACTCATTAGCGGAGTGGTGGTGAGGTAAGTAGCTAGTATTCAGCCTATTCTCTTCCTTGATTATTTGTAATTACTGTGCATACATTAAAGAATGCTCAAGGAAGCCAAAGTAGTACAAATCGGAAACAGTAGAGGAATCCGCTTACCTAAAGCGATGATTCTTCGTGCTGGACTTGGAGATGATGTGATTTTGGAGGAAACTGCCGAAGGGATTATGATCCGACCTAAAAATAAGGAGCAAAAGCTCTCATGGGATGAAACTTTCAAAGCGATGGCTCAAGAAGCTGAAGATTGGTCTGAATGGACGGAACTAGATGTAGAATATGCAGACTAAACGCTATTCTATCTACTTGGTGAACTTAGATCCGACAGTGGGTTCCAAGATCCAAAAGACGCGCCCAGTGATCGTTGTGAGTCCCAATGCCATGAACCAACACCTCGAGACTGTCGTGGCCTGCCCCTTGACGACTCAGCTCCACCCACACTGGCGGAGTCGAGTTGCGGTCAATTGCAACTCTAAAAAATCAGAGATAGCAGTGGATCAAATCCGTTGCTTATCAAAAAAGCGATTTATCAAGAAACTAGATGAAATCAATGCGGATAAAGCGGAAGAATTACGCGCAGTCATTTCTAAAATGTACGCACAAAGTTAGAGTTTCCTCTAACATCGGGGCATTACGCTCGGCTGGCCGCCATCTCCCTCAGTCCTCTAGACTCAGCAATGAGTCAGCTGGCTGGCGTGAGATACATCCGCTATATGGATGAATACCAACTCTTCTACGCTCCGATTATCACCGGTGGAGAAGACTTCGGGTTTGGCCTAGGTGACCATTTTAAAAGCAGCGTCACGCTCAAAGAAGTTCGCTCCAGATCCATCGGTCAAGATACCCTCAGCAGCGGAGTGGTGGTGAGGAGTGAGGAGTGTTCAGACCGGTGCTATGAAGCCTTGGGTTGTGTGGTTAGGACGATCAAACGAGCTTGGCGCGGATTATTCAGATGAAGACCGTCCTGGTCGAGTTACGTAGTGTGACCGTCCCGGTCACTCAAAATCGATCGCCGAAGGCCAAATTACCTATCTGTTGAGTAACCCAGAATACACCAGCGAGATAGGGCCCCTGCGGAGAATTTTAAGTGTGAAGTCTAGGACGATGAAACGAGAATTAGCGAAATCTGTGGCAGACTTCGTTTCATCGATCGATCTTGATCGGCCCAGTCATTCAAAAATTTCGTGGTAGAAATAGTTCCATCGTACCAGTCTTCATCGTGCTGGCTCTGAAAACTTCCTCCGCTTCATCATTCAGGCCGCTTTCGTCTATTTCAAATTTTTTTCGCGGTAAAAAATCGTGGAATCGAGTAATGCGCCTCTACTACTTCTCCTTATCTGGCACAAACTTCAGCACGATTCCGTTGATGCAAAATCGTTTATCGGTCGGGGTGTTGAAACCTTCTCCTTTGAAGACGTGGCCGAGGTGGGCGTCGCATTTCGCGCAGTTGACCTCGGTGCGTACCATGCCAGCGCTGATGTCATCCTTGGTTGTCACATTTTTCGCATTCGATGGGTCGTAGAATGACGGCCAACCGCAGCGGGCATCAAATTTTTCCTTCGAACTAAACAGCTCGGCATTACAACCGACGCAGAAATACGTGCCCGCACCTTGTGCTTTAAATTGCTTATAGGCCTTACCATTAGCCGCCTCGGTTCCAGACTTTCTGGCGACTCGGTATTGCTCTGGAGTGAGTTGGGCTTTCCATTCGGCGTCGGTCTTTTCAACCTTCTCAGTGGGT
>CAXMPP010000085.1:0-9178 GCA_964195395.1 uncultured Thermodesulfobacteriota bacterium
AACTTGTGACCTCTGCCATGTCAAGGCATTGCTCTACCACTGAGCTAATCGCGCGTTGTGTGTGACCAGTGATGGTCAACGGTCGGCAACCTAAGATTGCCGACCGTGGAGTGCAAGTACTTTTTGCTTATATTTCGAGAGCTTTGACGGAGATAACTCCTGCTGCAGCACCGAGAGTATCGATAATCTCTTGAGTAGCAGGGGAATCGAGCTCGATCACGGTGAGGGCATTGCCTTCTGATTTATTGCGAGCAAGTGAGAGGTTTGCGATGTTGAGCTTGCTCTCAGCAAGGCTAGTTCCGATGAGTCCTACGATGCCTGGGCGGTCGTCGTTCTTTACGATGAGGAAGTTGCCAGTGATGTTGGTATCAACGTAGAGCTTGTTGATCTCAACGATACGTGGAGACTTACCGATGATTGTTCCGGCGAGGCGGAATTTCTCACCAGCTTTGTTGAGTTCAACAACGATCAGCTCAGAGTACTCAGTGGTCGCGTTGATCGTGGATTCGATGAGTTCGAGTCCGAGCTCTTTAGCGATTGCTGGGCAGTTGACGATGTTGACGTCTTCGCGTCCCTCAGAGAGGAAGCCGTGGAGTACGGTGCGTGAAACGAGAGCTGTGTCCTTTTCTGCCACAGAACCGTGGAAGGAAATACGGATAGAGTCAGGGCTAACAGGTCCAAGCTTTGCAAGGAACTTACCGAGTGATTTTGCCAGTCCGAGGTATCCGCCGATCTCTACCAGCGCGGCAGCGTCGAGTGATGGCATGTTGATCGCGTTGCGAATTTCACCGAGGGTGAGGAAGTCGCGGAGCTGCTCAGCCACCTGAATACCTACGTTTTCTTGAGCTTCGTTAGTGGATGCTCCGAGGTGTGGTGTGAACGCTGTGTGCTTAGGAAGGTCGAAAAGGATGTGGTCTGCTGCTGGTGGCTCGTCTTCGAATACGTCGAGACCGCAACCGGCGATGTGACCGGAGTCGATCGCTGCGCGCAGTGCTGGCTCATCGATGAGGCCACCGCGTGCACAGTTCACTACGATTGCGCCTTTGTTCATCAGAGCGAGGCGGTCAGCATTGATGATGTGCTTGGTGTCAGGTGTCATTGGCACGTGGAGAGTGACGAAGTCAGCGCCTGTGAGTGCTGCGTCTGGAGTCTCAGCGAGCTCAACATTGAGTTGGTCTGCACGCGCTTGTGTGAGGAATGGATCGAAAGCTACAACAACCATGCCGAATGCTTGAGCGCGTTTGACGAACTCAGTACCGATACGGCCCATGCCGATGACGGCGAGACGCTTGGTGTAGATTTCGATTCCTTTGAATGCTTTACGAGCAGCTGGGAACTCACCAGCGAGAACTCCTGCGTGTCCAGGTCCGATGTTACGTGCTGCGGAGAGCATGAGAGTGAACGCGAGCTCAGCAGTGGAAACCGTGTTGCCTGTAGGAGTGTTCATCACGATCACGCCGTTGTCAGTCGCAGCGTCGCGGTCGACGTTGTCAACACCAACACCTGCGCGGCCGATGACTTTAAGATTCGTTGCCGCCTCTAGGACTGCGCGAGTTACTTTTGTCTGTGAGCGGATGATGAGACCATCATAGTCACCGATGATTTCGAGAAGAGCCTCAGGTGTGAGGCCGGTGTTTACATCGACCTGAAGGTCTGGGTGCTGAGTGAGTGCTTCGACTCCAATTTCAGAAATAGGGTCAGATACGAGGATGCGCTTGGCTGTCATGTGCAAACAACTACGGACTCACTGGCTGCTTGTCAAAGCCCGTGCGTGTCTTGTGCGTCATCATTTTATATTTATGCCCTCAATCCACCTATTTGTGAGGGTTTCAGCCCAATGCTAGATGTGTCATGCCTGTAAAGATGGGTGAAATAATATGCCTGAGACTGCGCATATTTTGTAATCAGCACCAACAGCAGGCACCAAGACTTGACCCAGCGTGGAACTATGAAAGACTACGCGCACAAATTTTACCCATTTTATCCATGAACGAATACGAAAATAACCGCCGCCCATATTCCTCAAAGGTTGTGGATGGTGACGACCGTGCACCTAGCCGCGCTATGCTCTACGCTGTAGGCTTTGAGAAAAAAGATTTTGAAAAGCCACAGGTAGCTATCGCATCTCTATGGAGCGATGTGACTCCTTGTAATATGCACCTCGACAAACTCGCTGTAGAGGCTGGTAAGGGCGCTGACGCAGCCGGTGGTAAATCACTCACATTTGGCTCGATCACAGTTTCTGATGGTATTTCAATGGGTACTGAAGGAATGAAGTACTCGCTGGTTTCCCGCGAGGTGATCGCAGACTCTATCGAGACTGTGGTGGCCGCTGAAGGCATGGACGGCCTCGTTGCCGTCGGTGGTTGTGATAAGAATATGCCTGGTTGCATGATCGCGATCTCTCGCCTCAATCGCCCAGCAGTCTTCATCTACGGAGGTACTATCCTTCCAGGTTGTGCATCGATCAAAGGTCAGAAAGAGGACCTCGATGTGGTTTCTGTTTTCGAAGCTGTAGGCAAGCACGCTGCAGGTGAATTTAACGACGAAGAACTCAACACTGTGGAGAGCTGCGCTATCCCAGGTGCTGGTTCCTGTGGTGGCATGTACACAGCTAACACCATGGCGAGTGCGATCGAAGCCCTCGGAATGTCTCTCCCTAACAGCTCAGCGCAAGAAGCTGTAGGCGATGACAAAATGATGGATTGTTTCGACGCTGGAGCAGCCGTAGTCAACATGATCGACAAAGGTATCCGCCCGAGCGACATCATGACCCGTAAAGCATTTGAAAATGCGATCACCGTAGTGATCGCGCTCGGTGGTTCTACCAATGCAGTACTGCACCTTCTCGCAATGGCTCACGCGGCTGACGTGGAACTCCATATCGATGACTTCACTGAAATCGGCAAGCGCGTTCCAGTGGTTGCTGACCTCAAGCCATCCGGCAAGTACGTGATGGCAGACCTCGTACGCATCGGTGGCACGATCCCACTCATGCGGACACTTCTCGAAGCTGGTCTCCTCCACGGCGACTGCATGACAGTGACCGGCAAGACAATGGCTGAGAACCTCGCGAACTCACCACTGTTCTACCCAGAAGATCAGAAGGTCATCCTACCGCTCGACAAGCCGAAGAAAAAGGACAGCCACCTGCGCATCCTCTACGGCAACCTCGCCTCCGAAGGCTCAGTTGCTAAAATTTCAGGAAACGAAGGCACACTCTTCACTGGTAAAGCACGTTGTTTCGACTCTGAAGAATGTTCCATGAAGGCAATTCTCGCTGGCGAGATCAAACCCGGCGACGTCATCGTTGTGCGCCGCGAAGGACCCAAAGGTGGTCCCGGAATGCGTGAAATGCTCGGGCCCACAGCTGCTGTAATGGGACGCGGACTTGGTGATAGCGTAGCGCTCATCACTGATGGTCGCTTCTCCGGTGGCTCACACGGCTTTGTTGTTGGTCACATCACTCCAGAAGCACATGTTGGCGGAGTCATCGGACTTCTCGAAGATGGCGACATCATCACCATCGATGCCGAGAACAACGAGATCAACGTCGACCTCACAGAAGCTGAGATTTCACAGCGCAAAGCAGCCTGGATTCAGCCAGAGCCACGCTACCGCCGCGGAGTTCTCGCCAAATACGCCAAGCTCACCGAGTCCGCTTCCAAAGGAGCCGTCACCGACGCAGGCCTCTAACCGTAGAAGAGGCTTCCAGCCTCTTTAAACTTCCAGAAAGCGCAGCCTCAACAGAGGCTGCGCTTTTTTATTATAGGCTGAGAGGAGAGGACGGTACGAGCACCGTGAATGAGAAGGAAAGCGCCCAAAGTCTAACTCTTTCGCGAAGCGTTATTTCACAAACTTCAAGAAACTTACATTGGGTTCTTTTTGAACTCCGAATGGGATTGTTTCTAGAATGGCAGAAGTCGTTGATTATCTGAAGTTTTAAAAAAGCGCTTACAGATAAAGAACTTGCTCATCTTTTACGCATCTCGCCTATCTAATAGACAAGAGAGGAAATGTTGGCTAAATCTGCTAGTTCTAGTGTAGAGCTCAATGGAGAAACAAAATTGCGGGAAAACTTGATCCCGCGTCCATCGGTATTGCAGTGATTAATTTATGAGAACAGTGATTTAGCCCCCTAAGGACTCATGAGGTTCTCCCGATTGTAGCCCTTTTTTACTGTGAATTGTTCTTTGTTAATTGAGCCGTCAAATTCCTCCGAATAGATTTGTTTATTGCCATAAGATAAAGCAATTCTCAATTTAGTTTTGATATTACCATGGTATACTGGCGCGCTGAAGCTCCACATATGTCCAGGCTCGAGTCCTACAGAGTGATGGCTGTTACCGCAAAAACTGCTCGACAAATATTCAATATTTTTCCATTTTCCGTCGCTATTTTTGGCCTGATGTACCATGCCTAAACGGCTGTCCGAGGCCGAAAAAAAGACCATTTCTTGGGTCGAATTTCCAACGATGACTTCTACAGCTGTGTATTTATTGGCGAATGCCTTCTTTGTCTTTTTGTTTAATGTAATGAAGATGGTGTTCTTGGGGAACTTCTTTGGCGCACTTATCTTTACAGGAAAATTCTTCGACCGAGCATGGCCGCCAATTCCTTTAATATTCTTGGAATAGGCGTTGAAATAACCGCGCAGCATGAATTTGATGTTCAAATCAGTCGAGGTTTTCTCTTGATCCAAGAGGGGAGTTGACGGTGTTTTTGTTTCTTCTATTTTATCTCCCGTCACCACTTTTACAGGCTTCGGTGTCGGTTCTCCACTGGAAATGATTGTGGTCGAAATTAAGGTAAGAAGTATGGATTTGGCTTCAAGGGGCATAACCCGTTGACTCTATCTAAATAGGGAAGTTTCTAGCAAGGCTGAATTTTAAGAAAGCGCTAAATATTTCCCATTCTAGCAGCGTTCCGCGTCAGTCACATAGCTAGCTATGCTCCTTCCTTGAGCCTTGCTAGAATAGAAAATATTCAGCGTCATTACACTAATCTAACTCCTCAAATGGTATTATTTTACGCCAGTCAGGAGCAAAGAGGCTGGAAGCGCTCTTCTACGTGCCTAGCTCGTCAGACGGGGGGACGTCATGGTAGTTCAGTGCCCATTCGCGCATGAAGCGCACCCGCTGGGGAACAATCCGATAGAGGATGAATTGCGGATTCTCTAGGCTTCCGAGATACTGTTTCAGAAGGGGATTGGAGGCCCAGATTTGTTCTATGAGGGACTGCTCAGTGACAACTTCGCCGGCTCTGCTGAGGTGGACTTGATCGTGATTTTGAACTAGATAGGCGAGCTCGTTCAATTGGGAGGGATTTGTATTTTGTCGGGCGTGTTTGAGCTTGCCGTTAAGAGGGGAGAACGGGAGAATTATTTACGGCCGATTATTGTGAATCGTGAGTACATCGGCATGACTAACGTGTCCGTGACGTAATAGTCTGAGAGTACGGCTTTTTGGCAAAAATCATCTATGTCTGGTGAGCAATTAATATGCTCGGCGATAGTGTCATAGTTATTGCTTTGCAAAGCTACCAACGCGCCGTCTGGAACACATTTTAGCCAAGTAGACAGGCATCGTATGTGTTCGCAGCTTGTATTGACAATGAGCGAATAGTTACTGTAGTCATGTAAGTACATATCGGCTGTGTGGTGCGTATACTCTAACCGCCGATTCAGATGTTCGGCTGGTTCTTTAACAGTTGGGTCGAGGTCGATATTCGAGTATTGTGCGCCTAGGTTTACGTTGTTAAGCATGTGAGCTAGTTGCCCGTACCACCCACCGCAGATGGCAACACTATCTACATCGGCTATCCAATCTTGCAGTAGCGTAACGATCTTATCTTTACTGACTAGCTGGCATTTACTAATGCAGTCGGCGTTGAACTCTGGCACCCGCAGAGCTTCGATGACCCACGAAGTGTTCATGGCCGATTGGTTTACAATGGCGTCAATGTCAGACCAACCAAGTTCTTTATATGTTGTTATCATAGTATATTTAAAATCACACGTAGTCGTTTATGAGTTTCATTTACTTGGATTGATTATCGTGAGGGATTTTCTTTATTTTGGAGTCGTTAGAGGTGGTAGTTGAGAAAGAAGTGCGGATGTTAGAGGTGCAATATTTTAGAGAAATAATCTTTATTCCGCTGGAGACGGGGGGACGTCATGGTAGTTCAGCGCCCATTCGCGCATGAAGCGCACCCGCATTGGAACAATCCGATAGAGGATGAATTGCGGGTTTTCCGGGCTTCCGAGATACTGTTTGAGAAGGGGATTGGAGGACCAGATTTGCTCTAGGAGGGACTGCTCGGTGACCACCTCGGCGGTTCCGGTGAGGCGGACTTGATCGTGATTTGGTGCGAGATAAGCGAGCTCGACCCTGGGGTTGGCTGCAATTTCGGCGGTCTTGTGGTAGGAGGCCAGATTGGCGACGTAGACCGTGAAATCCGAATCCACCCGAACCGGCGAGACTGGACGTAGCCTCGGCTGACCCGTCACGTCGACCGTGGCCAGCATGGGAAACTTGGCAGCTTTGATCACAGTATGGGCGAGCTCGTGCAGCTGGGTGGGATCGACGGGTTCAGGATGGGGTTTCATGAAAAAGCGCGCGCAATTGCTAGGGATTTACTTTTTGGGCGGGGGGAGTTGAGATGGGAGAAAAAAGGGGGCTGGGGTAAGTGGATCAATAACAACTCTCCAGTGGTCTGGCAATGGGGGAAAACTCAAATGAGCAAAAAATTTGATCTAGGAGATTGGCCTGAAAGGCACAGAGTTAAGGCGATTCATCGTGAAAGAGGAACGTTTATCTGGCTGAAGGTCAGAATCATGCTGAGACAAAGCTCATGGATACATGAAGTTGGCCTTCAGCCAACATAAGCTTCTTTGCGTTTAACCTAAGGAATGCGCGTCGCTTCTTCCCATGGCTTGTATTAGATTCGCCTACAGCGAAATAAAGCGTCTTCGAGCTTTGGGTGGGGGTTATTAGTTTTGGGCTGGTTTGGGTGGGTCGATTTTTTCAAGTTCCTGTTGGGTCCAGAATTCCTTGCGGTTGGGGTGTTTTTTGCGGACTTCTACGACTTGTTTCCGGCTGATGGCGGGGGCTTTGTTGCCGAAGCTATTGCGGATGAAGGTGGTGACGTCGGCTATCCATTGGTCGGTGTTAGTATGCTGGGGGGGCATGATGCCGTCGTAGGTTTTTCCATTGATCGGTCCTTTCACACCGTGGAGCAGGGCTAGGATAACGGCGTCACCTTTACCGAGCACTCGGGGGGAGCCGGTGAAGCTGGGGGCGAGGAAGTGACCGGGTTGGCCGGCGAGCGGCTGGCCTTGGCCGTCTGCACCGTGGCAGGCTGAGCAGATCTGCTGGAAGGTCGTTTTGCCATCGATCATGGATTTGGCGAAGCGGTCGTTGCTCCGGCGTGCACGCAGGGCTGTGAGTTCTTCTTCGGCGCGTTCGGCATCCGATTTGCGCGCAGCCTCTAGGCTTTCGAGGCCGCTGTGTTGGTCGAGGATGGCGGCGATGGTTGGTGCCAGAGTTTTGGGGGTGTCGCAGTACTTGATGCTGTTGAAGAGCTGGACGGCGACTTCGGGATCGGTGCTGGTTCCTAGCTTGGCCAGGGCGGAGATGACCTTGGTGTTGCCTTCTTTGACTAAAGCCTCGGCCACTCGGATGGCGTGTGGCTGGATCCGCGGGGTGGTGTCGGCAAGCAGGCTAACTAGCAGGTCTTCAGTCGCGGCGGAGCATCCTTCCAGCGTCCAGAGTGCGGTGACCCGGGCCTGGGTGGATTGTTTGGTGTCAAGGGCGAGTTTTTCCAAGGCGGGCACGACCGACTGGCGGTCTTTGCGCAGGATGATGAGTTTTTTTGCGGTGTCGCGCCACCATCCATTGTTATGGGCGAGGTGCTGAACTAGGTCGGCAGTTTTCTGCGATTTTAGCTGCGGTTTCGGACCTGGTTTGTGGTCTTTGTGGACCAGTCGGTAAATCCGGCCGTGGCTGACATTTTTGTCCAGCCCGCTGTGGTCGATGACTTCACGCAGATAGCTGCCCGGGCTCGTCCAGCTGCCTTGCTGGATGATGCCGCGGTGCATGTCCACGATGTAGAGGCATCCGTCCGGCCCGGTGACTGCTTGGACCGGTCGGAAATTGACGTCGCGTGTGCGTAGAAATTCTTCGCCTGGAGTCGCATTGTGGAGCACGGTTTTGGCGTTGCTGCGGACCACCTTGGCGCGGCGGATAAAGCGACCGACGGGTTCCGGGATAAAGAGGTTGCCGTGGAGTTCGGCGGGCAGGTTGTCGCCGCGGAAAATTTCCTGGCCAGCCACCCCGGTGAAGTGGTTGATGGCTCCGTTTTCACCGACTCGGAGTGGGCCACCCTGGACGTCTGGCACGGTGGCGATCGGGAAGATTTCATGGAACTCCTCAGAGAGCTCACCCTTGAGCTGCATCAGCCCGTAGACTTGCGGTTGCTGGAAGCCCTCGGCCGCGACTTCACGACCAGCGCGGGAGTAATAGTTGCGGCCATCGTCGTCCTGGGTCAGGCCCCATTGGCCACAACCGCGTGGAAGTTTCTCAGTGACGAGTTTGCCGTCGGTGTAGCGGTAGCGAATGCCCTCGTAGGTGAGGTAAATCCAGTTATCCAGCCCCCAGATCAGCCCGTTTGGTTGGTGCTCCATGTTGCCGCCGCGCTTGCCTCCCTCGTAAATCTTGATCTTTTCATCCGCCACGCCGTCGTTGTTGGTGTCGCGGTAGGTCCACAGGTCCAGCGTGTTGGTGACTCCCACGATGATGCGGTCCTCGAGAGGCAGGATCATCCGGGGCAGTAGCAGATTGTCGATGAAAGTGGTGTGTTTGTCATAGTTGCCGTCACCATTGGTGTCCTCGTGGCGCGAGACGCGCGAAACCGAGGTCTGCTCGCCAGTGGCATCGGCATCCTGCATATAGGTGCGCATTTCCGCTACATACATCACGCCGTTACCGTCCCAGGCGATGGCGACGGGTTCTTTGACGCTGGGCTCGCTGAGCACTAGTTCGAGCTTGTATCCCTCGGGCAGTTGAAAGGATTTGAGCGAGTCTTCCTTGCTCAGGTATCCGGTCTGGTAAGTCGGGAACTTCTTGAGCTGCTCTTCAGCCTGTTTGGCATTGTCCGCTTGCAGGTGGTGAGCGGAGAG
>CAXMPP010000086.1:0-9132 GCA_964195395.1 uncultured Thermodesulfobacteriota bacterium
CTCCGACCGGCTCAGGTAAATCGACGGCTGTGCCACAGATGTTGCTCGATAGCGGTCTGGTTGAGGGATTGATCGTCGTAGTGCAGCCCCGCAGGATTGCCGCTCGGATGCTGGCTCGTCGGGTGGCGAGTTTACGTAACGGGCGAGTGGGTGGAGAGGTGGGGCACGTGGTTCGCTTTGATCGCCAGATGGGGCGGGACACCCGGATTGTTTATGTCACAGATGGAGTTCTCGCAACTTGGTTAGAAAGCGGGTCGATGGAGGACGTGGGTGCGGTGATTTTTGATGAATTCCACGAGCGTCGTTTGGCCAGCGATTTATCTTTAGCTCTTTGCCTAGAGTGGCAGGAGCAAAAGAACCAGAGCCTCAAGTTAATCGTGATGTCTGCGACCTTAGAGTTGGCTGGACTTGCTGAGTATCTTGGCGAGAACTGTGTGCAGATTGAAGCTTCAGGCCGCAGTTATCCGGTGGATGTTTCTTATAAAGGAGCGCAGGTGCAGAGCCGAGGCGGGGCGCGTCGTGAGTCGATGATTTGGGATAAATGCGCTAGTGCAGTCAAGGATCTGGTTGAGAATGATACCGCGGGCCACATCTTAGTTTTTTTGCCAGGCGTGTATGAAATTCGCCGCACGGTGGAGTTGATCGAGCGTTCAGGTTGGAGCCGGTCACTACAAGTGTGTCCGCTTTACTCGGCATTGAGTCCAGAGAATCAGGATCTAGCAGTTTTAGGAAATAGTGATAGGCGGCGGGTGATCGTATCGACCAATGTGGCCGAAACCTCGCTGACGATCGATGGAGTACGCGCGGTGGTGGATTCTGGGGTAGCTCGGATTTCTGAATACGATCCCGTCCGAGGCCTCGACACCTTGATGGTGCAGAAAATTTCGCGGGCAGCAGCTGAGCAACGCGCCGGCCGGGCTGGTCGTACCGGACCTGGTCATTGTGTGAGGCTCTGGAGCGAGGCTGACCATGGCCGCAGAGCTGCCTTTGAGTTACCCGAGGTTCAGCGCACAGATTTGTCTGAGACTGTGTTGCAGTTGAAAGGCCGCGGAGTACTGAATGTTCAGGAGTTTCGTTGGTTAGAGTGTCCTAAGTTGTCGCTAATCGAGCACGCAGAGACTTTACTTGAGGAACTCTCTGCGACGGATTCGGGTGGTGAGCTTTCTGCGATTGGTGAGCAAATGGCGAGGATGCGGATGCACCCACGCTACGCTCGACTTTTGATTGCCGCCCAGAGTGGTGGGTGTCTGGCTGAGGCTGTATTCATCGCTGCCTGTGTGCAGGGGGAGGGAGTGTTTGCGCGTAATGGCGACGGGAAGAAAGCGTTCTTGTATGAGGACGACCTCTCGGATTTTGCGGGTGAATGGCGGGCATTTCAATCGGCTCAACACATGCAATTTGACCCTCGAAGGTGTCAAAATATAGGAGTGTTAGCCAAAGGCGCTAGGGAGGTGGCTCAGTCGATGAAGCAGATCCAACAACAATGCAAAAGGGCTGGTTGGAATTTGGGGGAGATCGATTTTGAGAAAAATGCACAAGTTGTCAGCAGAGCTATGCTTGCAGCATTTAGTGACCAGATCGCGGTGCGCATTGGTAAGGGGAATTTGTCATGCCGATTGGTGGGGAAACGCAAGGGGAAGTTAGATGAATCCAGCGTTGTCAGAAATGCTGGAGCATTTGTCGTGACAGATATGACTGAGGTGGGTGGTAAAGATGTCCAACTCTACCTCAATCGCTGTGTCAGTATTTCGCTCGACGATTTGAGGAGCTTTTTTCCGAATGATTTTATCGATGGTGCGCATGCCTATTTTGATGAAACGATTCGCAGAGTGGTCAACCGCAGCGAGCAAAGGTTCCGTGATTTAGTGATTACCAGCAAAGATGGAGGCGAGCCAGATGCCGAGGTTGCAGCGCAGTTACTTGCGGAACGTGTGGCCAATGGGGAACTGAAACTGAAAAAATGGGACGCAGGGGTCGAGCAATGGATTGCCCGACTGCTGAGTTTAAAGGAATGGATGCCCGAACTTGAGCTGCCAGGATTTGATGAAGAAGATAAAGCGATCGCATTTGAGCAAATTTGCGAAGGGGCGCTGGGGTATAAAGATATTAAAGATCGAGAGGTGATGCCAGCTTTAAGGTCGTGGCTATCTGCGCCGCAAAAATCAGCGCTCGATCATTATGCTCCAGAACGGATCAAGCTGAGTAATGGGCGAGAGGTGAAGCTCAAATATGAGCTAGGAAAACCACCGACGATGGCCTTACAGGTGCAGCGGCTCTTTGGTGTCAAGCAGACTCCACGCGTTGCCGATGGTAAGATGAAGGTTTTGGTGCATGTGTGTGCGCCGAACCAACGGCCGTGGCAAATGACTCAAGATCTAGCAGGATTCTGGGAGTCTGGCTTTGCTCAGATGAAAAAAGATCTCGCTGGCCGCTACCCAAAACATAAATGGGAACTGCCGTAGAGAAAAGTGGTGGGCGAGGGTTGATCAGTGACCGAGAAGGTCACGCTACGTGATCAATTATTTCTTCCCGTACTTGCGTAATCTACGCGGGACCTGAGTTTGCTGGCGGCGTTGGTATTCCTTTTCTGCGAGAAGAAACTTTGGGTAGAGTTCTCTTTCGATCCAATCAAAGCCAGCTTGGAGCCCGTCCACTGCATAGACTCTCCCGATTTCAGCTTCGACAGATGTCGGGTTGCCGGCACAGCTGAGAAAGTCATTAGAGGTGAAACGGACGAACATCTCGCCGTCCATGGCTCCAAATTCACGAAGGATCCACTCGCGGACGTAGAGCGCTAGCACTGCGTCTCCTGTCCATGCTTCTGCTCGTTCTTTTGCGATTACGGGATCTTGTTTCTTTGGTGCTGCCATGGTCGTAGTAAGGTGCGTATTAGAGCTCTTTATTTCGGAGAGCTGTTTCTGATTCGCCATCCCAGTAGCCGCTTTCGAGCTCGATGTAAATACTCGTGTATGGGAGGGATGTCTGGGACTTCACCACCAGCACGCGATTTCCGTTTTTTGAACTGCGCAGTAAAGATTCTAGCGAGCGAGCTGAGAGGCTTTGAGTCGTGCGCTCGTTGAGATACTTACTGAGTTTAGCGCGGTGATTTTCAATGCCTGGGGCGTATGTTTCACTGAGTTCATCGACTTCTCGGGTGAGATAAATGCGTGGACGAATGTGGCCTGAGCTCTCGATTGTCTGAAGTACAGAGTCGAGTGTTTGCGGTAGTTGGTAGGGGGAGATGACAGTATGGGCTTCTGGTCGGCCAGGTGCTGGGTAGGCTGATTCAGTGACAAGAATCCAGTTGTAGGCGCCTAACTCTGCTATTTCAGAGTCTAGCTGCTGAGTCCATGTTTGTTTCTTTTGTGGATGGATCGAGGCACAGCAACTCAATAGTGCAAAAGTAGGAAGGAGGAGGAAGTGCTTGATCATAGATCGAAAAAAGCCGCAGTGGGTGACTGTGGCTTTTTGTGTTAAATTATGGGGGTGAAGGCGACTAGCGTACGACCACTGGAGTCCCTACCGCGACCTTCGCGTACACTGTGTCGACAGCTTTATAGTAGGTCCGGACACAACCGTGAGATGCGGGGTAGCGAGGGACTTTGCCTTTGTGCATGCCGATTCCATCCCAACTGATCCTCATCCAATAAGACATGAGAGCTCCTTCAAATCGTCCGCCTTCAGGGATGGCGTCTTTGGATGAATCAGCATTTGTTTTTACAACATTGCCGTCGATATCATAAATTTTCCCATAAAGGTTAGAACGTTTTTCGTGTCTCTTTTTCTTAAGAACTTCGTACTTTCCTGCAGGAGTTGGGAAGTTTCTGTTGCCAGTAGAAACTGGGTAGTCCATGGCGACTTGGCCGTTGTTGAGTAAAAGCCCACGCTGTAAACCACGGTCAACAATGACTTTGGCATTGCTGCCATTAGTCGATGAGATCAACGCTTCATTACGGTAGATACCATAGGTTTTTGGATAGCTAGATGAGGCTGTGAAGTGAGCGTAGGTTCCCTCTTTGTAAGGATTCACGTGCACGCCTTTGATCGACGCCGTCTGCTTAGGGTTGGGCTTGGGAGCTACACCCGAAGTGCAGCTGGAGAAAAGCACGGGGACTAGAAGCAGTGCTAAAGTTTGGAGGATATGGAGGTTATTTTTCATTACGTTCAGTAATTGTCGAGATAGTTATTGATCATTTTAGGTATTGGGGAAGGAAAAATCAAGTCTGATCGGATCAAGTACCAGAGGTGAGTGCGAGTATCTCCTTATATGTGGCGACTAATACGTAGACGTTCACCGTGGAGCAACGCCTTAAAGTAAGTGTAATCTTCTTCGTGGGATCCTGATACAATGCGGAAAGAATATTTCGGCCAGTGTTCCATTTCATCGAGGGAATTTCTCATACGAGTTTCGATGATCTCTTGGCTATCCGTGCCGCGTCCCGTGAGACGCTTCCTGAGTTCTTCAGCATTAGGTGGCATAATGAAAATGTCGACCAATGAGTGCTGGATGATGGGGTGTTTACTCTCTCTAACGAGAGCCGCGCCTTGGACATCAATGTCCATGACGACATCGACGCCGGCTTCTAGTTTGTTGAGAACTTCCGAAAGTAGGGTGCCGTAAAAGTTGCCATGCACCTCAGCGTGCTCGAGTAACTCGCCTGTGGCAATTTTGTTCTGGAACTCAGGTATGCTGAGAAAGAAGTAGTCTTTGCCATTCTCTTCACCAGGTCGCGGCTTGCGCGTGGTGCAGGATATAGCATAGCTAGCCTCGTCTTCGTTAGAAAGACGGCGACAGAGGGTGGTTTTTCCGGACCCTGATGGGCCAGAAACTAAGTAGAGGATGCCTGTACGAGCTGACATGTGGTTAGATCATAGGAGGATGGCTCATTCTTCAAGTGTTATTTAGAGTGGGCTGCGCTTTGTTAAGGTTGCCCGCACGTCACCAATGAAGACCTTGGAGCGCAACTCCACTGGAATCCGCTGACCATCATCTGTGATCCACATGGTTGCTTTCTTTAGTTTTTTGTACGTCAGTAGTTTGCCTGTCTTTTTGTCGATTTTTTGGATTTGAATATCTAGTTTAATGCAATCGTGGCCAAGGTGCTTTTCTCGTCCTAGAACTGTGACTTTGATGAGGTAGGGGCTGGCAAAAGGATGACAGCAGAGTTGTACTATAGAGCCCTTAGTGAGTGGCTGCCTACGGATTGCTAGCATGGCAGTGAGCGGATCGTGAATCGCTTTGGCTGCAAATTTATGGCTACGGGGGATGACTTTCTTGGATTTATGAAGTGTGGTGGTGGATCTGTAGTGGATACCTGGTCGTTTATAGCTGCTTTTTGTATCAACCACTTCCTTGTTGTCCTTTTCAGTGGCAACAAACACTAGCGGACGGTGGTCACTTAGTTTGGCAAATGAGGTGAAGGTGAAAGTATAGGGGAAGAGTGCGTAGGCCGGTCCAGTGGATCGGCCATAGGCGTGACTTAGGAAGACCTTCGGGTAGAGTTTATCTTTCTTGCCAAATTCAATGGTGAGTTTTCCCGATTTGATCGCCCCATTCCAGCTCATTTTATATTCAAGTTTTTCGGGGGTGAAGGGGCTGCTTTTACCTGCTAAATAGGGGCTAATGTCAGTATGCCAGCTAGCTTGTGCCACTGAGATCATAAGGAGGAATGTGAGAAATTGGATCATCGGAATTGGTTAGTTTAAAATGATAAATTTAAATTTCAAGAAAATCGATTGCGAGATTCAAAACAAGTTCCTTCCTAACAGGGTTTCGCACAAGTGATTGTGTCTGACAACTAACAATAATGACGTTTGTTGTTAAGCGTTTGTTTAAGAGGTTGCAAATTAGGGAGGGCTCGTTAATCTTCTAACTAAATATGAGTACCAGAGATCAAATACTAGCATCGGCATGGAAACTTTTCAGCGAAAGAGGTTTTGAAGACGTTTCGGTTCGTGATGTAACCAATGAAGCAGGGGTGAATTTAGCATCCGTGAGCTATCATTTTGGTAGCAAAGACGGATTGATTCAGGAAGTAGTGAAGAAGGTTCTGAACCCAGCTAATCAGCATAGGGTGGACTTATTAGAAGCGGTTGTGACTAAGGCTGGGGGAGTGGGGAA
Organism: uncultured Thermodesulfobacteriota bacterium; assembly: GCA_964195395.1. Classification (GTDB taxonomy): domain Bacteria; phylum Verrucomicrobiota; class Verrucomicrobiia; order Verrucomicrobiales; family Akkermansiaceae; genus Rubritalea. Next base: position 6,122 of record CAXMPP010000086.1, read on the forward strand.
CGTCACATTGAAGCAAATTCTAGAAAGCTACATCCGTCCAGTGATGTTTCCAGATGAACATGGAAGCAACGTAGATATTTTGGCCCGTCTAGCAGCTCGTTATCTTATTGAGCGTGATTACGATGTGCCTAACTCTGTGTTAGCCTTGTTCGGTGAAGTGTTTCAGAAGTACGTGCTGATCATATCGACCAAGGTGAGCCATCTGAGCTCAGAGGAGATTCTCCAACGCTTGCTCTTCTGTATTGGTGCTGCTCTGCATTATCAGTCATTCTCAGCACTCGCTAATAAGATTGCTGGCAAGAGTCCAATTCCAGACCGTGAAAAAGACTTCCGCGAGCTTGTAGAATTTGTACTCTCCGGCTTCAGTAATTAGTTGGATTCATTAAATTTAAAAAGGCGTTCACTGTGAGGTGAACGCCTTTTTTATTGAGAGATGAATGAGTTTATTAGACGTCGATTGTTTTAGGGAGGCTCTTGCTGTGTTTACGGAGTTTGAGTGAGAGTATGATGAATACACTACCAGCTATGAATGCGAATGCGGCAACGAGCTTGACGATCAACTTTGCGACTGTGGCTGGGTCGCTGAGACACCAAGATCCGAAGAGGAAGGAAAGGATGCCGGCGATGATGAACCAGCCACTTTTTGCGGTGAGTCCACCAATGAATTCAAAAGCTCCTTTGAAAATACACATCCAGCCAAGAATGAGGATGAAGGTGGCGGCAACGATGTTTGGATAAATTATACAGAAGGCTCCAGCAGCCACACTTAGGAGTCCCGAAAGAATCATCCACCAGCTTGGAGATGGCGAGCCACCCTTGAAGGATGCAGCGAGAGAGAAAACTCCATCAAACAAGATATAGATAGCCCAGTACATAATGAGGAAAGCAATGGTCATTCCTGGTGCACTAAAGGCGAGAATTGCAAAAATGAGTGCAGCGAGACCGCGGAGGAACAAGAGCCACCAGCCCTTGGAGAGTAAATCGACGATTGGTTTATTCATAAGTAGTAACTTTTGTTAGACGTCATAGAATGGTCTGGTAGCTATCTGCGGTCAAGATTCCTTTTATCTCTGCGATGGGATGTCATTACCAAGTCTTGTAGAGACAGTGCATGAACGCTATTGCAGCGAGTATGACTCAGGCACAACTAGGCATTCTCATTGGAGGTATCATCCCAGCCTTCTTATTTGGTATTTCAGGCATCTGCCAAAAATGGAGTAATCAGCATGGCATTAGTACTGGTGCTTACTTGGTGAGTATAGGAATCGGCGTACTGTGCGTGGGTGTGGTGCTTTGTGTGTATAATTCTGAACAGCAATTTTCCACGGCATCGGTTGTGCCCGCGATCGCTTTAGGCGTGTTCTGGGGCTTAGGAATATTGTTAGTAGCCATTGCAATTAGTAAGTATGGGGCCCGCTTATCGGTACTGGCGCCACTGTACAATATGAACACACTCGTTGCCGTGGTGGGTGCCTTATTTATCTTTTCAGAATGGAAAGATGCCAATCTCGTCAAGCTAGGGTTTGGAACAATCATGATCATTCTAGGCGGAGTACTAGTGTCTTCGTAATTTGAGCTGTTGAAGGAATCTTCAGATTGAGTTAGAGATATCTGTGCGGCGCGGTTCATCATGTTGATGACCCAGCTCACTTTACATGCAATTTACACAGCAGCCTGTGGCATGTCCTACACTAAAAAGTAGATATGATTCCAACAATACTCGTAGCAGAAGATGACAACGCCGTGCGGCAAGGAGTAGTCGATGCCCTGACATTATCTGGCTACCAAGTGATAGCTGCGAAAGATGGCCGCGAGGCAATGCAGTATGCACTAGAGCGACAATACCAACTCTTACTGCTCGACTTAGTGATGCCACACCACAGTGGTTTTGAAGTTTTAGAGGCACTCAAAAAAAAGCGCCCAGGCCAAGCTGTGATTATACTCTCGGCACGTGGAGAAGAGGGAGATCGAGTCAAAGGCTTAACGCTGGGGGCTGATGACTACGTGGTGAAACCTTTCAGCCTGCGAGAGTTACTGGCCCGGGTTGATGCTGTGCTGCGGAGATCGACCGAACGGGCGGCAACCATTGATAAATATTCATACTGCCACGGAGTTGTTGATTTTGACCGGCGTGAAGTGAAGCTAGAGAACTCAGAAACTCTCCAAGAACTTTCAGAGCGAGAAGCTAGTCTGATGGCCTACTTAGTGGCGAATAAAGGCCGTGCGATCTCGCGCGAGGAAATTTTAAGACAAGTCTGGGAGCTCGACCCGAAGGGACTCACCACCAGAACCATAGACATGCATGTGGCTCATCTTCGAGGCAAATTGGGAGATGTGGACCAAACTGTGGTGCAGACAGTACGTGGCCAAGGGTATAGAATTGATTAGAGACTACTATGATGGGAAATAGAACATGGATTATCTGGCTAGTGGCATCTGTCTGTGCGGCAGTGGTGCTCTCGGCGATGTCTGTCGTCACCTTGCGCTTTGTAGAACAGAGCAACGAGACCGTACAAAAAGGGGCAAACGCGTATTTGGAAGAAAGAGTGCGCCGCGCTATGTGGCGGCTCGATTCGTTGGCCGCTTCAATTGTAGGTGCGGAAGACGCCCGCCCCGCTGAAGAGCTCTTTACTAAAGAGTATAGAGACGTGGTGCAAAGCAAGTCGGTGAGAACTGAGCCAGTCACCGGAATCTACGCCAATGCTCCCACCTACACCAATGTCTATTGGGGGGTGGATCTCCAACAAAAGAAACCACAGGTCCAGTCACCCCAAGTCTACGAAGAAGAATACCTGCTTGGAAATAGCGTGGACACGTCCGCTAATAATCTCTACTCGCGGAAACTAGAAAGACTCAACGAGATCCTAGCGGCACCAGTCGATGATGCGAAGAATGGGGCGGTATCCAACTTAGATTTGGCATGCATCAGCAGCCACGTTCTATCATTCCCAGCTGCTTTAGCCAAAGATTCCTTGCTTCAAGTTGAGGCACTGGTTCAAAAGGATCAAAAC
>CAXMPP010000087.1:0-275 GCA_964195395.1 uncultured Thermodesulfobacteriota bacterium
TGTCACCTTCGGTTTTGGCTTTTGCTCAGCCTTTGCCATTTCCTTTGGTTGTTCCTCCTTTTCGCTATCCGTGTCCGCCTTACCCTTATTATTCTCAGGGAGATCAGCGATCGGTTCGCTCGACCGGATTTCGGACGGCAACTTATTGATTGCTTCTAAATAGTCGGCCAGCGGCACACTAGAGCCGGAAAGAGGTTTACCTGCATCCATTTGCTTGGCTATGTCAGGTTGCTTGACTGGATCTGGTAACTGCTCAGTGACAACAGTCTCAGTCG
>CAXMPP010000087.1:290-9131 GCA_964195395.1 uncultured Thermodesulfobacteriota bacterium
TCCTCTGAAGGCTTCTTTGGTTGCCCCATTGCCTCGTGCTCTAAACTACCGTCTTGAAAATTCGACGCCGCACTTGGGAAGTCTCGCGTGCGTTTGCCGTCCACCGACGGCTGATTGGCTGCATTCGGGTCCACACTAGCATTACTCTGCGCCACAGTATCACTGTCACCGTAGAATTGAGCATTCTTAGGCTTCCCCTGAGGCTGCTCATCGGTCGTACCATTGTAACGTTGCTTCTCCACCATTTTTGGCGGCTCAGGTTTTGGTTCGGGTTTCGGCGCTAGTACAGGCTGCTTCTGTGGCACAGGCTTCGCCATGAAACGGAAGCTCACCACGGGCTCAGGAGTTTCTGGCTCGACCAACTCTTTAGCGACGCGCTTTGGAAAAAGAAATTGAGTAATTGTCTCATGCGTCAGTGCCAAAGCCACGAGAAGGTGCAGCAGCAAAGCCACTGTCACACCTACCAATTTTATCTTTGAGTCACTCATCTGCCGAAAGTTTCACTAAACTGGAGGAATTCACGAAAAACGCAACCAGTTAGTTATTCTGTATACGTTTTCACCATTCCGTCAGGTAAGCGAATAGAGCAATAATCCAGCCATCCCCCAGAGTGCTATTCCGAAACAAGCATCAATCCACGGTGCCATCCTCAGATAGAGACCACGCACACCTCTCAGCTGTAACACGCTGGCCCAAATCCCCCATAATAGAAAACCTTCCAGCCAAATCGTGATCCACAACAACCACGGCCAACCCAGTTCGTGAGGCCCATTCAAAAAAGGAGTCACCACCCCTGCCAGGAACACAGCCACCTTTGGATTGAGCACATTACAGATAAATCCACGGCGCCAACACCGAAAGAGACTCAACGGCTGAACCTCACCTTCCCCTCTGGTCAAATGCAAATCAGTCCCACTTCGCGCCGACCGCAGCAACTGCCACCCCAGCCATAGTAAATAGCCTGCTGCAAGAATGCTCAAAGCCACAGTCAAAGTCGCGCTTCGATGGAACAAGGTTGCTAATCCAGCCACTGCCAGGGCCGAATGCAGCATCAAACCTGTCGCCACACCGCCCGCAATAGCCCAGCCGGCAGCACGCCCACGAGACAAAGCCGTACGCGTCAACAACACCATATCAGGCCCAGGAGAAAATTGCCCCAAGGCCATGATCAACACAAATGTCCACCACTCAATCATTCTATCGCTCTCGGTTGGTTTGCCAGCTATGCCAATCGTGACCCATTCGCCACATCACTATCCGGCACGGCCAAAACAACCGCCCCATCCTCTCGGTGAAAGCCAGTCACTAGGCATTCGGACATTATTGGTCCAATTTGTTTGGGCGGAAAATTCGTAACAGCCACCACCCTACGACCAATCAAACTATCCTTGGTGTAAAGATCCGTAATCTGAGCGCTCGATTTTTTAACACCAATGGCCTCACCAAAATCCACTTTCAGAATGAAAGCTGGGTTTCGAGCCTCAGGGAAATCTTCCACATCAATAATTGTCCCCACTCTCAACTCCACTTTTTGGAAGTCATTCCATTCTAGATCATTCATAGTTCACTTGCCTTTCATTGAAGAAACAAAGAGGAAGTTAAGCTTTTACTAAAATGCTGACTATCAAAATATTAACGACCTTCCAAGATTGTGATCAATAACCAACGAGTTCCAGCCCGCGACGGCCAAGCTAGGGCTTGGCGCTCCCAGCATGCTACATCGAGGTTTCTTTCCAGATCATCCGCACTGCATCTGGCCGTAGTCGCGCAGTCACAATGGCATCTTCGAGAGCATCACGGTGTTCTTCTAGCCCCGCAATTTCATGCTCACTGATGTGGGAATTCTCTTTGGCTAAATCCTTGAGGCGGGTGATTTCAGCTTTGAGTTGCTTACGCATTTCACGCTTTGCCTTACTCACTACTGTCTTCATTTCCACTTTCGCTAATTCTTCCAGTTGCTCTAGCATCTTCGGCAAAAGCGTCGTTTTCACGACTGGCTTATCCAGCAACTTACGTACTCCACCCTTGCGTAATTTTGCCTGAGCTAGCGCCTTATCATTCGATAGGTTCTTACCATTATGATCGACCGCTACTCGGATTGGAGTATTCGGCAGGAAACGATCAACGTGGAGGTAGCTCGGGGCCAACGACTCCACAATAAAGTAACTTTCTAGCAAGATCATTTTCTCACCCGGAGTTTCCCAGACACCAAACGATGAATTTCCAATCTCAGATCCTAACATAAGATCAAAGCAGGCCGTAGTAATCGGATGATCCATGGTAAGAAAATCCATATCCTCGCGGCTCAGTGCCACTTTTCTATCGAAGGTCACGGTCATCCCATCTTCAGGGATGTTAGGAAATGCATCGGTGGTGATCTTGCCAGGCTTTAGAAGGTAGCTTCTCCCATCCAGCTCTTCCACTTCGACACCGAACTGGTCTAGCATGCGTAGTAAGAAGTCTTCAAAATATTCGTCCTTATCCGCCTTCTTGATCTCCTTAATCACCTTATTCGCTTCTTCTGGTCGATGCGAATTCAGCTCCAACAATCGGTCATAACCCTCAGAGAGCTTTTCGCCCACTTCAGCTTTGAGCTTTGAAGTGGATTCGATCAACTCAGTCAAAGCATCGGCATCATAGCCCTCAGCTAAGCCTGTGATCTCTTCTTCTAGTTGCTGGAAAATCTCAGTGACGCCATGGACGTTACTCTCAAAAGCGCCTAACCCCTCGTGGTACCATTTAGCCCAAACCTCTTCGCCATTTTCTGCAAGGTAAGGCACATGAATCTGAATCGTTTCAGTCTGACCAATCCGATCTAGGCGTCCAATACGCTGCTCGAGCAGCTCTGGATCTTCTGGCAAATCGAGCAACACCAAGTGATGCGCAAACTGGAAATTGCGTCCTTCACTACCGATCTCAGAACACAGCAATAATTGGGCACCGCCTGGTTCAGCGAAATAGGCAGCATTCCTGTCGCGCTGGAGCAGGCTTAGATCTTCATGGAAATGGCCGATATTGATTTGTACGCGCTCCAAAATCTCAGCTGAAATTTCTTCCACTAACTCCTTAGACTGACAAATAAGTAGCACCTTAGCCTTACCCACTTTGCCTAGTAATTGGACTAGCCAATCAAGCTTATCGTAAACTTCTTCACCCTCGATCCCCACCAAATGCGCCTTTCGCTCTGGGAAGCCTGGAAGGTTTTGCCGGGTATTACGGAACATCACACGGCCAGTGCCGAATCCATCCACCAAGCTCTCAACCAAGCTTGCCTTGGCTGAACTCGCACCACCAATCCACTCATTTGCGTACGACTGTACTCGCTCAGAATAGTCGGAAAATGCTCCGATCTCTAATTTCTCATCCGCCTCAACCTGCGCCACCAAAGCTGCAACATCACCATAGTGATCCGATTCTTCGATAAAGGTATTGAGGTCACAAAAGCGCTCAGGGTCCAGCAAGCGCAAGCGCGCAAAGTGCCCGACCACACCGAGCTGTTGAGGTGTAGCCGTCAACAAAAGTAAACTATCCACGATCCACGCAAAGGATTCGACCAGCGCGTACTCCCAGCTCATTTCTTCCGCATTCCACTCTAGGTGGTGCGCCTCATCCACAATGAGAAGGTCCCAGCCAGCTTCACGTGCTTGCTCAGCTCGCTCTTCATTGTGAGCAAGGAAATCCACGCTCGCTATCACTAGTTGGCTATCCAAAAACGGATTTGCCTCTGGGTCGTTCTCTTGAATCGAAGCACAGCGTTCTTCATCAAAGATGCTGTAAAGCATATTGAATCGGCGCAAAAGCTCGATGAACCATTGATTGATCAAAGGCTCAGGCAACAGGATCAGCACCCGATCCGCACGACCAGTGAGGTGCAATCGGTGCATGATCATACACGCCTCAATCGTCTTACCTAGACCCACTTCATCGGCTAATAAAACCCTTGGAGTCAGCCGCTTCGCCACTTCATTGACGATGGAAAGCTGATGCGGCAGCAAGTCTGTACGACCACCGATGTATCCACGTAAGGGTGATTTACGGATTTGATTCTGCCGGTACAGAGCCTCGGCTCTCAAACGGAAAACCGAGTTTTCATCCACCTGCGCCCCGAACAAACGATCCTGAGGTTTATTGAACCCCGTGTTGTCGGAAAGCATTGCCTCTGGGATCTCAGTATCATCCGTCAGGTAAGTCACTAGACCATCGGATTTCTTTATCGAGTTAACCACATACTCCACCTCCTCGTGAGTCACGATGACCTCACCTTTCTTAAAAATAACTCGGCGCAAGGGAGCCGACTCCAGCGCGTAACAACGCGTCTCTTCTGCTGCTGGAAATAAAATTTCAACCGTCGCGTGCTCCACCTTGAGAATCATTCCCAATCCCATTTCTGGTTCGGAATCACTCACCCATCTCTGCCCCGGTACAATCATTGCTCTATCCATAAATGCGGACGCGCAAACTACTCGCGAACCCCACCCTTGCAATCATAATTTGGGAACTCTCTTGAAAACTCCCTCAGAGCCCTCGGGATTTGTGTTTTTTTGATCGCAGATTACACAGATTTTTTCTTAAGAAGCATTCGAAGTCCCCCTATTTGGAATGCGTGTCGGAGCTCGGAATGTCTAAAGGCCAACAACAAAGTCTGCTTACTTTACATTATCCAAACCTCGCACCAACGCACGAGCGAATCCAATGCGAGTCTCATGTCCGTCTAGCTCGCTCTCCCTTTGCTTAATCTCAACAGCCCTCGTCACTGAAGGTGACTCCTCATACCAGCCTAGGGTAGAGCGCAGTCTCACCCTAGGTTCTCATAAAAATAGAGCCCCTTGGCTGAAGGCCAAGATCATTCCTCGACACTCGACAGTGCTTGGCATTTTCATTGCACCTATCCACAGGAACACTAACATCCAGCAATCCATTTCTCATAAACGTGTCGCGCCACTTTCGTCAACTCCTCATCCTCACTAGCCTCGCATCTATAACCATCGCTCTCATTGCATGGTATTGGTCAGTCAATGACAGCCCCGACGCGCCACCTCCCACACATCACAAACCAGTCTCCCCTAGATTCTCTACAGTAAAGACCAGAGCCAAGCGCCTAGCCAAAGATCACAGCCGCCTCCGCACCGCAAACATCGACGTCAACGCCCGTCTCCGAGCCCTGTATGAAAAGTACCCAGAGCTAACTGTAGAGCTGCACGAGCCCAGGCCTGAACTTGTAAGCAGATTTAAAAAGCTCTTCCCGAACCCAAGTAACCCTAATTTCGGAGATGCCTCGAATTTCGAACCGATGATTCTAGGCATCTCCCCATGGGACGAAGCCGCAGCTGCCAGATTCTTGGATAAGAATGCGGATAGGCTCACTGAGTTGATCTCTCTGATTGAAGTTTTCGAAGACTTCGAAAAAATTCAGTTCAACGGTTTAAATGAAGCCCAAAGGCTTCTCAGTATTAGCTATGGTTTGAATCTTAAACTTGGGAAGTTAGAGCGAGCTCAAGAGCTCTATACTTCTGCCCAAAAACTCATTGATCGAGAAGTGAACGCGAACCTAATACTAGTTTCTCATTCCATAGCTCTATCCCTCTCACTTAATTCTTACAACCTGCAGCTCATAGCTGAACAGCCAGACCTCGTTGCCCAGCTAGAATCCGCACCTCACTCCACACCCACCTTCAGTCAAACAATCCAGGGAGAGTTCACTGGCAGCATTAAGATGGTCTACGATCTAGCCCAACGAGACCACAATGGTGAACTCTATTTTGATATATCTACTGATTCAAATGATCTTGATGCTGGCTCAATCACAGAGAATCACATCCCTCTAGAAATTATAGAAAATAGCCTCGCTCGCCAATTTATTGAAAACATTCGTTACTTTGAGAAACTCGAAGAAAGCGACACGTCTATTTCAGAAGAAGAAATAGCTCAGGAACTAAACGACAGGTTAGCTAAAAGTTCAGACTTCACAGCTGTTGACAAGCAGCTAGCTGAGCTAACCTTCACAGGTCTTGGCTATTACTTCGATGCTTTAAAAGATGCTCAACAACTCCAAAAAGTGAACACCATTGCTATCGAAATATCGTACGCTCAATCACATGGAACAGAATGGATCGGAGAGCTTCCTATCGATCACAAAACTGGCAAGTCAATCATTTGGGACAAAGAAAACAACCTACTGGAAACAGGCATCGAAGGGAATAACGCCACAATAGCGATCCCCGTCATCGAATAGCCTCTAGTCCACAACTCCTTCAGAGTTGTTTCACGTATACCTTCTGCACCTAGGGTAGCGACTGTGTCTCAACTGGCCCTTTGGGCGGTCAATGGTAATTGGTCAATGGACCATCTAGCTCCAGGGTTCGGAATTCTAGATTCAGCAATCAGCAATCAGCAATCAGCATTGCTGTAAATTCTGTCCGGAAAACTCACTGGCTAGAAATTCTGTCTCGCTGAGCCTCTCTCCCATTGACTAGTGACCATTGACTGATAAACCAGCCCCATGTCCGAGCCAGCCATTGCCAGCGCATCTGAACTTTGCGTTAAATATTCTCACCACACCGTCCTCAACGGTGCGACTCTTGCGATCCAACCTGGAGAGCGCATTGGTCTTGTTGGTCGTAATGGCTCAGGAAAATCGACCTTCCTCAAGATCTGCGCTGGAGCCGACACCCCAGACTCAGGTGAATACACCACCCGCAACGACCTCATCACCGGCTACCTGCCGCAGAATTTTGAACTCGATGAAGAAGCCACCGTTCTCGAGGCGACACTCGCAGGTGCGCAGCACATTCTCGACCTGCTCGATGCCTATGACAACTGCGACATGGCGTCCCAGGCTGGCGCGGAAATCCTAGAGGAGATCAACCACCACGATGGATGGAGCGTCGACTCCAGAGCTCTCTCGCTACTCACCAACCTTCACGCTCCGGAGTCTGAGCGTATTATCAACACCCTCTCCGGTGGAGAAAAGCGCCGAGTCTCACTGGCTCGTGCTCTTCTCGCGCAGCCAGATTTCCTGATCCTCGACGAGCCTACCAACCACCTCGACACTGGCTCTATCGAATGGCTAGAGACATTCCTCTCTCGCTACAATGGCACCTGCCTGTTCGTGACGCACGATCGTTACTTCCTCGATCGCATTGCCACACGGATTGTCGAGATGGCTCAGGGTAAGTGTATTTCCTACCAGGGAAACTACACCGAGTACCTCATCAGCCGCGCCGAACGCATGTCTCAAGAAGCAGTCAACGAGCACAAGCGCCAACGCTTCCTTAAGAAAGAACTCGAATGGGTCAGAAAACGCCCATCGGGCCGCCGCACCAAGTCACGCGACCGGATGGATAAATACTTTGAGGTTGCCGACCAAGAAGCACCAGAAGAAGAAATCGATGTCGATCTCATCATCCCAGCGTGTGGCAAGCTACCGAACCGCGTACTCGACTGCGAAGGCATTACTCAGACAGCTGGCGACCGCACACTTTTCAGGAATTTCGATTTCAAACTAGAGCCTGGCGAACGCGTTGGGATCGTAGGTCGCAATGGCATGGGCAAATCCACGTTGATCAAAACTCTTTTGGGCATGATCGAGCCAGAATCCGGTTCAGTCCACGTAGGCATGCGTACCGACATCAACTATGTTGACCAAAACCGGCTCTTGATGGACGATCAAAAATCCGTTTTCGAAGAAGTCGGTGAAGGCCAAGAATACGTCAAGCTCGGCGATGAAACCATCGGCCTGCGCGCCTATCTCCGCCGCTTCCTGTTCGACGATGATCGCATCAACACCAAGATCGAACTCCTCTCAGGTGGTGAGCGCTCGCGTGTCATGTTAGCTAAGATCCTCAAACGCGGTGGCAACGTGCTGGTTCTCGACGAACCGACCAACGACCTCGACCTCGCCACTCTGAGATTGCTAGAAGAAGCGCTCGCTCACTTCAAAGGCTCAGTTTTGGTAGTCTCACACGACCGTTATTTCCTCAACCGAGTCTGCACAGGCATCCTCGCCTTTGAAGACGATGGATCACTCTACTTCTCACCTGACTCCTACGATTACTATCTTGAAAAGAAAGCCCAGCGCGACAAGCAAGCTAGCAGCTACTCGAAACTCACCACCAGCAAGGACAAGCCTAAGAAGGTGAAGCCGACTGAGAAGCCACGCAAGCTGAAGTGGAGCGAGGAAGAAACGCTCAAAACGATCGAAGGTGACATCCTAGTAGCTGAAGAAGACGTCGCCGCGCAAGAAGCAGTGATTGCAGCACCCAACTTCTATGCCGAGCACGCCAGCGACTATCAAGAGTTTGAAAAGAAGCTCAAAGAAGCGAAAGAAAAAGCCACTAAGATCTACGCACTCTGGGAAGAACTAGAAGCAGTGAAGGCGGCTTACGAAGAATATACGAATAGCTAGTTTCGAAAATGAACTTCCCACGACTACCAAAAAGAGCTGAGAAATTCTTCCTCTCAAGATCGTGGGAGAACCATTTCGACAACGCACGGCTCAAGCGCGGCCAACGACTCTTCTCTAACGAAGACGCCAGCATTGATAACCTCCTAGTCGATGTCGACAGCGCGAGCTTTGCCTTTTTCACAGTCACGGGCTCCTACGCCTACGAAGTAGAAGTCAACTTCACCACCAATGACCGGCTCTACTCGTTTTGTGATTGCCCAGACGAGGAGAAATGCAAGCACATCGCGGCGGCTCTCTATACGTTAGAGAGGCATATTCTAGAAAATCGACCCGAATCTGAGTCCTCGGAATCAACAGCTAGCACAGCTGAAATATCCGTCGATTCCTGGCTCGAAAATTTAACTCAATCCGCCTCTGCTGATTCAGAGGAGGACGCA
>CAXMPP010000088.1:0-9073 GCA_964195395.1 uncultured Thermodesulfobacteriota bacterium
CCATACGTATTGAATCACCCATGCATCATAGGAAAGTGACAGTGGAGATATTCCCTGTAAACAAAGGGATTGGTGTCTTCACCTCATGTGCGATTAACCTAGGGATTCCGCTCCACTTCATCCCTAGGCTGGTATGATTATCTCCGTTGGAGATCACGATAAATCCGCTTAACTATGTGCCATTGAGTTCTGTCCCCTAGTTCTCATGGTTTTGCGTGATTTTTTGTCATCATGCAGACTCTTTGTTATGTTTTTATTTACTCACCTTCTACCGTGCGATCAACTCATCATCGCTTCGATATCGTCGACTTCGCGTACGATCTCTGATGACAGGTGTTCATAGCCGGTCTCGGTGATCGCGACATTGTCTTCGACGCGAAAACCGATGTTCTTTTCTGGGATGTAAATCCCGACATCAATCGTAAATACCATGCCGGGTTCGATGGCCTTCGCCGTCGGGCCGACATCATGCACGTCCAAGCCGATATGGTGGGTGCCTTTATGCCAGTAGTACTTGCTGACGTCGTCATCTTTGCCCAGGTAGCCAGCAGCAACCAGTTCCTCGCCCACCCGCCGCTTCGCATACGCCTCAATATCAGCAAAGGACACGGCGCCGGGAACCAGTAGCCCCATCAGTTCCTTATTCACCTTGAGCGCGATGGAGTAAACTTCCTTCTGCTCGGCCGTGAACTTGCCGTTCACGGGAAAAGCGCGCGAAATATCGGTGACATATTCGTTCAATTTTGCGCCAACATCTGTGAGAATTAGATCGCCATCGTTCAAAATCCCCATCGGCTCTTCATAGTGGATGTAGAAATTGTTTTGACCGCCGGAAACGATGTTGTCGAAGGCTGAGTCGCGCACGCCGGCGTCGGCAAGGAGCTTAGTGAATACCGCTTCGAGTTGATATTCGTACATGTCCGCCTTGGCCGCCTTCATCATCGCATGGATCCCATCACGCGTGATGCACATCGCTTCACGGATTCGTGCTATTTCATCGGCGTCCTTGATCGTGCGCGCACCGCAGATTGTGCCATAGGCATTCTTGAACGACACGAAAGGGTAAGCTGACCGGATCGATGCACTGTGTTTGTTTTGCGGCGCGTCCATGCGGTCCGCATCAAACTTATCAAAATCGTACCAGAGGGCCGAGACCGATCCCTGATCAAGGACTCCCTTGAGCGCGTTGTCGAAGTCTCCAACATGGCTTACCTTGTCGACGCCGGAATACTCCGACGCCTCCTCGCGAGAATGCCGATACCCGTTCCAACGCTCGGCCATAGGGTCTTTTTCATGAACAAAAAGCGTTTCTGTAATGTCACCGTTTTGATTCACCGCCAGCAAGACGCTGTCCGCCTGGCGGATGCCAGTCAGGTAGTAGAAATTTCGGTTGGCAAAAAAGGGAAAGCTCGCGTCGGCCGACTTGCCGATGGACGATCCGGCAAACAGCACCAGGGCTTCGCCCTCATTGATCTGTTCATACAATTTCTGTCTGCGCATGCTGTATTCGTTGTTTTTCATAATTGTATTGTTAGGAATTTTTGAGTGAGAAGGAGATAGGAGTGAATTAATAATGGTGAACTACCTGATCGCTTTAAGAGTGATTGGTGGGTTTGTTGTTCCCTTGGTAGATTTCACCTAAATCGACAATTGTTAAAAACAAGCTAGTCCCCTCACCCGCCGAGCCAAGGAGATTCTTTGTAACGAGCCGTTAGCATATAACATCTGCTGGAACTCCCGCTATTCAGCTCTCTTTACGAAGAAGATTCCCCACCACCAATCGCACGGGTTTTCACGAATACTTTCTAGGCCAATGAAAGAATTCACCGCACCTGAACTCTGAACTAGAACTAGAACTCTGCCCTCAGACCTCATCAGCAGACTTCAGCTCACCCAACAAGCCCTATACCAAATTACAGAGTTTCTAGAATTGGATAGAATGAAGAGCTTCGGAAACTGAGCCATGCGTATTGGTTCACCCATCCATCATAGAAAAGTGACTGTGGAGATATTTCCTGTAAACAAAGGGATTGGCGTCTTCATCTACATATTGTCTGTTCCGTAGATTATTCTGCGGAGTCTCGCGCAGAAGCCTAATGAGAGCCTTCGCAGGCCAAGTCGGATTCTCCGATGCCACCGGCCTTTCAAACTTCGCAAAACGCATCACCGGGAAGAATCCGGGTGCGTTCCGTAAGTAACAGCCTGTCTGTCAGATTCTTGCCACCTCAAACTTCGTGATTCCCTCCACTGCAACAGCCTCATTGTAACAAACGACATAATGCTTTCCGTATTCACGTCGTCCTTTGTATTGCATCAACACCTGATTGATGGGATCGATTTCATCAATGCCTGCAAGAAGGACTTCGCCTTGTGGAAGGCTCTGAAGTGCATTATCGATCATTGTTTTAGCTATTTCAGGATCGTTATTTTGAACGTAAAAGCAGAATAAATAATGAGTCCCTAGAAGCTCCCCTTCTCTAGGCAATGGGATGCTGAGGAAAGGATTGATGAGGACTCGTAACCGTTTCAACCATCTCACATAGCTCACTATTCTGGTCCTTTTAAACTCACCTTGATTCCACACGGCTGCCATCGCTACGATCTCACCATTTTCTTCTAGCATGCGGAAATCTGCGAGTGATAGATCACGAAAATGAGCACTGGTTTCTATTTCAGAAAAACGCATTACTGGGGCAAATTGGTAGTTCACCGCTTGCGCTTCATAAAAGGCCTGCATCTTGGGAATATCTGCTGAAACGGCCACTCTTGAGCTCCTCTTCACTTTACGATTATTTCCCCTCAGAATATGGGTCACATATCGACAACTCTCATGGTAGTGCGGCAGGTAACTTCTCTTGCTAGTAAGAATTTTCGTAGCCTGTTTATTGTCCTCGAGAATCAAGGTTTGCATGATCTCACCCGCTTCTACTAATTCGTTTTTTGTGTACTTATACATTCGCGCTAGATACATCCCACCTCTTATTCCTCGTCTTAATCGCAGATCGCAGAGGTACCGGATTGATTTGATTTCACCATTCAAAAACACCTTTCTTTTGCCGACTGAAAACAAGCCTTGTATAACATCATCAAGCACCAAAACATACACCGCAACATTCTCTGCTTGAACAGCGGCGCCAGCGAAATAATCAGGAGATCGCTCGAAAGCTATATTTATAGTCTCCCCCATTTCAGCATCCGCCATGATAGCGCAAAGCTGCTCATTATCCTCATCTGTGGCTCGTCGGATAATCATAGTCGACTCAAAGTCCCTTCAATAACTCGGTGAAGTGGTGAATCATTTCCTACTAGGCTAGGGAGCTTCACATCCCCAACACGTGCTCCTGTAGCGGATGCACATTGCTCTATCCAGCTAAACAGTTGCTGCTCGGTAGTCTCCATATTACGCAATGGTTTCAGCTGTTTCAGATCAAGTGCTTGTCGGTAATAGGGATTATCTAACAGCACCTCAGAAAACTCTTCGATACGACTCAAATCAGAGCCAATCAATGTATAGAAATCCTCACATGCCACCAGAATTCCTGACATTTGAGCCTGCTTAAAACATTCTGAAACGAATTCCTCACTCAGCTTTTCTCCTACTAAATCGCTACTACCGCCACTACGACCTTTAAAGATAAAGGTGGGTAATCCGTCATCACTCATCGAAGTGACCTCGATCCGATCACCCGTTTTATATCGATACAGTCCAGCGCCATTGGTCAGCAAGATTTCATAAATAGTTCCTACGATCAATTCATCACAGATGAGCGTGCTACCATCTTCACATGACACCAGGAATTCATAAAAATGCGACGCTACCGCTAATTCAGAATGACCGTCCGCTGTGGGAATAGAAAAAACGCCTTCAGTGGACAACAAGCCTTTCGCTTCAATTTCCACATTTCCAAGTAACGACCGCAATTGAGGCAACCATCTTGCCGCCTGAGCATCTCCCCAACAGCTTACAATTGCAAGCTGAGGCCAATGGCTAGACCATGTTTCAAAGTTAGCACCTAACAGTCGAATCTGCCGATCAATCTCTAACAAAAATGTAGGACTCCATACCGACACACTAGAAAGATCATTAGTAGCCAATAGAGCTTTGGCTGTATTTTCCATGTAGTCACCATTTAGCTCAGGTCTGATCAGTAATCTCCCTAATGGAGCCGCCACATCAAGAGGGAAATAGCCGCCATCGCCATCCATGCCGACTTGCTCGCCAGAGGGCAACACCGTTGGCTCCATTCCTGCTGGAGAAATTGCCCAATAACTTCTGCCTGAAAACGCCTCAGGATAACGCTCTTTCCATCGATGCATCCAGCCGCCCACCGCCACCGCCATTTGCTGACGAAATGTTTCTGTGTAAGGAATTATTTTTCGCCCGCTAGTCGTCCCAGAAGTCTGCTCAAAACCAATGATCTCCTCAGCAGTCAACACGCCTTGCTCACCGCGAGCTACTCTTTCTATCCAGGGAGCGTAGTCATCGTAATCCATGATCGGAACCTGATGTGTGAACTGTCGGTAATCTTCAATCGATCCAAAGTGATGTGTTCTACCAAATGTAGAGGATTTGTTAGATTCGATGACTGACCTTAGAATAGACAACTGGGTTTCTCTGGGAGACAACCGGCCCAGCGCATGACGCTCCGCATAGGGAGACAATTTCAACAACCATTCCTCCGCTGCACTATGCATCAAATCCCTCCTTAAATGCTCGCAACGCAGTCCCTCTTAGATTCTCTGCATCCATGTTCACCATGCAAACCAACTCTTCTCCTGAAGCAAAATTCGGATTATTTTCCTGAAAATATTGCACGTAGCGATTTCCTAAACGCAGCTCCGTAGACTGCGCGAGACTTGGCTTTAATTGCCCCATGCTCTCTTTAAATCTCAACAAGCCTTCAGCTGGTTTCCACGCTTTGCCAAACATCGCCTCGGCACACGTTGCCGCGAGCCTCGCAGCCAGCTCATCCAGATGATCTGGGCTAGGGAACCAGCGTTTAGAAAACAGCGGCAGAAACTGATACGTCCGGTGTCCTTTCGAAATCAGAAACCAATACAGAGGCTTAGGCGTGCGCCTCACGCGTTGCCCACATAGCCAACAAAACTGAGATATCAACTCGCGACTCCCCCAATAGTCCGGATGAATTATCGTATCACCTGAGTAAACAACCTCGCAATCCTCCATCGGCACAGCATCCCAGAGCATAGTGCTGAACCCTTGTATTTCTCCAGACGAATCATACAGCATGAGAGCCCCATTTTTAGAGGTTAGATCAGCATCGAACGTCTCCCTATTCACACAATCATAATGCATAGAAAACAAGCTAAACATCCTATCTCGAAGAGCTAATGACAGATCAGAGATGCTTACATAACGACTTGTTAATTTCTTATCCATATTTCTCTATCGCATCAAAAAAATCCATCCAATCACAGCCAACTGAGGAACTAACAGGAATGCCGTCAACTGGTTCACCCTCTTAAATTTTTTCCCGTGAGGCACAAAATACACCCCCTCCGCAGGATCACCACCTGTCTGTCTAAAACAATAGACAAAGACTATTTCAACAAGAAGTGAAATCAGCGTAAGCCAAAGCCACACCTGACCTGATGAGCCAATTACAAAAATCAGAGACGCGACTAAAAAGAGATGAATAACATCATGCACCACACCATAACTGACTTTCCATTGCTTCTTGTAACACAATGGGATCTCGATTAACCCACGCACCATCATACTTCCAGCTAACAAAAACCACCACGCATTAAACTCAGCAAAAAACCACGGCAGAACTAACCACAAGACGATCGCATAAACCAACCAAATAGATTTCCAAATACTAATGGCTCCGCCTAAGCGACCTTTCTTATTTTGATACATCGGGAATAGCAGCGAGAGAATCACAGCTATGATGATGACAACCATCACAGTATCTTCTAGATAACTACTTCCTAGACGAATCGCTTCCATCATATGCGTAACTTCTTTCTCTGCGGCTGATAGTTCTCAAGTGACTCCCCGTCTAACAACTGACGAATACCCTTCGCAATAGCATCTGTTTCATAATATAAAAATCTGCCTGCACCAGTGCGCCTGATGTCATCTGTTTGCTGCCGAATGATCTTCACATCTTGATTCAAGATCAAATGAGACAACGGCTCAAATCCTAGCCTCAACAACATTCCCAAGGGACGAAATCGATACGCCATGTAGGTGAAAACTCTCGTGTGCTCGTCATCTATCGGAGTGCATTGACTCATCACGATATACTGCCGTGATTCCGACATCTGGTAATCCACTCGCGTGATATATGGGATTTGGAAATGATCAGTATGCACGATTTCACTCCCCTTAGGCACTAGCATTCGTCCTATCCAGGAATCCATTTCTCCTTCATTTATAAATTCAGCTTGGATCCAGTCTTTCCCTGCCGTCACTTCAATTTCTGTAATCGATTCTTCATCGCCACGAAACAATCCCTTATGCACATGAGCAGTGTGTGGGACATCTAAAAAATTCTCCACGCAATGAAATGCATTACCCTCAAACTCACGCTGCATAAACCAATGATGCCATCCTGACGTTTCAAACTGAGGAAAATCGATGGGTTCATCAACAGGCAGATCTTTCCCCATCCAGAGCCAAACCATGTCTTGTTTCTCTCTCACAGGATAACTTCGTATTTTTATCTTCGAGTAGGCCTCGCAACTCTCACAAGAAGCCGGGATGTCAGCACAATGCCCATCTCCAGCATAAGCCCAACCGTGATAGTTACAACGAATCCCATGCTCAGTGACAGAGCCTCTAGAAAGCGCCATATTTCGGTGCGCACAGCGATCTTGCAGCACACAGGCCTCTCCCTCAGCATTTCTAAAGCCGACCACTGCCTCGCTGCATACCGTCCGAGCTAAAGGCTTTTTCTTCAGCTCCTTTGTACGACATAAAATATACCAGTGATTCAGCATCGGCAGAACCCTGCCACGGTTTCCACAATAGATTCAATCGAAAATAGAGTCGAATTCATTGATCAATTTAATAGACTTAACAGCATTATCAATTTGAAAAATAGCCTGCGCTTAATATGCTTGCTCTAGAAATGGAACAATTCACTTATCTACCTAAATTACGCTACATGGCAGATCTACGTAGTCTCTTCTTCATCGGCGTTGAGTTAGCTCTACTCAGTTGTCACTATCTTGCCATTATTGACACCTATTGGCTTCTTCTAGTCACCGCTCCCTTAGCCTTCATTTCGTGCATTATCATTCATAACCACATGCATCACGGCACCTTTACTAGCCGATACTACAACAACGTCTTTTCCCTATTTGCCATGCTCGGGGCTGGGCAGCCACCGACGGGAATCATCACGGCTCATAATGAAAATCACCATAATCACCTTAATGAAGAATGCGATTTTGTCCAAACTACTCTAAGTAAATCTTCTCATAATTTCTACAACATCTTGATCTTCCCGTTTCAATCGGTTGCCAAAATGTACCGCGAAAAAACTTCCGATTTACCTAAATGGAAAAACAAGAGACCACAACTCTACAAGCAAGCCCTGCTAGAGCGCAGCATCTTCTACGCACTGTTGATTACCTTGCTCATCCTCAACTGGCAACGAACACTCACCTGCCTAGTCGCGCCTTGGCTAGTGGGGCAGTATCTCCTAATCGGCATCAATTTATTACAACATCAAGATTGTAGACACGACTCGAAATGGGATCACTCTCGTAATCTAACAGGTAAATTAATGAACTGGCTGTTACTCAATAATGGATTCCACACTATCCATCACATAAGCCCCTCTCTGCACTGGTCAACACTTCCCCTGCATCATACAGTCCAAGTCGAACCCCACATGAATCCTAGTCTAAATCACCGTTCACTAATCCATCTATTATGGAAACGCATCCTGAGAAAACCATAACATCATGACTAATAAGCAAAGTAAATACGCGCTCTCTAATGATGAAATAGATTTCAACAAGCCATTTCACCCTGCGCACCTTACCACCCTCTACCATACTCCATCCTGGCAACATCTCAGTCCGGATCAGCAACTGGCTTACACCCAACACTACGGCCTCTACCTCAACGAACAGACAGCTTTCTTTGAAGAACAACTGGCGGAAATCATCTTGCCAACACTCCAACATTCTCCAGACACCCCTAGGGAATTAGCGCAGTCTCTCAAGATTTTCCAACAAGAAGAAAGAGAACACACACGGATGTTTCGCGCTCTTTCGAACAAGGTGAACCCCACAAAATTTTCCCTAGATAGTGAAGCTTACTATTTCATAAAAGTTCCACCCTTGATGCTGAAGATGATGCGGCTCATTTCTAACAGACCTCAATTTTTCAACTATTGGATCTGGCTCGCATTACTCCAAGAAGAACGCTCCATCGCGATATCACGGGCGTGCATCAATGACGATGAAATAGAACCTACTTTTCAAAAGACTCACCTCATTCACCTGCAAGATGAAGCAAACCACGTGCAATGGGATTTGCAGCTGCTAGATCAATTCTGGAAACCATCTAGTAAATGGAAAAAATCGATCAATGTATTTCTATTTCATAGGATCATGAGAGAATTCTTCACCGCTCCAAAACGTGCCGCAATCAACGTCATCAACGAACTCATCGCTCAATTTCCTGAACTAGAACCAATGCGCCCCACTCTCTACTCAGACATTAAAAAGCTCAAAACCAGTGTGTCCTATCACAGCAGCCTCTACAGCAGAACACTAACACCCCGCGCCTTTAAATTATTCGATCAGCTTCCTGAATTTAACGGATTAGAAAACACCTTACTCGCTTATGACCCTGCCTAATAATAGAACAAACAAAAACTCAATCCCTAACAGGATAAATCTCGGCATCTCATTGATCCTCCTCCTCAGCTTGCTAGGGTTAATTTTCAGCCTCACCCTAGTCGACAACTGGTGGCAAATTTCTATAGTGTGCCTAGCATACGCCCTCGTCATGAATTCCAGCTACGCCATGCTTCATGAGGCGGAGCATTATATTCTGCATACTAACAGAAGAGTGAATGATGCTATT